>CAZIDQ010000001.1:0-73160 GCA_964538015.1 uncultured Marinosulfonomonas sp.
ACAACCGGTGATTAGAATGGATTTTTCGCGCATTTCCCTGCCTTGAAACTGTTCTGCTGAATTGGGTAAGATTGTCTCAGATAACGGCCCCAATTTTCTATTGTCTACTATTTTAACAACCTTTGATCGTGTTACCAGAAATCTATTGCTACAACGCTATCCGCATTCCATAAAGCGGAATACGGAATTTATCTATGGATGGTCATATCCGCCAGCGACTCTGCACACCAGCACCGGGGGCCTGTGTAACTGGTGACATTTAGCGCCCCAGCCGGTCCATAAACGACTGCCAGCGCAACACGGCAGGCAGGAACCACGGTTTGCCAGTATAAAACGGCCGTGTCGGAAATTCCAATCCGTCCAGCGCGGTTTTACCATCCTTGTCGCCCAACATTTTCAACGCGGCCTTATGCCCGAAATAGGTGGCTCGTCCTACGCCTGATCCGCAATAGCCCATGACGTAATGCAGCCCGTCGTGACACCCCAGATGCGGCGCGTAATCAAAGGTATAGGCAACCGTGCCGGACCAAGCATGGGTGATTTTGGCATCGGCCAGTTGCGGGAATATCCGCAGCATCAGGCGGCGCAGGTCGGGGGTGTAATGGTCGGGCCGATCGGCATTATCGAACGACCGCCCACCGAATACCACACGGGTGCCATCGGGGGACGGGCGGTAATACAAAACCAGCCGCGAGGAATCGACGATACATTTGCCATCGGGAAAAGCGCTGCGGACCAGATCGGGCGACAGTTGTTCGGTGGCGATAATCGCGGATCGCAACGGCATGATCCGGCGATGAAAGAACGGCAGTTCAGGGCCGGAATACCCGTTGGTTGCGACCAGAACCTGCCGCGCGGTGATGGTACGGTTGCCGATCCGAACCAAAAAGCGGTCTCTGTCCCGCTGCACACCCGTTGCCCGCGCAGGCGCATACAGACGCGCACCCGCTGCAATAACCTTTGACGCCAACCCTGTTACAAATTTCGCAGGCTGCAACTGCCCGTCCTCGCGATACACCGCCCCGCCGTGATAAAAATCGCTGCCGATATGCGCTGATTGCTGCACCTTTGGGACCATTTCAAACGCAAATCCAACCGCCTTGGACAAGGCTTCGTTACTGCGGGCGGTTTCCTCGTAATGGCTGGCGCGGCTGATCCCTTTGAAACGACCCGATTCCGGCTGTATGTCGCACTTAATACCCTCATCCGCGATCAGGGTTTTCAGATAGGTCAACGAATCCATCGACTCGCGCAGGATTGCATGCGCTTTGACCTGACCAAAGGCTGCCGTCAGCCCCGCAACCCCCAATTTGTGAAATGATGGCCCGATCTGGCCGCCATTGCGGGATGAGCAGCCATAGCCGATCATATCACCGTCAATCACGGCCACATCCCGCCCCGCCCGCGCCAATGTCAGAGCGGCGGACAGCCCGCTATAACCGGCCCCGATGATCAGGGTATCAACCGTATCCGGCAGGGTTTGTGGATCAAGCGAAAGCGCTGCATCCGGCAGGCCGGAATCATCCCACCAATAGGGGCGGTTATGTAATGCTTCAGACGTCGGCAAACATATTGCTTTCGGGATCAAAGTGCTGCAACCCACCTTCGCCGATATCGGTCCAAAGCCCGTGCAGCGTCATGGTTTCGTTTTCCACGGCATCCTTGACGAAAGGGAATGTCATCAGATTGTCCAGCGACACCACGACGGCAGCTTTTTCCAGTTGGCGGCGTTCCTCTTTCTCGTCATTCAGGTTCATTTCCTCGACCAGATTAAACCCCGGACGCAGGATATCCATCCAGCGGCCAAGAAAACTGGACTTCTTTTCCAGCGCCGGGGCCTGACCGGAACACATATCGTAACAGCTGTTGATGCCGCCACAATTGGAATGGCCAAGTACAATCAGATGCGCCACTTTCAGGTTGGTCACAGCAAATTCAATCGCCGCCGAAGTCGAGTGATGCTCCCCGTCGGGCGCATAGGGCGGCACCAGATTGGCAATGTTGCGGTGGATAAAAAACTCGCCCTGATCCGCGCCGAAAATCGACGTTACATGCACGCGGCTGTCACAACAGGATATTACCATCGCGCGCGGGCGCTGCCCTTCTTCGGCCAGACGGCGGTACCAGACCTTGTTGTCCTCGTATCCGGTGGCTTTCCAACCCTGATAGCGTTGCACCAGATAAGAGGGTAGCGGTTTGGCGTGTTCCATGAAGGGCGCTCCTTTGGCCGATTGGTCTTGCCATAACTAATCTGCATTTGACGGAAATTCGAGCAATTTCTGGTGTTGTTGGAAACCTTTTCTAAGGAAGATTGTTGGATATTGCGTCGTTATGTGGGGGCATGGAACCGGAGGGTGAGAGTGTGCAGCAAATTGCAGTGCTGGTATTTGACGAGAAGGTGTGGCTGGATTCGGACCGGCTGGCGGAATTATATGTGCAACTGGGCGAGGCCGGAGCGCAAGACGTGGTGTGCCGTGCAATGGAAGAACTGGCCGTGCGACTGGCCCGCGTCGACGAGGCGTTTCGCACCTATAAATTGGCCGTTCTACGCAAAAGCACAAAAGGGTTGATCGGGATTGCCGAACAGGTTGGGATGCAACGGCTGGCCGATGTGGCGCGGGACGTGTGCAAATGTGCCGATGGTCCGGACCCGGTGGCATTGGGGGCAACGATGGCCCGTTTGCAACGGATCGGGGACCGTTCATTGACGGCAGTTTGGGATTTGCAGGATATGTCGGTCTAAACCAGTTGCGAGGGGGCGAAATCTTGCAAAGATTTCGATCTGTTTTCTTGGTTAGAAAACAGGTGCACCGATAGGCATTCTCTTTGGTTTGCAAAGGATTTGGTTGCGGTCGTGTGTTGTGGCGACTTAGGGTGTTTTGGAACCAAAATCCCGAACAAGGTCGCAAAACATGTCTGTGAAATTCGCCAAGGAAGAAACCCCCTCTATCCCGCTGTATATTCTGGATGCCGGTGCGTTTGGGGAATGGTCTGCCAACCAATCTGCATTCGTTGCCGCATGGCTGGATGCCAATGGCTTCACTGCGTCGCTGGGCGAGGTTTGCCTGATCCCGAATGGAAATGGCGCGCCCAAAATGGTTGCGGTGGGCTATGGCAAAGCCTCAGAGCGGGCACGCGGGCGGTTCCATCTGGCCAAATCCGCAACGGCCCTGCCTGCCGGAACCTATCATATCGAATCCGGCCTGGAAGGGGCCGCGTTAGAAGAAGCCGCGTTGGGATGGTTGCTGGCCAGTTACCGGTTCAACCGCTATCGCCAGCAAAAGCCGAATGCAGTGCGTCTGAAGGCACCAAAGGGTATTGACGCCGCGCGGATCGAAGCGATAGCGGCAGGCGAGGTATTAACCCGCGATCTGATCAACACACCGGCATCCGACATGGGACCGCAAGAGTTGGAAGACGCATTTCTGGCGCTGGCCGCAGAACACGGGGCCAAGGTGCAAGTGGTCACGGGGGATGATCTGCTAACGCAAAACCTGCCGATGATCCACGCCGTTGGCCGCGCATCCGACCGTGCCCCGCGTCTGCTGGATATGCGGTGGGGCGATACGGGGCCCGCGCTGACGCTGGTTGGCAAGGGCGTATGTTTTGACACCGGCGGTCTGAACATCAAACCGGGCAGTTCGATGGGCCTGATGAAAAAGGACATGGGCGGGGCGGCCACGGTGATGGGGCTGGCGCATATGATCATGACGCTGGGCCTGAAACTGCGCCTGCGTGTGCTGGTGCCTGCGGTGGAGAACGCCATCGGCGGTTCGGCATTCCGCCCGCAGGATATCCTGACCTCGCGCAAGGGGCTAACCGTCGAAGTAAACAATACAGATGCCGAAGGGCGGTTGGTGCTGGCAGACGCGCTGGCGCTGGCAGACGAAGAAACACCGGACTGTCTGATCTCGATGGCCACTTTAACCGGTGCGGCACGGGTAGCCGTGGGGCCGGACCTTGCCCCCTATTACACCGATGATGATAGCATGGCGGCGACACTGGCCGACAGCGGCGCAGCGGTGGCCGATCCGCTGTGGCGGATGCCATTCTGGGAACCTTACGAAAGCATAATCGAACCCGGCATCGCCGATCTGGACAACGCACCCAGCGGGGGTTTTGCCGGATCTATAACCGCCGCGTTGTTCCTGCGCCGCTTTGTCGATCAAACCCCGCTTTACGCGCATTTCGATATCTATGGTTGGCAACCCAATGCTGCCCCTGCCCGCCCCAAAGGGGGCGTGGGACAGGGCGCGCGGGCAATCCTTGAATCCTTGCCAAAGGTGCTGAACCTATGAGCGACCGGCGAACCCTGCCAAAAGAATTCCGCGACAGTGGCGAGGTGATGAGCGTTGCCGTCTCCGTGGCCGACCTGCGGGATGCACCGGAGGGCAAGCGCGACCGCCAGATGATCTATGGCGAGGATTTCCGCGTGGTCGAGATGCGTGATGGCTGGGCCTATGGCTGTGCGCAAAAGGATGGTTATGCAGGGTATCTACACGCCGTCGATCTGGTAGAAAAGCGCAAGCCCACGCATTTCGTTTCTGCCCGCAGTTCACATATCTACCCCGAACCCGATTTCAAATCCGAAGAGATCGCCCCGCTCAGTTTCGGCTCGCGACTGGAGATTGTCGCCGAGGGTGATCGTTTTGCCGAACTGTCCAGCGGCGAATTTATCCCACGCCCGCATATCGCACCCATTGACCAATTGTTTGATGACCCGATAGAGGCGGCCGAACGATTTATGGGCGTGCCTTACCTGTGGGGTGGCAACAGCATCTGGGGGCTGGATTGTTCCGGCCTGGTGCAGATGGCCCTACTGGCCTGCGGGGTGGATTGCCCCGGGGATGCCGACATGCAGCAGGCCAGCATAGGCGTAGCAATTGGCGACAACGGGAAACCGCAACGGGGTGATTTGTTTTTCTGGAAAGGGCATGTGGGTCTGATCCGTGATGAAAACACCCTGCTGCATGCCAACGCGCATCATATGGCTGTGGTGGACGAACCGCTGGATCAGGCGATTGAACGGATCATGGCGCAAGGGGACGGGCCGGTGACGGGGCGACGACGGTGGAAATAACAGTTTTTGATAAGCGATGGAATTAGGCCAACGCATAGTTGATTTTTCGGTTTCCCATCAACTTTTTAATGACATAACCTGTTCAGCCAGTTGATTGTGTCTTCGTCATCCCACATTGCCTCGCCTGCAACCGTCGATATGTGCATGCCGGTTTTGTCCAGAATGGCGGTGGTTGGCAGGCGTTCCAGTGACAGAACTGTTTTCAGGTTCTGCCCGTCCCCCAGTAAAACCGGCAGGTTGGTGATGCCGATGGATTTATAAAACACCCTGACCCGTGTCGCGTTGCCATTTTCAAAGGCCAGCGGCACCACGGCGATTCGCGTTGGATCAACCTTGTCTGCCAGTCGCGAAAGGGATGGCATTTCCCGACGGCAGGGGGGGCACCATGTTCCCCATAAATTCAGCACCACCAGACGACCGGCATAATCGCCAACCAAAACCGGTTCGCCATCGATATCTTTCATCAACAGCCCACTGGCGTCCTTGGACGGTATCGCCGGATGGGCCAGCGCGGCGGCAGACATCGGCGCGTCCTGTGCCAAGGTGCGATTTGCAACTGTCGCCGCTGCAAGTGACAGGAACGTTCGGCGGTGCATTATTTGCGGGCCGCTTCCATGGTTTCGCGGATGTCTTTGGTAATGGCCTCGGCCGAGGTTCCATGCGGGAAGCGTTTAATCAGATTGCCGTAGGGGCCGACAAAGGCGACCGAGGCGGTGTGATCGACCGTGTATTCGCTCTTGTCTTCGGGATCGGGGTAGTAGAATTCGTAACGCGCATTATAGGATTTTACCATGTGATCGGTATAGGCCTTGGGTCCGCGCAGGGCGACGATGCGTTTATCAAAAAACTGGACGTAATCGTGCAAATCTTTGGGGCCGTCACGGTCCGGATCAACCGTAACGAACAGCACGGCAAGGTCTTCGTTCAGATCGCCCAGCTGTTCCATTGCATCGGCCAGCGTGGCCAATGTGGTGGGGCAAACATCGGGGCAGGACATATAGCCGAAATAGATCAGCATGAACTTGCCTTGGAAATCATCATCCTTGACCAGATTGCCGTAGGTGTCTTCCATCATGAACCGGCGGCGCACATCTGCGGTGTCTTGCGCGGTGTCGGCCTCTAGATCGATATCGACCCGTTCGGCAAAAGCCGGTAGACTGGAAGCGCCGAGCAGCGCCCCGCCGGATATTAGAAAACTGCGCCGTGCAATCATGATTTCTCTCCTTACAAGCTCTGGAAACATCTAAGCGGCTATTATGGCCGTTGCCTTGACTTAAGTCATGTTGCGGCGGAGTGTTCCAGACTATTGCTGTCCAGATCAAACGAAACGGGTGCGAGCGGATGACACAGATACTGGCGGCTTTCCTTCCTGTGGGCCTTATTTTACTGATGTTTGTGGTGGGGTTGCGCCTGTCTTTTGCAAAGGTGGCTGCGGCGTTTTTACACCCCGGTGCATTGGCTGCGGGGTTGGTTGTGCAGATGGTTCTGCTGCCGTCTGTTGCCTTTGTTCTGGCGCAGGTGTTTGATCTGTCCGCACCGATGGCGATCGGGCTGATTCTGGTTGCGGCGGCGCCGGGGGGGGTGACGTCCAACTATATTGCCTATCTGGCCCGCGCAGATGTGGCATTGTCGGCGGCGATGACGCTGGTCACCACCGCGCTTGCGGCTGTGACGATTCCGTTAATCCTGATTCTGGCCGGAGTGGGTGAATTACCCGGTGTGTCCGGTCTGGCCCGGATGAGCATGGCAATGACGGGTGTGGCGTTGGTGCCGATGGCGGCGGGTATTGCATTTACGGCATGGCGACCGGCCTTGGCAGGGCGTTTGGTGTCTATACTTGATCCTGTATCCAAAGTGGTTTTTGCTGTCATGGTTTTTGCCACCTTTGTTCAAAACTGGGGCCCGATGATGGATCATCTATCCAGCGTTGGTCCGGCGGTTGCCGCTTTGAATCTGACTGCGCTGGGGCTGGCGGGTGGCGCCGGTATTTTGCTGGGGCTGACTGCCGAGCGGCGGCGCGCGATTATGGTCGAGGCCTCGCTTCAGAATGTTGCAGTTGCGATGTTTGTTGCCGGTTCCCTGTTGAAAAATCCCGCGTTGGCCACGCCTGCGCTGATTTACGCACTGGTCATGAATATTTCGGCGTTGATCCAGATCGGCATGGCGCAAAGGGCACGAATGCCGGCATCCGGTGTGTAGGGTGCAATGTGGGTGGGGTTATTTCTGGTAGCTGTGTTGTTCCCGTGGTGGGCGGTTCCTGACAAAGAACACCACCGATCCAGCCAACAGTGTAAGCAATACAAACAAGGTTCCGGTTGCCGCGTAGAACAACACCGCTGTCCATATTGGCAATCCGGCATACAGCGCCCCGCCGCCCGCGACGAGGCCAAGTAGCATTCCGATACCAATAACACCAACCAGCACTTTGACCCATCCTTCGATTGCTTTAGAATCAAATGCTACAATCATAGGGAGAGTGTCGCAAGGGTCTTGTTCAAATTTAGGTATTTGGGCAGAAAACGGCCTTACAACCCCTTCAGATATTGCCCGTATTTGTTCTTGGCAAACAGATCGGCACGCTTTTCCAGATCTTCGCGGGTGATCCACCCTTTGGTAAAGGCGATTTCATCCGGCGATCCCACCTGCATCCCTTGCCGGTTTTCCAGTGTACGCACGAAATTTCCGGCATCCAGAAGGCTGCCGTGGGTGCCGGTATCCAGCCAGGCATAGCCACGCCCCATGCGTTCGACGGTCAATGCGTCTTCGGCCAGATAAAGTTCCAGCAAAGATGTGATTTCAAGTTCGCCACGGGGTGACGGTTTGACCTGTCGCGCTTTGTCGGGGGCTGTGCCGTCCAGAAAATACAACCCTGTCACAGCGTAATTCGAGGGGGGGATTTCGGGTTTTTCGATGATGGAAACAACGCGGTCATTTTCATCAAAATCCACCACGCCATAGCGTTCCGGATCGGCCACCCGATAACCAAAGACGGTACCGCCGGTGGTGCGGGCCTTGGCCAGATCCAGCATTTCGGGCAACCCGTGGCCAAAGAAAATGTTGTCGCCCAGAACCATTGCCGATGGTGCGCCTGCCAGAAAATCCTCGGCCAGCAAATAGGCCTGTGCCAGTCCATCCGGGGAAGGTTGCTGAATATAGGTCAGATCCAGACCCCATTGCGATCCGTCGCCCAGCAGCCGCTGGAACTGATCCTGGTCCTGCGGCGTTGTGATAACCGCGATTTCGTGAATATCCGCCAGCATCAGCACCGACAGTGGATAATAGATCATCGGTTTGTCATAGATCGGCAGCAACTGTTTCGAGATGCTAAGAGTGATCGGATATAGGCGCGTCCCCGACCCGCCTGCCAGAATGATACCTTTGCGTTTTGTCACGATACTTGTCCCAATTCGGTTAATACTTTGCGTAGTCCGGTTTTCCAGTCTGGCGGATTGATCCCATAATCGGCAGCCAGAGTAGAGCCGTCAAGCCGCGAGTTTAGCGGCCGTTTGGCCGGTGTCGGATAGTCGCTTGACGGAATGTCGTTCACCCGCACGTTCAATCCGCTTTGGGTGAATATCTCGCGGGCGAAATCGGCCCAGCTGACGGCGGGCGTGCCAGCGTAATGATAGGTTCCGGCTTTGCCTGTCCCGCCAGCAAAAGCACCAGCCATGCGCAACAGTGTTGCCGCAATATCGGCGGCCGGCGTGGGCCCGCCGATCTGGTCGGACACAATGCTTAACGCATCGCGGTCCGCCCCCAGCCGCAGCATGCTTTTGACGAAATTTGCACCGTGTGCCGAAAACACCCACGAGGTACGTAATACTGCATAGCTGCCGCCAGCGCTTTGCACCCGTTCTTCGCCCAAAAGCTTACTGCGCCCATAGACCCCCAAAGGATCAACAGCATCATTCGGTTTTCTTGCCTGTGTGCCGCTGCCGTTAAAAACGTAGTCGGTCGAGATGTGCAGAAACGGTATCCCCCGCGCTGCCGCTGCCAGTGCCATCGCACCCGGCGCATCCCCGTTCACCACGTTTGCCAACTGCACATCGTCTTCGGCCTTGTCGACGGCGGTATAGGCGGCTGCGTTGATGATGATATTGGCGTCGGTTGTTGCAATGATGTCTGCACAGGCCTGCGGGTTGGACAAATCAGCCTGATCCCGCCCCAACGCGGTTACCGGTGCCTGCCGCTGTAATTCGGTGGCCACCTGTCCGGTTTTTCCAAAGACCAGTATCCGCATGAATAGGGGGTTCCCTGTTTATTATTTGTGCGACCGGATATAACCGGTCCCAAGTTGACATTTACCTAACCGGTATTGAGTACGATTTCTGGCTTCAGGATGCATTGACCCAACCCCGCACCAGCCGCTGCCCCGGCATTTCCACAAATTTCCACGTTACGTAGCTAACGATCACTGTAAGGACGCAACCGGTTACAACAAACAGATCACCGGCCAGCAGTGTTGTCCCGAACTGGTTGCCCTCGGACGGAGAAAACAGTTCAAGGCCACTTTGCTGTTCCAGCAGTGTTGTCAGGTTTTTCAGGCGGGCGTGCAAATAGGAGTGCACCATGTAAATGGAATAGGACAAAACCCCCATCAGCAAAAACCCTTTGGTCGAAAATACGCGTGACAGCAGTCCTTGTTCAGCGGAAAATACCCAGAGGACAATACCAAACACGACTGGTGCCAATAGGGTAACGCCATAAGTCGGGGCATAAGAAACAAACAGGACCATTCCAGCGAAAACCGGTATTTCCCAGCGTCCGGTAACGCGTTGATCGGGTCTAAATCGCTGGAATAGTTGCCATAAAACAGTGCCAACGCCAAACCCCATGATGCAGCGAAAAACCCCACCATCCGTGACCAGATTTATTGATCCGCTGTTAAGTGCGATGATGGCTGCTGGAATAACAAGAAATGCAAACGCGCGATAGAGGCGGATAGCCTGATACCCCGCTATCAATGCGATTGCAAAAACCAGATAGGCCCACACCTCGGCGCTTATTGACCAGGATGGCACATTCCAGCTTTCTACTCCTGACAGGCCGAACGGGCGCCCCAGACTTTGCAACAAAAGCGCGTTTTCCGGTAGCAATGACAGGCTTCGGGTGCCTTCAAACGGGATACGGTCAGCGTTGGCCAGCATTGGGCGCACAGCCAGCATCAGCGCTTCGGTTGCAACGAACACGCCAAGCATGAACAGATGCAGCGGGTAAAGCCGCGCCAAACGCAACCCCATGAAACGCCAGATCGAAACGTCTTTGTTTTGCAATCGGGTGGTGTAATTGGCCGCAATCACAAACCCAGACAGGACGAAAAAGAAATCGACAAATAACCAGCTGTTGCGCACCAGTGGTAGGTTTTCGATATGGCTGTTGGCGTGGAAATGAAACAAAACCACCATCATGGCGCAAATTCCACGCAGGCTGTCCAGAACAGCAAAATAGGGGGCCTGACCGGTAGACGGTTTCATCCCTTGTTGCCCAGTCGGGTGCCTACCCCTTGTCGATCCAGCAGCGCCTGCCACCAATCCTCGTTATCCAGATACCACTGCACGGTTTTTTCCAACCCTTCGTCCAGCGTGACCGAGGGGCGCCAGTCCAGTTCGGTGCGGATACGTTGTGGATCAATTGCATAGCGTAAATCATGGCCGGGTCGGTCCGCGACAAAGGTAATCAACTGGCTGTAAGGGGTGTCACCGGGGCGTTTTTCATCCAGTATCGTACAGATTTTCTGGACCAGTTCCAGATTGGTCGCCTCGTTTTCACCGCCGATGTTGTAGGTGCGTCCGGTTTGGCCGTTTTGCAGCACCGTCAGCAGGGCGTCGGCGTGATCCTCGACGTACAGCCAGTCGCGGATGTTTTCGCCTTTGCCATAGACAGGAATATCATTGCCCGCCAACGCCTTCAGGATAACCACCGGCACCAGTTTCTCGGGGAAATGGTAGGGGCCGTAGTTGTTTGAACAATTGGTTACAACCACCGGCAGCCCATAGGTTTCACCCCATGCCCGCACCAGATGGTCACTGGCGGCTTTGGATGCCGAATAGGGGCTGTTTGGATCATAAGGCGTATCTTCGGTGAACATTCCCGTCGCCCCAAGCGAGCCGTAAACCTCGTCCGTCGAGATGTGGTGGAACCGGAAATCTTTCGGGCGATCACGGCCAACCCAGTATTCCCGCGCTGCTTCCAGCATGTTGAAGGTGCCGGTAACATTGGTTTCGATAAAGGCGGCAGGTCCGTCGATCGAACGGTCCACATGGCTTTCGGCGGCCAAATGCATCACGGTGTCGGGTGCATGACGCGCAAAAACCGCAGCCAGCGCCGCCGGATCGCGGATATCGGCCTTTTCAAAGGCATAATTCGGGTTGTCGGCCACAGAGGCAACATTTTCAAGGCAGGCGGCATAGGTCAGCGCGTCCAGATTAACCACCTGATGGCCGTCCCGAATGGCGCGGCGTACAACGGCCGATCCAATAAATCCGGCCCCGCCCGTAACTAGTATCTTCATCAATCAATCTCGTAGGTAAAAGGGGTTTCAAAATTGCTTATAAATGGTGCTGCGGCGTCCTTATCCGATAAAATAGCCTTATCCGGATCAATTGCCCAGTCAATTCCCAAATCTGGATCATCAAAGCGGATAGCCCCGTCGGCATCCGGCGCATAGTAATCGGTGCATTTGTATATGATTTCGGTGTTTGGCAGGCGGGTGACAAAGCCATGTGCAAACCCTTCGGGGATCAGCAATTGCTTGCCGTTGTCGGCCGAAAGCTCGACTCCGGTCCATTTCCCGTAAGTCGGCGAGCCTTTGCGGATATCGACCGCGACATCAAACAGGCAGCCTTGCCCGCAGCGCACCAGTTTTGTCTGTGCATGCGGCGGGGCCTGAAAATGCAGTCCTCGTATGGTTCCGACATCGCGTGACAGCGAGTGGTTGTCCTGAACGAAATCATAGGTAATACCCTGATCCGCCAAAGTCTGCCGGTTCCAGCTTTCGGAAAAGAAACCGCGATGATCACCATAACGGGCGGGCGTTAGCAGCAGAACGCCGGGAAGGTCGGTTTTTTCAATTTGCAATAGATGGTCTCCGGAGGTTGGCAAGTCTTGTCTGTTTGTGAGACATTTGGGACTGAATGAATACTGTTTTCCTCGCAAGTGCGCTTGAGATTGCGTTTACCAATTTATTTCGTGTTGGTGAAGGAGTTTGCTAACAGGTCGCATCCCGGTAGAACAATTCGACAAAGAATGTCAGAGTATATTATCCCGATTTATTATTCATACAGGTATTGATTACTGCCCCACGACTTGATCGGTTGTGGCGCGAATCTTTCGGGTTGGTGTGACATGCCTAAGAATTCGCAAAGTGGGTATGAGTAGATCACTAGAATTATCGCAGGCTATAAACTTATGAGACCCCTCAATGGTAATGCGCCCGCTTGCATGAATTCCCAATCCCCGATGAACCGAAATGCGTGCATCGAGGTCGCCGTCCACACGAATATTATCGGCACCGACAAACGTAACATTTGAGTTGGTGAAACCGGCAGGCAAGGTCATTTTGCCAATAGACATGAATACAGAATGCTCATTGGGGTTGCAGTCTTGCAATGGGTCTCCAGCCTTGGCTCCGGGATCTACGGACAGTGTATCCTCGTGTTGGTTACGGGTTGTGACAATCAGGCTACCCCTGATACTTGCATGCGGGCCAAACCGGAGAGCGCAATCAGTAGTTAATACAATATTCCTTAGGGCGGGGCTAAATGGTTCCACACCTATTTCCAGGATGGGTTCTTGGTCGTTACAGTCTACTGAATAGGAAAGTCCTTCTGGGAACTCGCGTAGCAACAGGAATTGTTCTTTTAGAAGTGGTACCACTGTACCTTTTTTCAGCTGACCTAATAATTGTTTTGGCACCCCGATTTCATCAAGTGCTGAAAAATCATCATCCAACGGTTTGCCATCGAAGAAAGATACAACCTCTTGAGCCAGCAGCGGGTCACCACGGAAACCATCAAAAATGCCGTGAATGAGGCTATTAAGGTCTGGCATGATCAGATTAACTTCTTGAGTGCGGAGCCCGGCATTTGCTATTCGATCACAGTTACCGCTACATTTACTCAGGTCGGGCATACTGACCAGACTGCTTTTGGCAAACTCGTTGCGTGAGGTTAGTGTGACTGATCGTTGGCTATGAATGCAGTAGTCGGCACCAATTTGGTTTTCGTCGACTAACTCGATTATATCATGCGCAAACAATCCTTCCGACGCATCGCAGCGCGTAGTGCTGCCAACCATTGCCACGCTTTGGACGGTCATATCCCACGAGTTCAAACCGATAAACCCTAGTAAAAAAGTCGGGACCGGGTTGTTTACCGCTTTATTACGCCGCAGGGTTATCTTGATTGCATTCGGTGTGCCGTTGGTGGTGATAGTGTTTGTTTTTGAATCGTAGTGCCGTAATAGAATGTCATATTTGGTGTCTCTGAATATGCGCCCGAAACGATCATGCGGCATGTTAAATTCTGCTGCTGTTTCGACGGCATCTATAATTGCCGCAGTTTCGGATCCCTGTGCAATGGCGACCGCCCCGGCGTGTGCCGCAACATCTGCAGTCAGGCTTAGCAGTTCCTTGTTGCGCCATGCGTTGGTTGAATCAATGGCGACGCCCCCCAATAGCAAACAGATCGTCAGGCCGAAAAGCGACATGACAGTACCGGCACCTGATTGGTTCCGGTAAAACTGCTTGAATATTCGCTGTAAGGAGAGTGCCAGATTCGAGCCCATTAAATGGGCTCCAGTGTCTGCTTTACCTTTGTTGTGATTGTGTTTCCAAGGGCGAAACCCAACGTGCCAAAAGGTGCCATTTTCTGGGCCTTGGCAATGATGATCACAGTCACATCTGAATCCGTAACCTCGATTTCGACCTTGGGAGTATACCCCGAGAAGCGCGCCTGGTTCTCAACATAATCCTGAGCATCTGCAGCAGTCATGCCGTGGCGCGAAAGGATACGGGCGGTTTCGTGCGATATGCTCCACTGATTCGACTGGCGTGTGAAAACCAGCGAGAGGTCGGCGGTGACCAGAATGAACAACAAAAACACGGGTAACCAGAGTACGAACTCGATCGATACGGTGCCTTCTGTGTCCTTGTTATACGCATGAATCATACGTTTTAACGTGCGACGAATTTTTAAATTGCCCAATTCCAAAACTTGCTTCTTTCTGCTTGCCGGTCATCCCCTACCAGCGTTTACGTTATTGTTCTCCATCACTCCAAGGCTCCCGGTTGTGGGCCTGTCTACTTGGAATTGCATTTTAAAATGAAGAGATTATGGCAGAAGGGTGACCAATCCTTGGTCGGTCGACTTATTGTTTCGCTCAATCCGTTGTGTTTATAACGAATTTACCCCCCGGCACGTCAAGCAAGGGGGCCTGCGGTAAGCCGGAATACGCCGATTCTATCCGATTCGGGTTAATAGGAGCTTTTGCTTTGCGCATAATTTTGTCGGCCGAGGTTTCTGCCAAAGGCCATGGCGGGGGCTTCGATAAAATGCCATGACATCACGGCGCAGGCCAAAGACGCGGGCAATGCAAGCATGATGTTGATCGCAGGTGTTGTGATGCCATTCGATGCAACGATCTGCTGTATCGGGAAGGCATAGATATAAAGGCCGTAAGAATAATCACCCAACCTGTTATAGGCCAGCATGAGCGGGTTTTGGATATAGCCGATAACAAAAACTGCATAGGACAGGGTTACGGCAATAACCGGATCAAAGAATTGGGTGCCGCGAAACAGCAAAGCCACCAATACAAGTGCAATTGCCAATGGCAGTGAAAGCCGGATGCGTTCGCGCCACAGATAAAAGGCCATGCCGGTCATAAAGGGCAAGCCCAGTTGCATCAGGCTATCGATGCGGGGATGGATGCCGCGCAGAACCGATACCGCGTAAACCAGTAAAAACGCAGCCATGCCAACAGCAAACAGCCCGCGCCGCTTGAACAACCCAAGCAAGCCGCACAAAACGACCCCGAAATAACAAAGAACCTCGTAGGACAAAGTCCAGAGAGAACCGTTAATCGGTGGGCCGTAGGGATTTGTTTCAAAGACACCAGGCAGTTCGTACTGCATGGAAAACAGGCTGAGATTATGGAGAAAATATCCGACAGAGGCTGGCCAGTAGACCGCATCGGGCGCGGTTGTCAAAACCAAACCGCCAATAAGGACGGTCAAAAGCAGTATGATAGCCAGCCCCGGAAATATCCGGAATACCCGCGCCTGAACAAACCGCATCAGGGTTCTGCGGCGATCAAAACTGCGCGTTATGAAAAAGCCGGAAATAGCAAAGAACACCAGAACACTAATCGAACCCAGACTTTTACCCAGCCACTGACTTAGGGGTTCATAACCTTCGGTGCCCAGACTAAGGACAAACGAATGCGAAAACAGCACCCCGGCAGCCGCAAGGATGCGCAACAGATTGAAATTATTGTCCCGCCCATCCGAGCGATCTGCAATAACTGTCGGCTTTTTCATCCATTGCTCCTGAGCGGGTTAACTATACATTCCCGCGCGATAGCCGACCCCGACTATTACGGGCAGGCTGTGTGTTTGTGCTTTCTGGCGGGCCCGTTTGTTGGGTTGGCTGAAATAAACCGGAAAACATCTGAGTATTGTATCAATATGCAAAGGAATGGAAGGTTTGTTTCCTATTTTTCATGACTCCAGCCTTTCCTTGATTGGGAAAAGCCCCTATGTATTCCGGCTTGAGAGAGGGTCCGCAGGTTTGTTTTAAAAGCCTGTAAGATATGTATCCGAACGATGTATATCCGGGCCAAGATTTTTTAAACGGATGCGCCGGATAAGCTGGCGGGTTCACATAGAGTTGTAAATTATTCAACGGAATAAACAGGAATGATGTCGGCTAACGTTGATCCAACCCCAAGACAGGCGAACGGATTCGTCGCGGATGCGGGGGAATCGCAAGGCGGTGGTGGTGCGTTTATTGCCATTTTCATCCTGTCCCTGTTGATACCGATCCGTCCGGAAATTGGCGGTATCAGGCTGGATCCTTATCGCGTTGTACTGCTTGTTGCGTTGATCCCGTTTATTGCCAAGTTATTTTCAGGCAAAGTCGGTCGGGTAACTTCTACTGACTGGGCGATAATCATTTTTGTAATCTGGACGATATTTATCTATTTTTTCCACCATGGCGCATCAAAAATACCCTATTCTCTGGTAACCGGCGCGGAACTTCTTGGCGGGTATCTTGCAGGACGTGTGCTTATTCGAAGTGTTTCGGATTACCGTCGATTTGTTCGATACTTTATGATCTCGTTATTGGTGTTGTTGCCGCTGGCAGTGTTCGAACTAATGACCTTCAGAATGTTGCTTGCTGAATTGTTCGGAAAATTCACGCATGTTATTCCCAAAGTGATGACCGAGCGTTTTGGCCTGTCGCGGGTACAAGTTTCTTTCCCTCACGCGATCCACTTCGGGTTTTATTGTTCGTTGATGCTGGCGAATATTTATTACTTGCATAAACGGCAGCTGCTGCGGATGTTACCGCTGATGCTGCTGTTGCTCGGCATGGCATTTATGTCGCTTTCGTCTGCGGCTTTTCTTTCTATTCTACTGCAGGTTCTGATTATTGCTTGGGGCAAAGTTACGGGTGCACGTTGGCGATTACTCGTTATTCTTTTCGCGACAATATATTTCTCGCTTGAAATGCTATCAAACCGCGGCCCAATTATCATTTTGATAGAAACAATGACGCTAAATCCGCAAACAGCATGGTGGCGTGTGCATATCTGGAATTTCGGAACCCAGTCAGTGATGAACCACCCGCTGTTTGGTATTGGACTTTATGACTGGGTTCGGCCGGTGTGGTTGGCGGGGACCGTCGACAACTATTGGCTTGTTATTGCAATGCGGTTCGGTTTTCCGGGTATTATTCTTTTGCTCTGGGCAGTAGGCGCGCATGTTTATCGCGTATTGCGCGTTAAAACACCGAACGACGAATTGCAGGCATTGCGATTGGGTTATGTTATTACCCTTATCGGAGTTTTGTTTACGCTTGCGACCGTTCATATTTGGGATGCAATAAATGCTTTTGTAATGTTCTATTTCGGGGCAGGTGTATTTCTGTATATAAACCCATCGAATGAAACAGCGGTTGACGAAATCGAGACACCTGATCAACAGCCCGACGGCGGAACCCGGCAGTTTGCTAGAAGTTCCGGCACTGGCCGAGGGCAGCCTCTACCCTATTCCCGTAGTACATTTAAGGGCCGCGCCCGACAGAACCCCCCGGAGAGTAACGAATGATTGAGACCTACCGACTGCTTTGGCAGCTTTTATCCCCAACTGAAAAACGGCGCTTCGTACTGATCCTGATTATGGTTGCCTTTATGGCCGTGTTCGAAGCCGTTGGTGTCGCGATGCTGCTGCCATTCTTGCAGGTGCTTGCAAAACCGGAATCAATTCAGACCAACTCTACCTTACGCATGTTCTGGGAGTGGGGCGGCTTTACCAGCATCCAAAGCTATATCACCGCTCTGGGGTTGGCGGTTTTTGTGTTTATCGTCTTTAGTTTGGCATTTCGCGCGGCATCGACCTATGTGCTGATGCGGTTTTGCCTGATGCGCGCCTATTCCTGGGGCGCGCGCCTGCTGCAAAAATATCTTTATCAGCCCTATGTCTGGTTCCTGACACGCAACACCGCAGAATTAGGGCAGACAGTATTGTCCGAAATCGATGTCGTGGTGCAGCAAAGCCTGCTTCCGGCTGTTGTCCTTATTTCGCATACGCTTGTAGCCTTGCTGATTATCGGCGTGGTTTGCCTGATCGAGCCATGGATCGCGCTTGGTATCTTTGTCGTGCTGGGCGGCGGTTATATTGTGGTCTATTTCATGCTGCGCAAGAAACTGGAAAGCATTGGCAAGCAACGGTATCAAACAAACAGGGCCCGTTTTCTGGTGGCACAAGAAGCAACCAGCGGTTTGAAAGAACTAAAAGTTATGGGCATTGAAGATGCCTTTATCAAACGGTTCCGTTTGCCTGCGCAAAACCTGGCACGCCACCAGACCAAAGGTCAAACATTCAGCAAACTTCCCCGCTTTGCGCTTGAAGGGCTGACCTATGGTGGCTTCATTATAATGGTGCTGGTGCTGCAAAGCAGGCAAGGTGCCGATATTGTTGATATGTTGCCGTTTCTGGGGTTGATCGGCATGGCTGGCTCCAAGCTGTTTCCGTCGCTTCAACAGATATATCAACAAATTAGTCAAATGCGCTTTTCCGGCCCGGCTTTGGTAACGCTTCATGATAATATAACCAATCTGAAAATCCCTGACGCAAGTCTTCGGGATGTTCCACCGCTTCATCTAGAAAAATCCTTTGAATTGCGGAATGTCACGTTTCACTACAACAAGGATGAAAAAGCAATTCTGGACAAGATATCGCTGACGTTCCCCAAAGGGGATACGATCGGAATTGTCGGAGGAACGGGTGCCGGGAAAACCACAGTGGTTGATCTGATCCTTGGGTTGCTAGAGCCGGATTCCGGAGAATTGATAGCTGACGGGATGGTTATCACAACTCAAAATATTCGGGCTTGGCAGAAAAATCTGGGTTATGTGCCGCAGCACATATTCCTGTCCGATTCCAGCGTGGCCGAAAACATCGCGTTCGGGGTTGAAAAGGAACTGATTGATCACGAGGCAGTCGAGCGGGCCGCGCGGATTGCCCAACTGCACGATTTCGTCATGTCCGAGCTTCCGGACAGGTATGAAACCGAGGTTGGAGAAAAAGGTGTCCGACTGTCGGGTGGGCAACGCCAGCGGATCGGAATTGCGCGCGCATTGTACTACAATCCCGAAATTCTGGTTTTTGATGAGGCAACATCCGCGCTGGATAATCTGACCGAGCAGGCATTGATCGACGCAGTCCACAATATTGGTAAAACCAAAACCGTAATTATGATTGCTCACCGGCTAAGTACCGTCAAAGATTGTGACACAATTTTTCTGCTCGAGGCGGGAAAACTGATAGCCAAAGACAAATATGAAGAATTGATCGCCAGAAATGAAACATTCAAAAAAATGGCATTGGGCTAGTATACAAGCAGGAGTGGAGGAGATTTGTGAGTTTTGAAGGAATGAGTGCTTGGAGGGCACCGAAAGGTGTGCGTTTACCTGATTTTATAATTTGCGGGGCAATGAAATGTGGCACAACCACTGTCCATTCCTTGTTAAATTCGCACCCAAGAATCAGTGTTGCCGAAGAAGAAATCCATTTTTACGATATTGATGACCATCTGGAGCACGGAGATTTTGTTTTTTTAAGAAAAGATGCTTGGGCTTATCCAGATGTTAAAAAAGACCCCACATCCTATTGGAAGTGGTATTCAAAGTTTTTCGAAGGGTTTCCTGAAGAAAATCTTATTGGAGAAGATTCGACTGGATACCTACCTTCAGAAAAAGCTCTGCAACGGATATCCATTCAAGATAAACCAACTAAGATAATTGTGTGTCTTAGGAACCCAACAAGTCGCGCGTATTCGCAATATTACCACTTATTGCGTTCTGGCCGAGTGTTATTCAATTTTGAAGATACCGTGCTATACACCCCTGATTTTGTTCTGCGGCGCAGTATGTATTTTGAGCAGGTAAAGCGCCTTTTAAATTTTATCCCGAGAGAGCAAGTTTTTTTCTTTGTTCTGGAAGAATTTATAGCCGATGCCACCAAAGTTACCAAAACACTTATGGATTTTATTGGAGAGCCTTTTGACGATCTGCCCGCAGCATGGATGGATACGCATTCGAATGTTGGCGGGATTCCCAGATTTCCGCAATTACAAGTATCAATGAATAGATTATTGCGGCGGGCTGTATCCAATCGGTATCTCAACCACCTACCAATCTCTGATTATGCGCAAATTGGAGAAGTTGCTTACAAAATAGATTTAGGTACACGGCTGGTGAATAGAGCCCATAAAATGATCAATCCGATTATTGATGCTAAGCCACCCAAAATGAAAGCGAATACACGAGCCTATCTTGACCAGTATTTTAAACGCGAGCTTGAGGGTTTGGATGAACTAATAGGTATACCCGTTGTTAAAAAGTGGTTTCCGGAATGAGTCTTTTGGGCGGCATTCGAGAGGGCTTAAATCTGAACAAGAGAAGCCTAGCCTACTTCCCTAAACGCTTTTTAATGTAAGCTTTTAATATGGATTTCCCGTTTCCCGTCAGATCAATAAAGGTATTCGTGCGTTGTTTGTGCTCTGCAATGCGGGTTATTGGAACCGGGTTATACTCGGATTTATACTTGTAGATATTGTATTTGTTGTCATTGGAATTCGTTGCAACTCGATATCCTTCGACATCAAGTTTTGTGCAACCGTGCGCACGTGCCCATTTCATGCCTTCCAGCCAGAGAAATGGTGCAATTCTAAGGTTCCCTAACTTACGAAGAAGTTCTGGTTCTGTTGTAAAATGGCGGCCATGAGCGACATCCTTGCTGCGATAAAGAAGTAGACCGCTCGTCAATGTATCCGAATGGAACGCCCCTAGGATTACTCCGGTATCCCCAGTTTTATAGATTGACCCAAAGCTTTCCAGAAAGCCTGCCTTGCCAATAGCAGGTAATCCACGGTTGGTTCGCAATCGGTTCAAACTGTCAAGGAAATCAAGGGCAATACCACTGTCCGTGATAGTTGAAAGCTGAATATCCTGCCTTCCCGCCCGCCTTACTTCCCGGCGAGCGCTTTTCGAGAAACTGGCAAATATTTGTTCAGGAAGCGGAGTGATATCCACCCAACCGGTTTGCCTGCACGGCTCAGGGTCAGCAAGGGTCCAACCCCGATTGGCCAATACCTTGGCCAAAGTTTCACCCTCATTGGCCATCCAATAGGGTGTTATCTTCACCTGTCCGACGCGCTTTAGCATTGGATGCAAGACAAGGGAGTCCATAAAATCACCAAGCTGTTCAGAGTGGTCGCATACTGGTCCGCTTAGGCATAATGCGCTGGAGTGACACTTTGGTAAAAGCTTATGAGGGGATAAGGTAAAAAGACCGATGGCGCACAGCTTTTCATTCTGTCGCCCCATCGCAAACAGGATGTCTGCACCTTCTGCTCGCTCAATATCGGCAAAACGAAGGTCTTGACGTGGGTGTTGGTGATCTGCGTCAGACAGAAATTCTTGCCATTCTGTGGCGTGTTCCGCAGACAGGAATTTGTAGCATTCTACTTGCATATTGTCTCCGACGCTTACTTAATGTGGTTGCTTTGCCGTAACGCATTAAGTGACATTGCGCAGAGCGTTAGGTATGCTGTAAGTGTTTCTAAATTCAGATTTTGGTTTCAATAGATAGTTTATATTATGGAATACTCCAACAATGCTCCAGCATTAATAGAAGATGAAGTCAGGGTTTCTGTCATTATTGTAAACTGGAACACTCTGGATTTGTTGCGCGATTGCATCCGCTCGGTCATGGCAGAAACGAAATCACCTTACGAGATTATCGTCGTGGACAATGCCAGCAGCGATGATTCGGCAGCTATGGTGCAATCAGAATTTCCGGATGCAATTCTAATTGCGAACCAAAAGAACATGGGGTTTGCTGGTGCGAACAATCAAGGTTTGGGAATTGCTAGCGGTCAGTCGGTTTTGTTACTTAATCCTGATACTATTGTCCTTGATCGTGCGATTGACAAAATGCTGGACTGGCTAAATGCACATAATGATGTTGGTTGTGTCGGTTGTCAGGTTCTTGAAGGGCCGGGCATCATCCAGCGCACCTGTTTTGCCGATCCGGGCCCAGCAAACCTGGTGATTGTCGAACTTGGGTTGATGCGGTTGGCAAAATACATTCGTTTCTTTGGGCGCCCCTGGTACACTTGGTGGGATCGGTGTTCCAGCCGCGATGTGGACGTGGTATCAGGTATGTTTATGTTGGTGCCGCGTAATGTTCTTGAACAGGTCGGGCCACTGGATGATGCGTTTTTCATCTACGCCGAAGAGGCGGACTGGTGCCGCAGAATTCGCAGTGCCGGTTGGCGTTGCGTCTTCACCCCTGAGGCACAAATCATCCATTTGGATGGTGGATCAAAAAGTACATCCCAGATCAGATCCAAAATGTATGTGCAAATGCAAAAAAGCCATTTGATTTACGTGCGAAAACACTATGGCTGGCCGGGCTTTTTGGCAGTTAAGGCTTTGTTTGTTTTTTCGGCTATAGGGCGTTTCTGCCTATTCGGTGTTTTGCAAATGTTGCGGCCTAATCAAAACACCCGCGCCAGAGTGCGATTGTCGCTGGCAACATTGCGCTATCATATTATTGGGCAGGAGCCGGGTTAGTGCGAACGAGAACTGTAACTATACGCTCTCTAAAAGAGGCGATGTCGTATGCCGGAGAATGGGACGAGCTAATTAGCGCATCTGGCGCTGATATCTATTTTAAACGGGAGTGGTTGTCAGTTTGGTGGGCCCATTTCGGGCAGGGACGAGATCTGTTTTTTTTCCTTGTGTATTGTGATGACAATCTTGTCGCTTTCCTGCCCTTATATACTGAAAAGCATTACCCCTGTTTATTGCCTGTACGTGTGGCAAGGCTGGCTGGCCCGATCCATTACTTTGCGGTGTTAAAGATGCCAATACTTCGCGGGTATGAGCAAATGGTAACTGATTTTTTGCTCGATCAGGCTTTGGTTGCCACGGATAGTCATGCCATTGTTCTTTCACCGCTTTCCGGCAAGTATACAGACCTTTTATATAGTCCAGAAACCAGCATAAAACCGGTTCGTGATACTATCGTTCAAAACGAAATAATCGCTGAGCACACAGTAATTTCTCTGCCCAATTCTTTTGAAGAATACATGGGCGGGCTCTCCAGAAAGCGGCGTGTCAAATACCGAAAATCAAAAGAACGAATTGAAACAGTTCAGAAAATAGGAACCGAGGTTTTGGAAGGCGCGGCTAGCGCTGGCTTTATCAATGAATTTATCACAAGGCATACAGCCCAATGGCAAACCACCGGCCGTGCCGGGCACTTTGGAGATTGGCCTGATAATGCAGCTTTTTATTATGATCTTCTGGAAAGGATTGAGTCAGGAAATAACGCAAGGTTTTATATTCAACGCGATGAAAAGGGTGAATTCGTTTCTGCCCAATTCTGCTTGGTGCACGGCACAAATTGTATTGCTTTGCTTACAGCGCGGGATATGAGTCCGGAAATAGCGGCTCTTGGGGTTGGCCAGTATGGCCAGTTTGAAAGAATTCAAAGGCTTGTTCAAGAAGGCATTGCGCAAATTGACAGTGGAACTGGATTGTATGCCCATAAGCTTAGTTTAGGAGCGGAAATGATACCTGTACGCAGGGTAATCCTTTTTGAAAACACATTGCCTTCCAAAATTCGGGTAAATGCATTGCTGGTGTGGGCATGGTTTCTGGATTTGGTTTACTATCGCATCTGGTTCAAAAAACTTGCGCCAAGGGTGCGAAAACTGACGGGTCGGCGTCCGCGCGCATTGTGGAAATCCTGGATACGGACGCGGTTTTGAACATGGGAAATGCAAGTGTCACCCTACGATTCGTTTCGAATGCAGAATGGCCCGAACTGGCTGGCCGGTTTCAGGATTTCAGTTTTGAACAAAGCCTGTCCTACTCTGCGGCGGCCGCTGCACAGATTGGCGGGAAGGTGCGGTTTGTACTGCTGGAACAGGACGGCACTGTGGTTGCTGCCGCCAGCGTCCGGATTAAAACCGTCCCCGGGTTTCGGCGCGGCATTGCATGGATCGCATCCGGCCCGTTGATGCTGCTGTCCGGCGGGGCGTTGCCGGACGATGATCTACAGCTTGAAATTCTGAATGCACTGCACCGGCAGTTTGTCAAAAAAGAAGGCCATATCCTGCGCCTTCGGTTCCCCGCCCTTGCCTTTCATGCACCCGACCATATGGCACAGATTGCAGCCAAGGCCGGTTTTATGCCAACCAGCCGCGCATCCGCCTATCGCAGCATTGCTATTGATCTGGGGCCGGACGAAGATGCCCTGATGAAGCAGTTGAACGGCAAATGGCGCACTGATCTGCGCTATGCTTTCAAATCCGGCATTACGCTGGAAAAGGGCAACAATCCCGACCTGATCGCGCGTTTTATGGTTCTGTTCGAGGAAATCCAGAGCGCCAAGAATTTCCGCCCCGATATTACACCCGAATTTCATTTTGCCCTGTCTGGCCCAGATTTTAAGCACGACATTCTGATTGCAACAAAAGACGGTCAGGACCTTGGCGGCATTGTGATCGGCACTTGTGGCAAAACAGCGGTTTATCTGTTTGGCGCAACATCAGATGCGGGGCGCCGTTTGCGGGCGGGATATTTTCTAACCTGGAGCGGGATATCCATATCGCGGGAACGCGGGCTGGACTGGTATGATCTGGGCGGTGTTGACGCCGATGCCAACCCCAGTGTCGCCCGTTTCAAGCAACGTATGAATGCAACATCTATCGAGGCCGCAGGCCCGTTCGAGGCCCGCCCCGGCGGTGTATTTCCAAAACTGGTTTCGGGGCTGGAAACCCTGCGCGCGCGGCTAAAGGCAAAGGGATAAGGTGGCACTATGGCGGCAACACATATCGGGCTGATTTTCCACGGGATAGGTGATCCACAACGCAAGTTGGAAGCGGGCGAAGCGCCCTACTGGATTAGCGTCAAGAAATTTGAAACGATCCTTGCGATGATCCAGAAATTGCCCGCACCAGAAAGGATCCGCATCAGTTTTGATGATGGTAATCTGTCCGATCACGACATTGCATTGCCCCGGCTGGTTGAACGCGGGCTTACAGCAGATTTCTTTCCTTTGTTTGGCAGGGTTGGGCAGGCCGGTTCGTTGAATGCATCGCACATCAGGGCGCTAGAGGCAGCAGGGATGCGGGTCGGTAGCCACGGTGTTGCGCATGTGAACTGGAGTATGCTGGACGCCGGTGCCCTAAAGAACGAGTTGCAACAATCCCGCGTAGGTCTGGGGGCAATTTGCAGCCATCCAGTGACCGCCGCGGCGATCCCCTTTGGTGGGTACAACGGAAATGTGCTGCGCCAGCTTCGGGAAGAGGGGTATACGGCAGCCTATACCAGTGATGGTGGCCGGATGAATCCCTCGGCTTTTCTACGGCCCCGCAAATCGGTTCGGGAGGATATGACAGAGCAGGATTTGCGCGCACATCTTACCGGGAAAATGGGTATCCGCTCACGGGTGCGTCGTATGATTGGTATGGTTAAACGGCGCATGTGACGCGTGCGGGCGCCCCTTAGTGTTGCTTGCGCCAGCGGAATGAAAAATTGTTTGGGCGGATCAAGTGAAGCAATGGCAGGATAGGTAGCCGGAGCAACCAATGCCAGTTTTTCCCTTTGACCAATGTGCCAAAATGACGAACGTACAGCATATATGCAGCGCCGATGTTTCCCGAGGCGAATGCCTTTAGAATAGTGTAGGCTGTGGAACCTGCCAGAAAAACCCGCCGCTTCTTATTGTCAATCGGACTGTCTGGATAACGGCCCGACTTGTCCTGCTGTAAAAGAAATTGCAAACCTTCATTCACCCCTCTGAAATCCGAGGTCAGATTGGTTCCCCCGCCAGTTTCAATGGCAACCATATCCGGCGACGTGATGACCAAGCATTGGTGCGGTGTAAAAAGACGCAAGAAGAGGTCTGTATCTTCGGCGCAGCGTAAGTTGGGATTAAACCCCCCTACAAGGGCAAAGGCTTTGCGGGAAATAATTGCAGTTCCAGACCCAAAGCGTGTGCTGTTTTCGCAAATAGTCGCATCAATAAAACTATCGAATTTCCGAGTTTGCAGCGGGCTGCGGACAGGGTTTCGGGGTGGGTTGCCAAATTCAAAATCGAGATTTTGCAGAAAGATTATTGTGGGGTGATCACCCTCTTTTCCGCTTTTGATCAATACATCAAGGCAGGTTTCCGATGTCCACTCAAGCCAGAAGTCATCGGCATCCAGAAAGGCCAGATAACGCCCCTTTGCCCGCTTTGCGCCGGTATTTCTGGCACCCCCGGGTCCGGAATTCGGTTGCTGCAGAACAACGCCGTTTTCGATGCCGGAATCCTGCATGGCCTGTATGGCCGTTTCATATGTCGCGTCGGTTGATCCGTCGTCGACAACGATTACTTCGAGAGGTTTGCCAGCGTTCGTGCCAATGCTTAGAATTGCCCTCGCAATCGTTTCCTGGCTATTCCAGGCCGGAATAATGATGGAAATTAGCGGTGCATTCTCAATATTCAAAACTCAAAAGCCATTTGGTGGTTCGCGGTTAGTATTAAAGCAGGGCGGCTTAATGCGCCATCCATGGCAACAGGCTACATCAATGCATGCATCACATGCTTGGATATTTCGGCGTTGCAGCGGCATTGCATCGCTATGGATATTCACGTAATCGTGGTGAGGTATCAAGGGGGGCTGTTGTTTTTCAGGGAGGTATATTTACCGACGTTTGCCTTTTGCAAATCCCCGGCAATTTTTTAAGGCGCAAAGAATTCTTATGATCACGGTCATTGTTCCACATCTTAACCAACCGGAAAAGCTAGAGTTGTGTCTGAAATCCCTTGCTTCGGGAAGCCTAATTGCCGATGAAATCATTGTTGTTGATAATGGCTCCGAGAGTATGCCGCGAAGCGTTTGCGACAACTACCCGAATGTGGAGCTAATGCAAGAATTAGAGCCCGGCCCCGGCCCGGCTCGAAACCGTGGAATTTCCGTCGCAAAAGGGGAAATTTTGGCATTTATTGATGCGGATTGTGTTGCTGACCCCGCGTGGTTGCAGAGTGCCAGAATGAGAATTGCACAAGGCGCAGAAATACTTGGGGGGGATGTTCGAATTTTGCACCGCGTATCAGGGCAGCCGGATATCTGGGAGGCATACGAGAGCGAATTTGCTTATCGGATGGAGCATTACATTCGCCAACAAGGATTTACGGGCACAGGCAATCTGGTGGTTCGCGCAACAGTGATGGCTGAGGTTGGCCCATTTGCCGGGATTGGCATGGCTGAGGATCGTGATTGGGGCCAACGCGCTACTTCGTTAGGCCACAAGATTGATTGGGTGCCTGAAATGGTTGTCTATCACCCTGCGCGCGAAGACTTTTCTGAACTTGCGCGCAAATGGGACCGACATGTTGCCCATGATTTTGTGCTTTTTGCAGCACGTCCAATGGGGCGGTTAAAATGGGCTACTCGGAGTTTGTTGATGATAGCATCACCTTTTGCTTCAATTCCCAGGATAATGCGTTCGAAGCGCATCGAGGGAGGAGGTTTTAGTAAACTAAAAGCATTTATGGGCCTTATTCGAGTGCGGTTGTATCGTGCACGTCGGATGTTAGGGGTCTTGTTATTTGCGGATAAAACCGGTGGCGGCTTGGAAAACCGCTGGCGGGAAAAACCCTGAAAAGGGCTTGGCAGGGAAAGGTTGGTCCGGGTTTTAACTTTTTGATAACTGCATTGTTAAATAGTCATCAATCTGTGCAGCATCTTTGTCGGAAACTCGCAAACCCAGTTTCGTGCGTCGCCATAAAAAATCCTCGGCGCATTTTACCCATTCGCGGGACACGGCCCAATCCAGTTCGCGGGCAGTGATGCTATTGCCAAAATCCTCGCCCAGATCGGCAAGGCTGGTTGCGTCTTCGAATATATCGGTCGCTTCGGTGCCGTACTGGCGGACAAGCCGTTGAATGGTTTTGGCGTCAAAGAACGGCAGCTGTGATTGCAGCGCGTTCTTTAGGTTCTCGACGCCATTGACAGGGAAATCGCCGCCGGGCAAAGGAACCCTTGCGGTCCAGATTTTAGTGGTCGCGCCCAGTGTTTCGTCAATCATCTCAAGTGCGGATTCGGCCAGTCGCCGGTACGTTGTGATCTTGCCGCCAAACACGTTTAACACCGGCCCGCCGCCCGATGTGTTGATCCGCAGCACGTAATCCCGCGTGGCAGCAGTGGCTGAGCTGGCCCCGTCGTCATACAGCGGGCGGACGCCGGAATAGGTCCAGACGATATCGTCTTTGGTAATTTCCTGCTCAAAGTATTTGTTGGTGAACTTTAACAGGTATTCCTGTTCTTCAACGGTACAGGTCGGTTTTTCTGTCAGGTCGTTGTGTTCGGCATCAGTGGTGCCGATCAGGGTATAATCGCCCTCGTAAGGGATTGCGAAAACGATGCGCCCGTCCTGACCCTGAAAGAAATAGCATTTGTCGTGATCAAACAATTTTCTGGTTACAATGTGACTGCCACGAACCAGCCGCACACCTTCGTTTGTTTTTAGATGGACGGTGTTCTTGATGATATCCTCGACCCACGGCCCACCAGCATTCACCAGCATTTTTGCGGCTATGGTTTTGGTTTCACCGGTGTCTGTCCGGATCGTAACGTGCCACAGATCGTCTTTGTGCTCGGCGGCGATAACCTTGCTGCGGACCATAATGGTGGCACCGCGGGCCTGTGCATCGCGGGCGTTCAGCAGCACAAGGCGGGCGTCTTCGACCCAGCAATCGGAATATTCAAACGCCTTTTGCAGATACTTTTTCAGCGGTTTGCCCAGTTCGGAATTGCGCAGGTCAACCGTGCTGGTGCCCGGCAAAAATTTCCGCCCCCCCAACGTGTCATACAAAA
Source organism: uncultured Marinosulfonomonas sp. (assembly GCA_964538015.1). GTDB lineage: Bacteria > Pseudomonadota > Alphaproteobacteria > Rhodobacterales > Rhodobacteraceae > Profundibacter. Next base: position 28,744 of record CAZIDQ010000001.1, read on the forward strand.
ACAGACCAAACCGGATCAGCCACGCTGGACGCTTGCCTTTTAACCACGGCATAAAAAACGTCAGCAGGCGCGATGTGGGTGTTTCAGAATCAAAGCGCATGTCTTTGTGATAAGGCAGCACAAAGCGCATCGGCCAACTAATATGCGGCATTGCTGTCAACAGGATTTCGCGTTCAATCAGTGCCTCGCGTACCAGACGGAATTCAAAATACTCCAGATAGCGCAGACCACCGTGAAACAGCTTGGTCGAGGCCGAAGAAGTGGCCGAGGCAAGGTCATTCATTTCGGCAACGGTTACCGAATAGCCGCGACCAACCGCGTCACGGGCAATACCGCAACCGTTGATGCCACCACCAATGACGAACAGGTCAACCGGATCAGTTTGCGTGCTCATTCGAGCCTCCTGCGATGATAATATTTGTGTTTGTGCGTTCGGCGATTGTCAGAAACTCGGGCGGCGGAGATGAGCCCAGAATGACGTGATCCAGCTCGCCGATATTGCAGATCCGGTAGGGCGCCGAGACCTGAAACTTCGAGGTATCCGCCACCAGAATTTTCTGCCGCGCGTTTGCCAGTATGGCCTTGGCAACCGCAACTTCGCGTTTGTCAAAATCCAGCACCGAACCGTCAAAATCCAGTGCGGATGTTCCGACAATGGCGTAATCTACCTTGTAGTTTCCGATTGCCTGAACCGCATCTTCGCCCACGATGGCCCCGTCCGAAAGCCGCACTTCGCCGCCAATCATAATCAGTGATTTCAACCGCGTGTCGCGCAGGATGTGGATGATGTTGATGTTGTTTGACACCACCATCAGATCTTTGTGCAGGCGCAGGGCCTCGGCAACACGTTCGGTGGTTGTGCCGATGTTGATGGCTACCGATGCCCCGTCCGGAATCAGCCGGGCGGCCGCATTTGCAACCGATTGTTTGTCGGTGATGTTGTTCAGACGACGCTCTTCATAGGCGCGCACTGTGGTTGACAAGGCGCGGCGTGCGCCCCCGTGCATCCGCAAAACCAACCCGCGATCACACAGGTCGCTTAGATCGCGCCGCACGGTCTGGGTGGTGACGCCCAATTGCCTGGACAGGGCTTCGACCTCGACCTGATCGGCGGATTTCAGGGCGGTTAGAATGGCGTTCTGACGGTCGTTCAGGGGCATTGTGGTGCTTTCGGCTTGATGCTCGTATGAATAATAAGATGTTCATATGAGTTTGTACAGCGCTTGGGGCCTGATAATTTGGTGCTGGAATAGCAAGTAGCAGCCCGTAATGGTGCCTAATTTGGCTACTATTAAATTAGTTGACACAGTTAGCCATTCATACGAACATCAATTTACCAGATTCTTCTGGAATAAAAAAACATTTGGGAGGAAACAAGATGCGCAAGTATCTTATGGCCGCTGTGGCGGCATCTGCTTTAATGGCAGGAACAACTTCGACATATGCGGATATGGTTGCGGCTGAACGCTGGGTAGACAGCGAATTCCAACCAGCCGCGATCAGCCGTGATGACCAGCTGGCCGAAATGAAATGGTTTGTCGAGGCATCAGCCCCCTATTCGGGGATGGAAATCAATGTGTTGTCGGAAGGCATCCCCACGCATTCTTACGAATCCGAAGTGCTTGCAAAGGCCTTTGAGGAAATCACCGGCATCAAGGTGAACCACCAGATTCTGGGTGAAGGCGAGGTCGTGCAGGCTGTGCAAACACAGATGCAAACCAACCGGAACCTGTATGATGCCTATGTAAATGACAGCGATCTGATCGGTACGCATTCGCGTCTGCAACTGGCCTATAACCTGACGGATTTCATGGCTGGCGATGGTGCGGCGGTGACAAACCCGGGGCTGGATCTGGAAGACTTTATGGGTATCCAGTTCACAACCGGCCCCGATGGCGATCTATACCAGATGCCGGATCAGCAGTTTGCCAACCTTTACTGGTTCCGCAAAGACTGGTTCGATCGCGAAGATTTGCAAACGGCCTTCAAGGCGAAATACGGCTATGATCTGGGCGTGCCGGTCAACTGGTCAGCCTATGAGGATATCGCCGAGTTCTTCTCGAATGATGTGAAAGAAGTCGACGGTGTGCGCATTTACGGCCACATGGATTACGGCAAACGCGCGCCTGACCTTGGGTGGCGTATGACCGATGCGTGGTTGTCGATGGCTGGTGCGGGATCAATTGGCGAACCGAACGGTATTCCGATTGACGAATGGGGTATTCGCATGGAGGCGGGCACCTGTAATCCTGTTGGATCATCTGTCACCCGTGGTGGTGCTGCAAACGGTCCGGCAGCTGTTTACGCGATCCGCAAATGGGACGAATGGCTACGGGCCTATGCACCCCCCGGTGCGGCATCGTTTGATTTCTACCAGTCGTTGCCGGCGCTTAGCCAAGGTAACGTGGCGCAACAGATTTTCTGGTATACAGCGTTCACCGCAGACATGGTGAAACCGCAGTCCGAAGGCAACAACACAGTTGACGCCGATGGTATGCCGCTGTGGCGTATGGCGCCATCTCCGCATGGTCCTTACTGGCAGGAAGGCCAGAAAGTTGGCTATCAGGATGTGGGGTCCTGGACGATCCTGAAATCTACACCACTGGATCGGGCACAAGCGGCCTGGCTATATGCACAGTTCGTTGTTTCCAAAACTGTGGACGTCAAGAAATCGCATGTTGGCCTGACCTTTATTCGCAACAGTACGGTAAACCACGAATCCTTTACCGAACGCGCACCGCGTCTGGGTGGGCTGGTTGAATTCTATCGTTCGCCTGACCGCGTTGCATGGTCGCCCACCGGTATTAACGTTCCGGATTACCCAAAGCTGGCGCAAATCTGGTGGCAGCAAATCGGTGATGTGAATTCGGGTGCCTTTACCCCGCAACAGGCGATGGACCGTCTGGCCGAGGAAATGGACATCACCATGGCGCGTATGCAGGTTGTGGACGAGGCAGCCAATGTTTACGGTGGCTGTGGTCCGCGCCTGAACGAGGAAAAGACCGCCGAATACTGGTACGAAAACGGCGGTGCAAAACCACCGCTGGAGAACGAGAAACCACAGGGTCAGACCGTCAACTATGATGATCTGGTTGCCCGCTGGTCCTCTAACTAATTGATCTCTCTGTCTGGGCTGCTTTGTTGGTGGCCCGGATATGGCTGGGGCCTTGTTGGCTCCAGCCACCTTGTGAAAACGTCTTTTCAGGCACCACGACAATTACCTACCCTTGGGGGAGACGTGTCATATGACACTCGAATTACACGACATTACCAAAACAGTTGAGGGGCGCGTTCATATCAAGCCAACATCCCTGACGCTGAAAACGGGGCACTTCAATGTCCTGCTGGGGGAAACCGGGGCTGGCAAAACATCACTGATCAAAATGATGGCCGGTCTTGATCCGGTTGCTTCGGGGCGGATCGTTATGGATGGTGTCGATATTACCAAACTCAGCACCCAGAAACGCAATATCAGTCTGGTGCACCAGTTTTTTGTCAATTATCCGCATATGACGGTTTACGACAATATCGCTTCGCCATTGCGGGTTGCAGGTATGGCGAAATCCGAAATTCAGGGCCGTGTGGAAGAGGCCGCAGATATTCTGCAACTGCGTCCGATGCTGAAACGCCGCCCGCATGAATTATCTGGCGGGCAGCAGCAGCGCACCGCCCTTGCCCGTGCAATCGCCAAGGAAAGCAACGCGGTTTTTCTGGACGAGCCACTGGCGAACCTTGACTACAAGCTGCGCGAGGAATTGCGCGAACAGTTGCCCGAGCTGTTTGCAGGCCGCGGTGCGGTGGTGGTTTATGCCACGTCCGAACCGGAAGAGGCCCTGTTGCTGGGCGGTGAAACCGCTTTGATGCAGGACGGTCGGGTAACCCAGTTTGGCGGCACCGCCGGTATTTATCGCCATCCTGAAAACCTGATGGCCGCCGAGGTTTTTTCCAATCCGCCAATCAATCAGGCAAACGTCATTAAAACCGGAACGCGGGTGCAGATGGGGGATATCGGGTGGGATTTATCCGGTTCGGCGGCTGGGCTGTCAGACGGGGAATATACCGTCGCCATACGTCCGAATTACATTCTGCCTTACAAAACCGAAACCGCGCATGTGCCGCTGGTTGGCCGCGTGATGGTGACCGAGCTTAGTGGCTCGGAAAGCAGCGCGCATTTTCAGTTTGCGGGCCAAAGCTGGGTTTCGCTGGCACATGGTGTGCACCCTTACACCATCGGCAATGACCACACATTTTACCTAACCCCGTCCGAGTGTCTGTATTTCACACCTGACGGCAAGATTGCACAGTAGGAGCGCACAATGGCGAAAATCACATTGTCCAAGCTGCGCCACAGCTATTATCCGGACCCGCAAGGGCCGGACGACTATGCGCTAAAGGAAATTGATCTGGACTGGCAAGATGGCGGCGCCTATGCGCTGCTGGGTCCGTCCGGCTGCGGTAAATCTACCCTGCTGAACATCATTTCTGGATTGCTGGTTCCATCCGAAGGACGTGTTCTGTTTGATGATCAGGACGTCACCCACCTGACGCCGGACCAGCGCAACATTGCGCAGGTTTTCCAGTTTCCGGTGATCTATGACACAATGACGGTTTACAAAAACCTTGCCTTTCCATTGCGTAATCGCGGGGTAGACGCGGCCACCATTGACCGCCGCGTGCGCGAAATTGCCGAAATGCTTGAAGCAACCGATCTACTGGATCAACGCGCCGCCGGCCTTAGCCCTGACAACAAGCAGAAAATTTCGATGGGGCGGGGTTTGGTGCGGGACGATGTGAATGTCGTGATGTTCGATGAACCGCTGACCGTGATTGACCCGCATCTGAAATGGAAACTGCGCAGCAAGCTGAAAGAGCTGCATCAGCGGGTCGGGGCAACGATGATCTACGTCACCCATGACCAGACCGAGGCACTGACCTTTGCCGATCAGGTGGTGGTGATGGACCAAGGCGAGATCGTCCAGATTGGTACACCGGTTGAACTGTTTGAACGCCCGGCACACACCTTTGTCGGCCACTTTATCGGCTCGCCGGGGATGAATGTTTTACCGTGTGAATTGCAAGGGGGAATGGCGTTGTTCAACGGCGTGAAAATCCCGCTGGAGGGTCCGGTGATTGGCACCCCGACCGGCAAACTGGAGATCGGTATCCGGCCGGAATTTATTACAATTGGTGACACCGGCATACCGGCCCGTGTACGCAAAGTGGCCGATATCGGTCGCCACAGTGTGGTTCATGTGATGGTGGGCGCGCAAAAGATCGCAATCGTTGTGAATGGTCCCGCACCAGCGCAAGGCGATGAGATCCACCTCAGCTTTGATCCGCAGCAGACCCGACTATACGCGGATGGATGGCTGGCAACCGGCACCAAGGAGGTGGCGAAATGAAAACCGAAAATCAAAAGGCGTGGTTCTTTGTGCTGCCGGTTCTGCTGTTGGTGGCATTTAACGCGCTGATCCCGATTATGACGGTTGTGAATTATTCGGTGCAGGAAACCTTTGGCAATAATATTTTCTTCTGGCAGGGGCTGGACTGGTTTGAGCAAATCCTGCGATCAGACCGCTTTCACGCCGCCCTTGGCCGCCAGTTTCTGTTCACCGGGCTGATACTGGCAATCGAGGTCCCGTTGGGTATTATCATTGCCCTGTCGATGCCGCGAAAAGGGTTCTGGGTGCCGGTCTGTCTGGTCACCATGTCGCTGCCGATGCTGATCCCGTACAATGTTGTCGGGGCTATGTGGAACATCTTTACCCTGCCCGATATCGGCCTGTTGGGGTATTTCATGAACCATGTGCTGGGCATCCATTATGACATGACCCAAGACCCGGTTGCAGCATGGTTCACCATTGTCACAATGGACGTGTGGCACTGGACATCACTGGTGGTTCTGCTGGCCTATGCTGGTTTGGTTTCCATACCGGACGCGTATTATCAAGCTGCTAAAATCGATGGTGCTTCGAACTGGTCGGTGTTTCGGTTTATCCAGTTGCCAAAGATGAAAAATGTCCTGACCATCGCCATTCTGCTGCGGTTCATGGACAGTTTTAACATCTACACCGAACCCTTCGTTCTGACGGGTGGCGGGCCGGGCAATTCAACGACGCTGTTATCGATTGATCTGGTGAAAATCGCGCTGGGCCAGTTTGATCTGGGGCCGGCAGCGGCGATGTCGCTTATCTATTTTGCAATCACTCTTTTGGTCAGTTGGCTGTTCTACACGCTAATGACCAAAGACGACCTGAACTAGGGGGCGGGATCCATGCAAAAACGCTTTATCATTCCGATTGTTTACATCCTGTTCCTGCTGCTGCCAATTTATTGGCTGGTCACAATGAGCTTTAAATCGACCAATGAAATTCTGGCGGGGTTCTCGCTGTTTCCACAGACATTTACACTTGAGGCCTATCGCACGATCTTCACCGATCCGACGTGGTACTGGGGCTATATCAATTCGATTATCTATGTGTCCCTGAACACGGTAATTTCAATAACGGTTGCCCTGCCCGCCGCCTATGCCTTTTCGCGGTATCGGTTTTTAGGGGATAAAACCCTGTTCTTCTGGTTGTTGACGAACCGCATGGCCCCGGCCGCCGTTTTTGCGTTGCCGTTCTTTCAATTGTATTCGGCGGTGGGAATTTTTGACACCCATATCGCGGTGGCGCTGGCGCATTGCCTGTTCAACATCCCGCTTTCGGTCTGGATTCTGGAAGGGTTCATGGGCGGCGTCCCGAAAGAGCTGGATGAAACGGCCTATGTCGATGGCTATTCCTTTCCGCGGTTCTTTTTGACAATTTTCCTGCCGTCGATCAAAGCCGGTGTCGGGGTCGCGGCGTTCTTTTGTTTTATGTTCAGCTGGGTTGAATTGTTACTGGCAAAAACACTGACGGCCGTTGCGGCCAAACCGATTGCCGCGACGATGACCAAAACAGCATCAAGCGCGGGGTATGAACTGGGTCTGCTGGCGGCCGCCGGAACCCTGACCATCATTCCTGGCGCTATCGTAATTTACTTTGTGCGCAATTACATCGCGAAGGGTTTCGCGATGGGGAGGGTATAATGCTGACTTGGATGGCGTGGACCTGGCCGACTGGGCTGTTTTTTGCCGGTCTGTTTTTGGCTATGGCAATCATCACCACAATCGAAATCCGCAAACCCGGAACCAGCCAACGCAAAGGGGTTCTGGGGCTGACAACAACCCGTGGTGACCGCCTGTTCCTAAGCCTGCTGGGCAGCGCATATATATTTCTTGTCTGGCTGGGGCTGTTTGGCACACCTTTGTGGATCCCGCTTGGGCTGGCTTTGGCGTGGGGCGTGTTTACGTTTATGAAAGTATAGGTTGCAGAGAGAGCCTGCTTAGTCACTGCTGTTTATTTGGTTCAAACGCTCCAGGTTAACAACCGTGCTGATCATAATTCGGTCATAGCTCCAGCTTTGGGATTGTTGCATTGCTGCAATACCCATATGCAAGACAACAAACATCATCATGACAAGGCCGTTAACAAAGGTGCTACTGGGGCGGTCACCTTCTCCGTTTGCAATAACAAGAATTCGTTCGGCCAGACCACTTTTGATCGAGCGAGAAAATAGTTTGTTGCGCCCAACCAATGGAACCGAAAATGCATACACTGCCCTTGTGGGCTGTTTCACAAAAGCCATTTCAGCAACTTTAACAAGGCCACATGCATAGGTTCGTGGAGCGCAGTTGGATTTCTGTAGATATGCGAAATCGCAGGCAAATTCCCGAAGGCTGCGAATTTTCCTTGTTAGGTACCAAAAGGCCGGGTTCAGAACAAACAGTGGTGACATTGCGGTTGTCAGGATTTCGCAATTAATATCCCGCTGGCGAATATGCTGTAGTTCATGGCCAATCGAGATTTTCAGGAGTTTCTGTTTCACAAGCAGCGATTGCGGCAAGACAACGTAAAACCTGAAAAAACTACGTGTTGAAAACGGCACATTGATTTCATCTGATATCACAATACGAACACGTTGAATGCTTCTGATCGATATACTGCGCCGGACTATTTGTTGCACATGAAACAAGCTGAATAATATGTAACCTACCCTTGCTAGGGCGGCCGCAAGAAAAACCATTGCAACACCCAATAGCGCAAAACTGGATCCGTCTGTCACAGTTTCGACCACCCTTTTGCGAAAGGTCAAAAGGCTGTCAAATTCAGTTGCTGCCATCGAAATATTCCCTTTCAGATATTGCGAAACGAGCAAGTCTGAAAAATTTGGGAATTGAAGCCCAATAGCGCCGTTCAGGGTTTGCAGAATTATCGGAACCAGCATCAATATATATACCGAAGCCATAACTAAACGAAGGCGGATTTTGTAAGACCGTGCATATCCGGCAAAGCTTAGGGCCCGTTCGGAAATTGAAACAGCAATAGCTGCAACGATAATTGCAACATTTGCATCAAACAATAAGTTGACCAAACTATCAGGGCGCATCACGACCCATCCTTTCGTCAATAATCCTTCTGATATCCGCTATCATTTCTTCGCTTAAATCCTCGTCCTCGATTAGGCGAGCGACAAGCGCGGAAGGTGTGCCGCCGAACATTGAATTGGACATTTCGCGCAGGAATTTTCGTTCATAATCAGATTTGGATAATGCGGGGCGGTAGACAAGTGTCCGGTCGTCTTTTTGGGAAGTCACATATCCTTTGCCATCCAGAACCTTAAGAATTGTTGCGACCGAAGTATACGCGCGAGGGGGTTCTTTCGAAAGCGAATTGAAAACGTCTCTTACGGTGCCTTCACCGATCAGCCAAAGGGTTTTCATAAATTCAAGTTCCACTTCAGTAAGGAACTCGCTTTTGCGCCGCACCATATTTTGTTTTCCGTATTTAATTGCTATTTGGTTATTGTAATCGAATTGGGGAATGCATCGCAAGCTTTCGAGAGGACCAAAGCCATAGGAATGCAAGGAAACCATTTTGGCAATCAGTGGAGCACTGAATGTTTGCTTGCAATAGGAGGCTTACCGCCGGAAGGGCCCAAAGGATGTCATCACTTCAATATCCTCTTCCACTGCCTCTCGCTCGTGCTCTAGAAATTGCGCCACAGCCCCGCGAAACCCTTCGTCGGCAATCCAGTGCAGCGAATGGGTGGTGACCGGCAAATAACCACGGGCAAGTTTGTGTTCGCCTTGTGCGCCGGCCTCGATGCGCCCCAACCCCTGTTCAATCGCGAAATCAATTGCGCGGTAATAACAGAGTTCGAAATGCAAGGCGGGGTGATCTTCGACGCAGCCCCAATAGCGACCGTACAGTGTATCCGCGCCGATGAAATTCAGCGCGCCAGCCACCCAGCGCCCGTTTCGTTCGGCCATCACCAACAGCATATCGTCGCGCAGGGTTTGATGGGCAATGTCGAAAAACGCGCGTGTCAGATAGGGGGTGCCCCATTTGCGGGCACCGGTGTCCTGATAGAATTCCCAAAAAGCGGTCAGATGGTCGGATGTGATCTGACCCCCCGTTAGCATGTGGATGGAGCCGCCGAAATCCTGCGCCTGTCGCCTTTCGCGGCGGATGTTCTTGCGTTTGCGTGACGAGAGGCTGGAAAGGAAATTGTCAAAGCTGTTATAGCCGTCATTGACCCAGTGAAATTGCGATCCTGTCCGGTGCATTAGCCCCATCGCCTTGCCCGCTTCGGCCTCGACTTCGGTGCAAAAGGTGATGTGCAGTGATGACAGCCCGTTTTCGGCGGCCAGTTGCACCGCCCCCTGTATCAGTGCGGCCTTTCCCACCTCTGTAAACCCGTCGCGCACCAGCAAGCGGCGCCCCGTTACCGGCGTAAATGGCACCGCGATTTGCAGTTTCGGATAATACCGCCCGCCTGCCCGCATATAGGCGTCGGCCCAGCTGTGATCGAACACATATTCACCCTGACTGTGGGATTTCGCATAGCAAGGCGCGGCGGCGATCAAATCACCGTCCAGATAGGCGGTCAGGTGGCGCGGTTGCCAGCCGGTGCCCGCCCCCACCGATCCGCTGTCCTCCAGCGCCCGCAGAAACCTATAGGATGTGAACGGATCAGTCGTCCCCGCACAGGCATTCCAGTCCTTGGCGGGGATGTCGGCAAGGCTGTTCAGGATGCGGATTTCGATTTGTTCGGGCATGGGGTAACTGTGGCGCAACCACCCGCGGGGTCAAGGGGCTGGTTTTCCGGCGGCAGGTTTGCGATGTAAAGGGAAGGAGGCCGAGCCAATGAAAATCACCCTGCTTTGCGAAAACGAAGTCTGCGATATGCACTGGCTGGCCGAATGGGGCTTTTCGGCGTTTATCGAATATCACGGGCAGAAGATTTTGTTCGATACAGGGTTCTCCGATGTTTACCGCCACAATGCAGCAAAGGCGGGGGTTGATTTGGACACGGCCGATTTCGTGGCGCTGTCGCATTTTCATAACGACCACACCGGTGGTCTGCGCCATCACGGATTTACGGGGCGCAAGAAAATCCTGATGCACCCGCGTGTGTTGGATGAACTGGCCCACCCGAAAAGCAAAAGCTTTGCCAAAGGGTATCGTGAAATTCACCGTATCCTGACGGATGATTTTGACGTGGTTCTGGCCAAAGGGGCCACCGAATTTACCCCGGGCGCGTTTTTTCTGGGCAAAATCCCGCGCAGTAATGATTTTGAAGCAGGCGAATTTGACGGCGACGCCATGCCCGACGACACCGCGCTGGCCTTTCGCACCGACAAGGGCGCGGTGGTGGTGACGGGCTGCTCGCACGCCGGCATCTGCAACATCTGCGACTATGCCAAACAGGTCACAGGCCAACCCCTATACGCGGTGATCGGCGGTTTTCACTTGCTGGCCGAGGACAACCCGCCGCTGGACGAAACCATCGCGTATTTCAAAGTCGAAGCGCCGGAAATCCTGCTGCCAATGCACTGCGTCGACTTCCCCGCACTTGTGGCGTTTCATAATGAATTCGGGTCGCGTAAATACGCGGCAGGGGATGTGATCGAGCTTTAGGCAAAGTACAGTTAGCTGTCCCAGATCGCCCCGTATGCCGGAACCCCTTCGGTTTCCAGATCATGCACAACGCGGCGGGTCAGTTTCTGGTTGGAAATACAAATCACTGCTTCGGCGCCCACATCCCCGACCGCTTGCAGGGCCAGCGCGGACAGGTCCGGTTTGCCGTGGGTGTCGGTATCCCAGATGATCGAGTCATCGCAGTGAGCAAGGATTTCATCGACCAATGCGTCGCCATAGGTCTTGCGCGGGCTGCGGGTGGCCCTGAAGACGCGCGCGCGTGTTTGCGGCAAAACTAAAAACCCAACAGAACGCCTTGAAACGGATTTATGTATGCTCATTCGTGTAATTTCAGGCTGTTTTTTAATTGACTTATAATGTAGGCGATTTCAACATCACCCAGGTGTTGGTTCACAGGTAATGAAAGGACATGATCCTTAAGATATCGTGCGTCAGCGCAGTTCGGGCCCCAGGTCAAATGCCTATTATAACCACTCCACCAGGGGGTTGCGGCTATGTTTTTTTCGATTAGCGCATCGGCTATGCTGTCCCGGCATTTCAGAAGAACTGGCATGCTTAGCGGGCAGACATTGTCTGGTAAATTCGGGAAAAGCGGCTCCACGCCGTTTATTCCTGACAGTTGTCGTAAGTAGGTTAAGTAGTTTTCACGGCGTTTTCTAATTGCGTTGTTGGGATCGAAAGAACGTATTGGGCGGGATGCAAAGATATCTATTCTTGCATCTTTGATATCTGGGTCAAAATAATAATGCGGCGGCATTTCCAGCACGGCATTGTCAGAGGGCGTGACCTGCGAAGATTTTGGCCTGCGCAATAAGCTTTTTAACGCAGAAAGGCCTCTTGGGCCTAATAACATCTCTAAACCGTGGCGAATGCGTTTCCGGTTAACCTTGGACCTTGGAACGCGAGCGGTAAATTCCACCTCTCCATTTATATCCTTGTTGTTTATAACCATTGCCCCGCCACCCAGGACCGGAAAAAATTTGTAAAAACAAAAGACAGAAATGTCTCCCGCAAATCCTTCTGCAGGGGTTTGGCCGCTCAACAAGCTTAATGCGCAATCTTCGATCAGAACCAACCCATGCCTATCACACAGCGCACGCAGCGCTTGTGTTTCGGGTTGAAGGAACCCGAAGTAATGCGTGAGATAAACGGCACGGGTGCGGGCAGATACAAGAGCCTCGATGCCGGCCAGATCTATCCTAGTGTCCTTATGAACCGGATAAAGAGTAATTGCTAATCCGGCATGCCGCAGCGGGTCAAGTTCGGAACCGCAATTATAGGCGGGGGCCAGAACCTCGTCACCGGGTTTCAGGCCCAGTAAATCGCAAGCTTTGCGAATAGCAACACGGGTGTTGAACGAATAGCTGATCTTGCGACCCCGAAAAAGGGATGGGATGCCCTGATTTCGATCGGTTCGAAACAGCGCCCCGAAAGTCATAGTCGGGTTTCCGCAATATGGTGGTGGGCTGAAATGCATTTGTTAGGCCCTTATTGTCGCTGGCGAAATGCTATCCGGAAACAAATTGTTTTACCAACAGTGTTTCTTCGGCGGCTCATTGAATTCAGGTTCCAGTTTTCCCCTTGCTGGAAAATAACCCATGCAGAAACAAATAGACACTAATTGCCCGCAATTTTATCGAATAGGGATTAATACGGCATGCTTCTGATATAGCGGTTTTTGCAGAATCTAGATTCCCTAAACGACGGTGTGCGCCGGCTACCGAACGGAATTGTTGCGCAAGCAACTTAGGATGCTTGTTCCATAAATGCCTATTTTTTGTAATTATCTTTAGTCGCGCTGCGGCTCTGTTTGCATGAGAGCGTGTAATACTATTTTGTGAGAAATACTGTAACACGAGCGGTTCATCAACAAAGGCAATCAGTCCGTGTTCGACGAGTCGAAGATTGCAATCCCAGTCCACCAGTGCCGGTAGGCTTTCGTCAAAGCCGCCAATTTTAGTCAGAACGTCTTTTTGTATCAATAAAGTTTGTGTGCTGGCCGGGTTTGCCCTTAACAGTGTTGTTAGGATATTGCCTTCTACGGGGGTTAAATCGGCGCTTGGTATATAGCGCACAAGTGTTCGTTCCTGCTCTGATTGGGTGTATTCGCCCACGACCAACATACCGCAATAACAGGCAATGTAATCCTCGCTTTGGGCCGCAATTTCGTCCATTTGCTTTTGCAGCTTTTCCGGGAGCCACTCGTCATCACTGTCTTGAAACGCAATCCACTTCCCGCGGGCATTTTTAATCCCGTTGTTTCTGGCTGCACTGGCCCCCATATTTTGAGGGTTTGAAAGCATTCGGATGCGAGGGTCGGAAATTTCGGCAACGCGGGACATGGTTTCATCAGTAGACCCATCGTCTACAATGAGAAGTTCGAAGTCCTTGTAGGTTTGCCTTAAAACACTTTCGATGGCGCTAATAATAGTAGATGACCGGTTAAATGCTGGGATGATAATGGAAACGGTGGGCGGGTTGGGTAAGGTCATTTTCAATTCAAATTTCGTGCTTGGATTAAGGTTACTTTTTGCATTCGTTGAAATTCCTGCAATGCTTAAACTAATAATGGTCAGCTTATTTTCTGGGCTTCTTTTTGGGCTAAAGCAAGGCTCCTTTTCTACAACTTCTCCATGTAGTTTGATTCGCATTGACTGCTGAATAGGGGTTAAACCTTCAAAGACCCATCATCCGTGTAACAACTAAAGTTCACGAAAATACACTGATTTCCTATCAATAGGTCCAATGGGTACAACCTAGGAGGTAGACGGCCAAAGCATGTGCACGCTGCGGGATTTAGGATAGTCGAAAAAACCGAATTTTCGACAAAATACTATAAATCACTTAGACATTGTGTTAAAAGCGAGGCAATAACCAAAATGGATTTTTAACTTTACGCATACAGCGATCACAGGATTGGAAAAATGATGAAATCAATTAAGATGCTTTCCCTTGCTGCCGTCATCGGCATTTCGGGAACCTTTGCTGCACAGGCGGCAACTTTCGATTTTGAAACTCTGGCGCAAGGAAACGAAGGTACTTGGGATGCCAAGGTTGGTGCCCCAGGCCTTACTGTTGACGGTGTAACCGTTAAGGCAACAGCCGATGTTGCAGGCGGTGCCGAGGCTTGGGCTTATCTTGACTCGGGGACTGCTGGCCTTGGGGTTTGTTCAGTGGGAATTCTAAATGGTGCATGCGACCCGTCGAACGATGACAATGTTGGTGTTAGCGGTGATGGTGGCCCAATCGAGCACCTGTTCTTGGAGTTCTCAGAAAAGATGTCGCTATTCTCGCTTGTTCTGCGCGATGCGAACCATCTCTTGTTTAATGGTGGTGATGAAATTCTGATTACAAACCTTACAACCGGGTTTTCCGACTTTTTTGCAGTCGGCGGAAGTGATTTGCTGGATTGGGGTTTTGGAACCGATTGGCAGTTTGAGGTAGCAACTGGCGATGGCCATCCTAGTAAGGAATTCTATATTTCCTCGGTCACCGTTTCTCCTGTTCCTCTACCTGCCGGTGGTCTGATGCTGTTGGCCGCACTGGGTGGTTTGACCGCAGCGCGTCGGCGTCGCAAAGCTGCGTAACGCGCAGTCTTTACAGACAGAAATTTTAAAGGCCGGTGCAGCAAGCACCGGCCTTTTTCATGTCTCGAAGGCGGGTAATATGTGCCTTTGAATTAGTATCCGTATTCATAGTACCCTTGCTTATCATCCAGGTATCGGCATTTGTTCAAAACCACGCCCAATACATTTGTGTGACGGGCGATATCCTGCTCGCAGACATCAATTTCCTTAATCGAAGTGCTTTCGGCGGCGCCAACCAACAACACACAGTCAACCTGATCCAAAAACGCGACGGTATCGTCTCCGGCCAGCATTGGTGGCATGTCGAAAATCATCAATGTTGGTTGATACCGATCCTCAATCTCTGACAGAACCTCGCCTGTTTTCGGGTTCATCAGCAATTCCGCAGGATTGGTCGCTGGGCGGTGGTTTGTTCCGATGGCAAGGTTGGTACCATAGCGGACCATGTGATCTTCGGGGGCTTCAATGCCGCCCAATACCCTTGAAAACAGTTGCGGTTTCTTTAATCCCAGCACTTTTGCCAACGAGGGGCGACGCATGTCCATTTCGATAAGGATACTGCGGACTTCGGGTTGACGGGCAAGACTAAACGCCAGATTCAGACTGCTCATGGTTTTTCCACAGGCGCTGCCAGGTGAAGTGATCGCCAAGCGTCGCCAGTTGTTGGCGCGCATTTGCAGCAAAACCCGTGTGCGCAACACGTCAAAAGGAACCGCCTGTTGTCCACCTTCAAATGATACGATCCGGTTGCGGCGCATCAAGGCAGGCTTTGGTTGAAAACCGTCCAGTGCCAACCACGAGCTTTCGGTGCTTTCGGTTGGTTGGGGGTTGGTTAGTTTGAGCGGTTTGCGGTCGCGAGGCGTGCTCGGGGCCGCTTTTTCCGGTGCGCGGATATCTTTTTTGTCACCTTGGCGTTCACGTTCGGCGCGGGCCTTTTCAATTGCGAATTTAATTCGTTCCATAATAAATGGTTCCCTGTATTGCCTAACCCTGCCGGAACTTGTCTATCACAGAAGACAGTCCAGTCCGGTCCAGCAGCCGTTCGATTAATAGATCCATCGGCAAGTAATATGTGTGAAGCGCGTAAAGCAGGGCCGGTATGCCCAGAATCGCGATAAGAAATAAAGTCCCGATAATCAGGCGGCGGCGTAAAACCTGACGCCGTGTGCGGATATAGGGAATGACAGCCAAAGGCGCGATTCCTAATTTGGTGGTCAGCTCGACGGGGCGGCGGATTGAACGATTCATCGTTTCCATCAGGAAGATCAGCCCAAGCCCCAAAGCGAGACCCGCAAAAACGCCACCCGCCGCAATTGCCGGTCGGTTCGGGCTGGCTGGCTCACGCGGGGTGGTCGCCTGTTCAAGCACCGTAATGCGCTGCCCTTTTGACAGTGCTTCGATCCGGTCACCGGTTACCGCTTGTGCCAAACGGTCGGCGGCCTGTGCATATTGCATGCGGATGTTTTCGTAATCCCGCTCAAGCACGTCTAGTGCAATTGCATTTGACGGCGTTGCTTCGAGCGATGTCTCGAGTTCTTCCAGCTCTGTTTTGATCGCGGCTTGTTGCTCGATAAGATATTCGATCTGCCCGTCGATATCGGCCAGCTGTAGCTCATAGTTTGAAAGTCCTTGAGCCTCGGGATTCTCGGCCATGAGCTGAGTATTAACAACCGCTTCAAGCGCTGCGATTTCTACTTTGAGAGCCTTTACCTTGGGGTTTTCCGGTGCATAAAGCGCCAGCCCGGTTGCCAAACGAAGTTTCAATTGGCGTAGCATCTCTTGCTCTGGCGTCATTTCGGTTGCCGGGGTGGGGACGTCACCTGTACGCTCATACAAACTGACAAACCGATCTCGGCGATCATTCAAGCGGGCGATTGCCCGTTCGATTTGAAGCGAGCGTTCTTGTAATGCAGCTTGACGTGTACGGCGGTAATCCAGGCTATCGGGTAATTTACCCTCGTTGGACAGTTTGAAAGCCGTGATCTTGGCGCCTTGTCCCGCCAATTCGGCGGTCAATCGATTGACCTCTTGTTCGAAGAAATCGAGAGTTTGTCCAGCAACCGCGGTGCGAAGTTTTATGTTTTCAGCTAACATAAGGGTAACAAGCTCATTTGTTACTCTAGTTGAAAGCTTTGCCGTAGAGGCGTCAAACGAGACCCTAACAAAAATTGCAATATCGCGTGTTCCAGGCAATTTGATCGATGCACGCCGACGCATATCGCGGACTATATCGTCCGGGGTTAGTTCTTCGCGACCCTTATAAATATTAAGCCGCTTGGCAATTCCAAGCAGACTGGCTCTTGTCTTCAATCGCTGTTCAAGAATACGTAGTTGCTCGGGTGCGCCAACACGAACAGTAGATGAAGCCAGATCGCCCGGAATCTGCGGTGACTCGACAAGCAACAATGCTTCTGCCCGGTAAACCGGTGGCAGAATATAGGCAACCATCGCGCCAGCTGCCGAAACGATAATTGCAACAAACAAAAAGTAGTGCAGTCGCCTTAAAAACAGGGATAGATAAAATTTGTAGTCAAAATTCATTTACGATGCTTCCAAAATCTAGTGCCTGATAAATTTCAATTCCGGTTCGGGTGGCTTCAGGTCGACCCTGCCAAAAAAAGCGCCTTCGTCCAGAACCTGTTCAATAGTCATCCGGTTTATTCGTTTGCTGCTGCTGCTATAGGCATAAACCATTGCCAAATCACAGAGTTGGTTAACCAGTCTGGGCACACCGCCTGTAGCCTTATACACCAATTCGGTGGCGGCCGGGCTGAATAAGTTCAGCTTCGCGCCGACAATCTTTAGCCGGTGTGCAACATAGTCGCGTACCGTTTTTTCATCCATTGGTTCCAGATGAAAGTTGGCTGCGACGCGTTGGGCGAATTGGCTCATTCCGTAACTTTGGATCAGATTCCTCAGCTCCGGTTGCCCAACCAAAACCAGTTGCAACAATTCGTCTTTGTTAGAGTTTATATTGGTGAACATCCGCAGTTCTTCAAGTGACTCGCGGCTAAGATTCTGGGCCTCGTCGAAAATCAGGATGGTGCGTCGTCCACGCGCGTATTCACTGATCAGGTAACTTTGGAACTGGCTAAAAAGATCGACATAGGTTGCATCGCGATCAGCCGGTTGATCAAGCGACAACAGAACCCAGCGCAGCAGTTCCCCCCGGTCGCCGTGGGCATTGGCAATCAAGCCGATCCGGACGTCATCTTCGACCGACGCAAGCAGATGGTGCAACAACGTTGTTTTGCCCGTGCCCACATCCCCGGTGATCACCGTAATCGGTGCATGGGTTACTATGCCGTATTCCAGCATCGCATAAGCACGCGAATGAATGCTGGACCAATACAGAAAATCCGGATCAGGCACGAGCGAGAATGGACGCTCGGTCAGATCAAAATGGTCTGTATATATGTCGAGTGTGCTTTTCACGGGTTGCTCTAAACTTCTTAAAACTATTCCAATGAGGTAACTGGTGTTGTCATGATCTGCAACACCATCCGACATAGCGGATAAAAATAACCAGACCTTCAGATAATAGTTCTTACGAAACCCAACCTACAACAATTGCTGAATAGCCGAAGTCTTAGCGACTGTTTTGTGTTTTCCTAGTAGGAACAACGAGCCATTTTGCGCCAGATATAACCCTGGTGCTTTTGCGTTCAGTTGTGACGTCAACGATCCTTTGCTGAATTTGCCCAACGCCTTGGCTGCCACCTAGAACAGTTTCCTCTCGGATCGGCGCGGTGCCATGAGCGTGGATTTGGACAGTTGGTTGCCTCCTAGGAGTGTTATCAATAGCACTGTTTTGGTCTGTCTGTCGTTTGATTGGAACAATGCTTTGGCTGCTGCGTCTTTCCGTCTGGCGTCTGATTGGTATTATGGCCAGAGTACTACCTTGTTCCGCGTGCTGTTCTACCGGCATTGCGCCAGAGCTTCCATTGTTGATGACCTCGCGTTTCATTGGCATGCTGCCTTGAGTTTGGTGTGAAACCTCATTGGGTGTGTTTCCGCCAGCATTCGGGGTTCCTCCGAACTCGAATGCTCCTTTATCGGGCCCGTTGCCAACGGGTCGCGCGCTGCCTTCAATATCATGTGAGGGTGAAAAGTTGCTGTTCGCAGTATCGATGAACCCGCTGTTCTCTGTCGGATGGTAGTCGCGTGCTTGGATATCTTTGAAAGCGCCCTCTGGATCAAAAATTACCGAGTTGTCGCTAAAGACAATGTTGTGGGCCGCATTACTTGCTCCAACAAATTTCATTGCCACATTGTTTGCCACCAGCACATTTTCAGAAGGCGTTCCATCCTTGTGATTAAAGACACCAATCCACGGGGCTTTGCCAACAATCCCGCGGTTATTGACGACCGTGTTGTTTACGATAACCACATTCCGACCACCATAAACTGAAATGCCATGAAATTGGCTAACCGATACAAGGTTATTGCGAATAGTAAGATTTTCATAGAACCCGTCGAACAATCCAATACCCTGTTCCTCGCAGCGAAGTGGGTGGTTCTCATCAGCCGCCCACTCGATGAACGAGTTGCCTTCAATAACCAATCCTTTGACGCTTGCATTTGCGACGCCTTTTGGCGCCCAAGATTGGAAACCATCGTCATGGTTGTTGCTTACTTCCATGCAATTCAGAAGTTTGTTACCGCGGAAAATGCTTCGTTCACCAAATCCACGCATTCCATCCGCAGCATACCCCTCAATTGTGTTCCCGACAACGAGAGCATCGTTGCCTGTGGTGGTGATTCCTGCACCAACAGCAGTTAAGCTGTTGTTCCTGACGATACTGTTTGCTCCGCTTAAGCGGATTCCGTTGGGAATATTAGCCCAAGCGCCTAGCCCCCAAGACAGGTAATTTTGGGAATTTTTACCAGCCCCACGTATAACCAGATTTTCCAAAGTGATATTGGAAGATGACGGGTGGCTATAAACCATTTCACTGTCAGCGTTTGCGGCATTGCTCAGCCAGATACTTAAATTCTTGAAAGTTAGGTTCCCGACGTTGCGACCAATATTGATACGCTCGAAGTGGGCAAGCTTTCCGTTCAGGGACTGAATAATTATAGGCGTGTCGAAGCTTTCCCCGCTTATTTTTAGAATTCCAAAATCCCCGTCCAGTAACAAGAGCGTATCACCGCCGACAACTGTTCCGCTACTGATTGCATCACCGATTGAAAGCCAGGGATGGGTCTCGCTGCCGTCAGGCGTGCCGCTTGGTGCTGTGCCCAAAGGAGCGACGTAATACTCTGTGGCGGCCTGCGCGCGCGGCGCCGCAACGGCTGCCAAAATGGCAAACGCAAACATCAAGAAACGTAGTTTCATCGTGTGTTCTCCAAACAATATTAGCCCTTTTTGCGGCATTGTTCCCAAAACCAAAACAAAATGGTGCGGCACTGAAATGACCGTATTACGTCAGAATTTTGGCAAGCCCTGTGAGTTTTCCCTATTTTATATACACCAACGCAATCTGGATGCGACCAGCCTAAGCGGATTTTGGCCACCACGCTTGTTGTTGGCAAAACCGCCGCCCCGGCAACCCCGGAGGGCAACGACAACGATGTTGAATTCCACCTATTGTTTTCCGATTGCGGACAATAGCGTGGAAATGAATCTCAGGATTAATAAAAAATAGGCGATAACAGTGTGTTACAATCTTTTTGTTAAAACTTTATTGTCACCATATTTGAAAAGTGTTATAAATATGGCGGAGATTTTATTTAACTCCAAAGTACTACCAAAGGCGGAACATATCGCCGAAAATCAATCTGGCAGTGAGCGTTGCAGGACGCAAACTATAATTCGTTTTAGGTCGGGACTTATGACCAATTTACATAAACTTTATATAAAAGAGTTATCAAATGACTGCCCATTATACAGATCTAATTGACCCCCCCAACGCGAAAAGCGTGCCGGTTTCGGTAAAAACATACGATTTTGGCGAAGAGGGATTCTATGCTGCATATTTTAAGCGGCTGCTTGATATCCTGTTCGTTCTGGTTTCTCTGCCCATCGTTTTGCCCGTCATGATTGTGATGTCGATTGTTGTCGGCATTGATGGCGGTCTGCCTTTTTATACGCAGAAACGAATCGGTCGGAATGGTCGGATTTTCACAATGTGGAAGTTGCGCACCATGGTGCCGGACGCAGAAGACAAACTGCAGGGGTATCTGGAAACCAACAGCGCGGCCCGTCGCGAATGGGATTGCACCCAGAAGCTGAAGGACGATCCTCGCATCACAAGCATCGGCCGGATTCTACGCAAAACCTCGATGGATGAACTGCCGCAGCTTTGGAACGTGCTTACGGGCGATATGAGCCTGATTGGCCCGCGTCCAATGATGCCTGAACAAAGAAACCTGTATCCGGGGCCGGTCTATTTTGGCACACGCCCTGGCATCACCGGGCTTTGGCAGGTTTCGGACCGCAATGAGTGTTCCTTTGCATCGCGTGCTTCGTTCGATCACAGCTACAGACAAGACCTATCTTTTTCGGCAGATATGAATATTCTGCAACAGACGGTTTTTGTTGTGCTGCGCGGAACCGGTTACTGACGCTGTTTTTGATCCGGCAGGTTCAGGAATAGATTTTGAACCGCGGCGATACGCAGCTATTTTATGCGCCATTCGGAACAGAGGCATTTAGATGATTATCAACCAATTGCGCCGCCCGCTAATTCTGCTGTTTTGCGCGTTTCTAACCCTTTCTGCATGTGAAAGCGCAGAGGAGCGGGCCGAGAGGTTCTATCAATCCGGCTTGGCGTTGTTGGAAGAGGGGGACGTTCCCCGTGCATTGGTCGAGTTTCGCAATGTATTCAAGCTGAACGGCAAGCACCGTGGTGCCCGCCAAACCTATGCCCGAATCCAGCGTAAAAATGGCAGCATGTCCGAAGCCTATGGCCAATACCTGCGGCTGGTTGAACAATACCCGGAGGATCTGGAGGGGCAGCGTGCCTTGGCCGAGATGGCGTTTGATCAAGGTAATTGGGAAGAGGTTGAACGACACACGATAGCGGGGATTGAAATAGCCCCCGACGATCCTGCTTTGCAAATCCTGAACACTGTATTGGCTTATCGTCAGGCCAAGCTGGATAAAAACCGGCGCGGCTGGGTTGTTGCCATCGAGAAGTTGCGCGGATTGCTAAAGGTCGTGCCGGATAGCCAGATTGGTTACCAGATTCTGATCGGACATCTGATGGGTGGGCCAAAGCCCCTTGATGCATTATCTGAAATTGAAACAGCGCTGAAACCGGACGAAAACAATTTCAGGCTGCAGACTGCCAAATTGCAGCTTCTTAATCTGCAAGACGATAGACCCGCCGTAGAAGAACAGCTGAAAAAGATGCAGCGCCTGTTTCCTGATAACCAGATGGTGCAGGGAACCATGCTCAAGTGGTATACCGATCTGGGCCGGACGGATGACGCCGAAGCGTTCCTGCGGGAACTGGCCGAGGAGTCTGGAAAACCGGCCGAAAAGATGGCCGTTGTCCGCTTCATTCGCGCCACGCGCGGGAACGAGGCTGCACTGGAAGAGTTGAACAAGCTGATTGCGGGAAACCCGGACAACAATGTGATGAAGTCGCTGCGTGCCGCGCTTAGCTTTGACATGGGGCAACGCGACGAAGCCCTGACCGAATTTGCAACCATTCTGGAAAACGCGCCATCCTCGGAGGATACGCGCGGTATCAAGATTGCCTATGCCCATGCGTTGTCGGCCACAGGGAATAATATTGGCGCGCGGGCACAAGTCGAAGAAATTCTGGCCGAAGACCAAAGCAATGTCGCAGCGTTGAAATTGCGGGCAGGGTGGCTGATCGAGGA
Source organism: uncultured Marinosulfonomonas sp. (assembly GCA_964538015.1). Classification (GTDB taxonomy): domain Bacteria; phylum Pseudomonadota; class Alphaproteobacteria; order Rhodobacterales; family Rhodobacteraceae; genus Profundibacter. The sequence continues at coordinate 51,191 of CAZIDQ010000001.1, forward strand.
TGACAAGCCTGGCGATGCGATTCTGGCCCTTCGCGAGGCATTAAATCAGGCGCCGCGTGATCCAGAGATCCTGACATTGATGGCAAACGCGCATATGCGTGATGGCAGCCGCGAACTTGCGGGCGAACGTTTGTCGCTGGCAGTCGAGGTATCGCAACGCGCACCGGCAGAATCCCTGCGGTATGCCAAATTCCTGATTGGCGAGGAACGGCTGCTTGCGGCTGAATCAGTTTTGATTGATGCGCTGCGCCTATCCAAAGAGCATCTTGGGCTGCTTGATGCGCTGTCACAGCTTTACATCCGCATGGATGATCGTCCACGGGCCCACGGGGTTCTGAAACGTCTGCGGAGTCTCGGAACGCCGGATGCGACCCGTATTGCGGATCGGTTGCAAACCCGTTTGTTGTTGGAGCAGGGCCAATCCGAAGACGCGATTTCGTTTCTGGAAGGTCTGGTAGACAAGGACGAAAATGCCATTGACGCAAAAGCAATTATCGTTCGGACATTTGTTGCGTCTGGCGAAACCGAAAAAGCAGCGCAATATCTGGACGAGCAATTGGTTTCCGCACCCGACGACAAGGTTCTGCTTTTGCTAAGGGCTGGCATTCATGTCATTTCCGGCAAGCTGGATGCAGGCGAAGCGATATACCGCAAGATGATCGAAGAAAACCCCGGTCTGGAAACGCCGGTATTAATTATGCACCGCATCCTGATTGGGAGCGATCGAGGTGAAGAAGCCAAAACAGTGTTGAATGATGCGTTAAAGGTAAATCCAAATTCGATGCGTATGAACCTTCTGAATGCGCAGATGCTGGAACGCGCAGGCGATATTGACGGTGCGATTGCTGTATATGAACATCTTTACGGGCTGGACCCGAACAGTCCGGTTCTGGCCAATAACCTTGCCAGTATGATCACGTCGCATCGGGATGATGATGCCAGCCTGCAGCGTGCTTATGCCATTGCCCGCCGGCTGCGCGGCACCACGGTTCCGGCGTTTCAGGATACATATGGCTGGATCGAATACCGTCGTGGCAATTTTGACGAGGCCCTGACCTATCTTGAACCGGCTGCAAAAGGGTTGGCAAAAGATCCGTTGGCCCAGTTCCATCTGGGGATGGCCTATCTGGCGCTTGATAAAAAGGACGAGGCCCGCCAAACGCTTGAACACGCGCTTGAAATGGCGGGCGACAGCCCGTTGCCACAGTTCCAGACCGCCCGCGAGGCATTGGCCAAGGCCATTGATAAGTAAAGGGCGCGCAAACCTGTTCTAAACTCTTTGTGACCAACCAATCGAGAGTCGCTTTTAATAGTAAAGCGATATAAAACTTGTAGGGGCAGGGGGATATTACCACCTTGCCAAGCGACTATTTCAGGGTTCTTAAATGACTTTTGCTGCACAAAAACCTTTCTTGCCACGAACCAGTGTGTCGTTCAATCTGGGCGGGGTTTTCTGGTTTTTTGTTCTGATCGGCGCCGCATTACCAATTTACTGGATCGGATTTGAATCCCTCGCAGCAGCATGGATCACACCCGAGTACAGCCACGGCCCGCTGATCCCGCTGATTTCTCTATACCTTTTCCTGCGGGAATTGCGCTATGCTCCGCCTGCCCCGGCGGGGACACCGGCGAAACGCTGGCCGGGGATCACATTGATTATGGCGGCGCTGACGCTGGGGATCATGGGCAATCTGGTCAAAATCCCCGACATTGTTACCTACGCCTTTATCTTCTGGGTTGGCGGTATCATGTTGACCGGCTTTGGCTGGGAACAGGGTCGTCGACACTGGGCGCCGGTGTTGCATCTGGTTTTTATGCTGCCCTTGCCGCAGTTCGTTTACTGGAAGCTGACCATTTTTCTTCAGCTGGTTTCATCCGAACTGGGCGTGTGGTTTGTCGCGCTTGCCGGTGTGCCGGTGTTTCTGGAAGGCAATGTTATTGATCTGGGTGTTTACAAATTGCAGGTGGCCGAGGCCTGTTCCGGCCTAAGGTATCTTTTCCCGATCCTCAGTTTTTCCTACCTCTTTTCGATTCTGTATCGCGGCCCGATTTGGCACAAGGCGGTTTTACTGCTGTTGGCGGCCCCCCTGACGGTGTTTATGAACAGTGTACGGATCGGGATCATCGGCATTCTGGTTAATAGTTACGGCATCGAGCAGGCCGAAGGGTTTTTGCATTTCTTTGAGGGCTGGGTCATTTTCGGCGCCTGTATTTCGATCCTGTTCATTGTTGCGATCCTGTTGCAGCGTTTGACACCCAATCCGAAAACCCTGTCGGAAACTATTGATCTGGATTTCGAGGGGTTGGGTGCACAGGCATCACGCGTCATCGGGATTGTTACCTCGAAAGGTCTGGTCATTGCGGCGTTTTTGTCGGTTCTGGTAGGGGCAGCATTTGTTTTTGCCCCATCACCGGACCGCGTGGATGTAAGCCGCGATCCATTCCTGCTGTTCCCGATGAATGTCGAGGACTGGTCAGGCTTTGACAGTCGGTTAGAGCCGGGTATCGAAAAGGTTCTGGGCGCGGATGACTATATCAATGCCACATACGCGCGGGTTGGCGAGCCATCCTACGTCAATTTTTTTGCCGCCTATTATGACAAGCAAACCGAAGGCGACGGCATCCATTCGCCCGAAGTCTGTCTGCCGGTTGGCGGTTGGGAAGTGTATTCGATTGATCCGCATCAGGTTGATATGACCGGTACGCCCTATGGTAAATTCATGGTCAATCGGGCCATAATTCAAAAGGGGCTGTCAAAGCAGATCGTTTATTACTGGTTTGAACAGCGTGGTAAACGATTGACCAACGACTATCTGGCCAAGGCAAATGTGGTTTGGGACAGCCTGACAATTGGCCGGACCGACGGGGCGCTGGTGCGCTTTGTTACGCCGGTGGCCGAGAACGAAACCGTTGATCAGGCTGAAAAACGCATGTTGGGCTTTATGCGGATTACATTGGGCCGTTTGCCGCGCTTCATCCCCGAATAGCACAGGTTTGGGGTTTACCCCGCAAGGATCAGCCGCCAGAATTGACGAATGAAACCTGTCTTCCCGCGCTTTGGCGGGTCATTTGAAATGCCGCGACTTCTGTTGGGGCTTGCTGTTCTCACAGCCTTGCCCGAACTTGTGCTGGTTGCAGCGGATTTCGGGCTGATCGGGACGGGCTATTGGCGTAGTCTGGCCTATCAGAATGGCGCGTTCTGGGCGGGGTTGCTGCACAACTGGCGGCCCAATTACGCAGCCCAACCCTACGCCATGTTTATCACTTATGCATTTTTGCACAGCGGGATGTTACACTTGGTCACCAATCTGGTGATCCTGCAGGGGCTGGGGACGGCTGTATGGCGGCGCAGCGGTAACATCGGGTTTCTGGTGCAGTATTTCGCGGCAATTCTGGGCGGGGCACTGGTCTTTGGCCTGTTGTCAAACAGTCCACGGCCGATGGTCGGGGCGTCAGGCGGGCTGTTCGGCTTGGTTGGAGTCTGGCTGTATTTGAACCTGATTGAGCGTCGTGCCAAAGGTCGGCCGGTTTGGCCCGTGTTTGGCATGATAGCGGGGCTGGTTGTTTTGAACGCCCTGTCATGGGTGCTGCAAAGCGGCACGTTGGCATGGGAGACCCATCTGGGCGGATTTATCGCCGGATGGGCCAGTGCCATGATTGTACAGCGTGTCAGGCGCGATTAGCTTTCCGGCCCGAAGTATTCCTCGACCAAATCACGAGTCGAGACGATATTCCGGCGGCTCGAGGCTCCGAATACGATTGCTTCCAGATTTGGCAGTTTTGACAACCACTCGATCGCCTCGCGGGGGGGGATGGCGCCGGATGCAAAGATCGACATCGCAATGGCGCGCAATTTACCGGTGCGCAGGGTTTCTTCGTATGCATCCAACCCGCCACAGGTGCGAAACCCGATTTTGTTGATGTTGGAACAAATGATCGGGTTTTCAATGCCGGCCTCGGTTAGGGCCTTGTACAATGCGGGCATGTTCATGGTGATGAACCCCGGCTCGGCATTGTATTTTTCGCGGATGTGGTCGTGGAACACTTTCAGGACATCGGCCATGCCCATACCCAAAATCAGGTCGACAATCACGTTTTGCATAAAAATTACCGGCGTATTCAGTCCGCGGAACATTTTCATTTCGGCGTCGATCAGAATGCGCAGCATTCCGTTGATGTCTTTGCCCGCAAGCGATGTCGCACCCTTGAACGCGGTTTTGATCAAACCGTCATCGGGCATGAAATGCAGCAATGCGCCGACCATGCCGTGATCGGTGACCGCGTTTGCGTATTTATGGGCGTAGGGCATACAGGGGTAAAACTGGAAATCCTGATAGCGATCCGGATTGGCGCGCATGTGGTCGCAAACGTCAGCGATACGGTCATGCGTGGTGCACATAAAGGTGCGCACCCCTTCGTCATAGGCCGAATCCAGAACGTCGATCACGGCGGACAGATCCTGAAAACGCATGGCTTGTGTGCGGGCTTTTTCTTCGGACATGTGGTTGATGCCGAAGAACTGGTTGTCACCAAATAGTAAGCGGTCAAGTGTCATTGGGAAATCCTGTCTTTCAGCGTCCGAACCAATTGCGTTTCTTTGAAACAACGGGGGTGGCACGTGATCGTGTCGGCGCGTTGTCCCTATCGGCAATCAGCATGGAAATTGTTTTGTCGGTTTGTGTGGCGGTGGCAAAGGAATTTGTCGTGCCGCCCTGATCCGCCAGAATGGCGGCGACGAAATCGTCGATCTGGGCCGAGTATTCTTCGCCACGCAAATAGAACTCTACTTCTTTGGTCAGATCGGTGGTGTAGCGCACGTTCCAGCCCGCGTGGTAATCGGGCAGTGTTTCTGCGGGTTCGCGCAGATACAACTGGCATTCCTGACGGTCCGCAAACAGGCGGCCATTGGTACCGGTCATGGATATCTTGGTCGACATTTTGCGATAGCTTTCGTCGGACCAGTTAACCGACAGATGCGCTGACATGCCGTTGTCCCAGCTTAGGGTCGAATAGACTTCGTCATCGGTACTGGCCGAAAAGATCGAATTCAGCACAGTGCCGGATGCGCCTGACGGCTCCCCGAAATACCAGTTCAGCAGGTTGATCGGGTGGGCTGCATAATCATACAGACAGCCGCCGCCCTCGTTGCTATCGGTACGCCATGTGGTGCCTTTGGGGCGTAACACGACGGGGCCATAGGCTTCGGCCAGAACATGGGTTATTTCACCCAAGGCACCACTGTCGATGATGCGTTTCATTTCCTGAAAGGCACCGACATAGCGGTAATGATACCCCACTTGCGAAATCAGCCCTTTGTCGGCGGCAAGGTTGGTCAGTTCCTCGGCCTCGCGCCAATCCAGACAAAAGGGTTTTTCGCAGAATACATGCAGCCCTTTTTCCAGCGCCTTGCGTACCATTGGGGCGTGCATACGGGATGGGGTGGCGATGATGACTGCATCCAGATCACCCTGATCCAGCATATCATCGAAATCCTTAAAGGTCGGACGGCCGGAATATTTGCCGATGATATCGAGCAAATAGCCCGAAGCATCGCAGATGGTCACGTCGGTTTGCGGGTGGGCATTGGCGATGGAAAAATGTGAGACCCCCATTTTGCCCAGCCCGACAATTCCCAGCCGCACCTTATCGCTGTTTGTTTTGTTCATCGCATAAAATCCAAAATTGCTGTTCGTATTTGGTTTGTAAAAGCAGGGTCTGCCTTATCGGAAACCCGGTCTGTGCCGTCTTTGCCCGCTTGCAGGGCTGTCTGGATCGTTCCGGGTAAATCTGCGTCGGTGTCGGCCAGAAAAATCCCCGGTTTGTCGCGCAGCCAGTTGGCCGTGGCGATCTGGTGGTCCGATGTGTGTTCGCCCCATGCATGGATGCGCGGCAGCAGGACCAATGGTGTACCCAGTTGTCCGGCGTTGATCACGGTGCCCATACCGGCATGGGCGACAATCACTTGCGCCTTGGCCATCGTATCGGCGAAATCGGATTGTGACAGCTTGCGCACATAGTCCATGTTGGCCGGAATGTAGTCCCCGTTGCCAATCTGGGCGAATACATCATCACGCCCGTTGTCATTTGCCCAGCTGTCCATTTCACGGATCAGCCGGTCAAACGGAAACATCGAGCCGATGGTCACGAAAATCATAGCACCGCCCCCCAGTAATCGGGCTTGTTTGGTCCGTCGCCCGCCAGTTCGGGCCATTGGGTTAGCCAGATATCTGCAAACTGGCCCGCCTTTTGGCCGGATTTCGACAGGCATTCGGCGTTGGCAATGGAATCGATCCAGATGGTTTTGGCCCGCAAAACGTATTTTGCCAGTATCAGGGAAATCAGGGCCGGGGCGGATCCGGTTGTGATAACCACGCGCGGGCGCTCCTTTAGCATGATCCACAGCAATTGCGCGCCGGCAATAAAGAAACCCAGTTTCTGTTTTCGCGACGCCTCGCGGATGGTGTAATAGGTACGGTCCGGCACATCGGTGGCCGAACTGGGGTCAAGACTGACGTAGAAAACATCCATATCATCAAACGCTGGTCTAAGGCGCAGCAACTGAACCCAGTGGCCGCCACCGGATGCAATGGCCATGATGCGAGAATTGGACATCTAAATGCTTAACCTGCGAATTTTGCTTCTAACGAATAGTCTGTCTTAATGATTGAAACCTATAGCGAAAAATTATGATTCTCCAACCAATTGTTTGGGGTTATGCGCCAGTCTTGGCCTTTTGGACTAATAATATAGTTTATCCCGGTTCTGATGTGGGGTTCTGTAAAAATCATGCCGCATCACTAAACGCGGCATGACCATTCTTTGAAAAGGCGTGTTACTTGGCGTCGTTCAGGATCTTCTTGATCTGCTGAATTCTGCCCATGCCTTCTTCCTGATTGATGAACGCCTGAATCTGCACGATCTGCGCAAGGCTAAGATTGCCGATATTGTCAGTCGGCAGGTCCATGGAGCGAAGTTCGTTATACAGCGCCCCCGTCAGCATGTTCAGCTCGTCTTGCATTGCAAAAGAGGCACCGGCCCCCCCTAGCGACAACATGGCCATCGTGGTGATTGTTGCAATAGTACGTTTCATTGTATTTCCTTTCAGTTGCTTTTCGGAAGGCATTCCGATGACAGCAATTTGAAGGGGGCACGAAGGATAGTAAAAACACGAAATCAGTCACATAATCGCACCGCAATATGTGTTGACAGATGAATGTTGTGATTAATGAGTGAAGGAATAGTGATGAGGAGATTTATGCCCGTAAGCAAATGATATTAATAGATAAAGATATGAAGAAAAGTAAACCGTTGTTTGATCTTTAGTTGGAATATGCGGGGAAAATCCGAAAACAGTTGCAATGGGAAATTGTTTCACGATTCAATAAATTTGTGCTTCACAAGTGAGTTATTAAAATGGCACTGAAATCGTGACGGGCGGTCGCGAAAATCTTGCGAAATCACGGGATCGCGAAGAAACCCCAAAACCTGTCCGATCTGAAATTGCATCGGCGACGGTGTTTGCAAATGCACATTGACGGCTTCATCCCGCCACAGGATCAAAAGCACAAAAAAAGCCCAGAACTGAATCTGGGCAAAGTGATGTAGAACTTGGGTGGCGGGTTAAGCTGATTCTGGCGTGAACTGTAGGGACGTTCCGTTGATACAGTGCAGCAGTTCGCCATCAACTAGCAGGATATGCCCCATGTGACTGCCGCAGCGGCGGCAGTGAACTTCGATCATGGTGAACCGTCCCAGATTATCGACCTCTTTGCCACTTGGGCCACCGTCAATCGAGGTAAGCAGCGAATTGGGTGACGAGTTTTTGAAGAACACCCACCCTTTATCAAGGATTACTTTCCAGGATGAATCGTAAACTTCCAGATTGCATCCCTGGCAGCTATAGTTCCCTTTATCGGTCGAGGTGGCGTAAGGATGGCTGTGCGGCTTTTCCGTTTTTCCATCGCGAAGGACGCGATATTCTTCGTCGGTCAACCGTTCGCGCCATTGCTCTTTGCTGCGGGTGATTTCAAATTCGAAGTTGCCATTGTTACCAGATGCCGCCGAGGCTGTGTTCAGGGCAGGGGTGATCGCAACCGCAGACAGGGCACTGGCCTTTAAGAAGAAGCGGCGCTGTAATGAGAATTTCCTGGTCATTGTTTCGTTCCTTTCTGTAACCGCGATTACAAATTACCGGAACAATCGATATCGGTCTAACCAAGCCTGCGTGAGAAATGCGGGGATACTTCTCACTTAAACGGGAGTGAGGCGTGATTTGAGATCGGTGATACTGCGGGGTTGAAAACCCTGCACTAAGCGCGTATCTGCAATCCGATCAAACAAAGGCAGGCGCTAAATGGCACGCACTAATCCAATCCAGTTTATCCAGCAGGTTCGTGCTGAGATTTCTAAGGTCGTTTGGCCGACTCGTCGCGAAGTGATGCTGACGACCATCATGGTTTTCATCATGGCTGCGTTGACCGCAATCTTCTTTTCGCTGGTTGACCTGACAATCCGTTCTGGCCTGACGGCGGTTCTGGGGATGTTTGGTTAAGATTAATAACTGCCCTTAGCCCTTGAAAAGACTGGGTTTCAGTTGTAGAGCGGGCGGCACTACAATGACAGGCGTGCAGCGATTCGGGTTGCGCGCTGTTTTTTGTTTTGGATGCGGGCGGGTTAACCGTCTGAAATATTTGGAATTTACCGCGCCTTGGCGCGGCTGGCACAAGGGCTAAGGCAAGATGGCGAAGCGGTGGTATTCGGTTAGCGTTCTCTCGAATTACGAGAAAAAGATTGCCGAGCAGGTAAAAACTGCTGCGATTGAAGCTGGCCTGGAAGATGAAATCGAAGAAGTTCTGGTGCCCACCGAAGAGGTGATCGAGGTACGTCGCGGCAAGAAGGTTACGACCGAACGCCGCTTTATGCCCGGTTACATTCTGGTGCGGATGGAAATGTCGGATCAGGGGTATCACCTGATCAACTCGATCAACCGGGTCACCGGTTTTCTGGGGCCGCAAGGTAAGCCGATGCCGATGCGCGACGCCGAGGTCAACGCGCTGTTGAACCGCGTCGAGGAAACAGCCGAATCACCACGCACCCTGATCTTTTTCGAAATTGGCGAAAAAGTTGCCGTTGCAGACGGTCCGTTCGAAGGTTTCGACGGGATGGTCGAAGAGGTGGACGAAGATAACCAGCGCCTGAAGGTGACTGTATCGATCTTTGGCCGGGAAACACCGGTCGAACTGGAATTCACGCAGGTCAAAAAAGAGACCTAGCGAGAAGCATGTGGGAGGAACGGTGGGCGCGCCTATCGAACCGGACCACGCAACCCTAACCCCTGTCGACGCGTCGGCGGGAATGTTGAAATAGGAGAAGCCTAATGGCTAAAAAACTGGCTGGCACAATGAAGCTGCAAGTGCCTGCAGGTCAAGCAAACCCGTCCCCCCCCGTGGGTCCGGCGCTTGGTCAGCGTGGCATTAACATCATGGAATTCTGTAAGGCGTTCAACGCCAAGACACAGGATCTGGAGCCCGGTGCACCGTGCCCGACCGTGATCACATATTATCAGGACAAATCGTTCAGCATGGACATCAAGACGCCGCCTGCGTCTTATTTCCTGCGTAAAGCTGCGAAACTGAAGTCCGGCGCGAGCCTGCCTGGCCGCGAAACCGTGGCAACTGTTTCTGTCGCTCAGGTGAAAGAAATCGCCGAAGCGAAAATGAAAGACCTGAACGCGAACGATATCGAAGCTGCGATCAAAATCATCATGGGCTCGGCGCGGTCCATGGGCATCGAGGTGAAATAATCATGGCTAATCTTGGAAAACGCATCAAGGCAGCCCGTGAGGCATTCGCCGGTAAAGAAAATCTGACCGTTGAAGAAGCTGTTGCACTGGTCAAAGCCAACGCAACTGCAAAATTCGACGAAACGCTGGAAATCGCGATGAACCTGGGTGTTGACCCGCGTCACGCCGACCAGATGGTTCGTGGTGTTATCGGCCTGCCGAACGGCACAGGGAAAACAGTTCGTGTAGCTGTATTTGCCCGTGACGCCAAAGCAGAAGAAGCCACCAAAGCCGGCGCCGACATCGTTGGTGCCGAGGATCTGATGGAAATCGTCCAAAGCGGCAAGATCGAATTCGATCGTTGCATCGCGACCCCCGACATGATGCCAATCGTTGGCCGTCTGGGTAAGGTGCTTGGCCCGCGCAACCTGATGCCGAACCCCAAAGTGGGCACGGTTACCATGGATGTGGCTGCTGCGGTTGAAGCTGCCAAGGGTGGCGAAGTTCAGTTCAAAGCGGAAAAAGAAGGCGTTGTTCACGCCGGTATTGGCAAAGCGTCCTTTGACGAAGCCAAGCTGGTCGAAAACGTACGCGCGTTTATTGACGCTGTTGCCAAAGCGCGCCCATCGGGTGTGAAGGGCTCGTACATGAAGAAGATTGTACTTAGCTCGACCATGGGCCCTGGCGTGTCGGTAAGCATCGACAACGCGACCGGTAACTAAGGTTTACGGCGGGGTGAACCCCGCCCTACGAAATTTGGCAGGCGTTCGCGGCTGCCAGATAGCAGAGCCGAAAGGTTCTGTTCTGTCCGAGACGGAGGGCGTGAGCCGGATTTGATCCGGCTTCTGGAAGTCCTTCCCGAGATGGGAAACGAGACGAATTTCACGGGGAATATTTCCTCGGGTGATTTTGGCCTCGGGACCCTGAAATTGGACCCGAAACGCCCCACCGATACGGGGCACAAACTGAGCCGGAAGGGGAAGCCCTTCCATAATTGGAGTGAAACTGTGGATAGAGCACAAAAAGAAGCCGTAGTCGCTGAACTCGGCGAAATCTTTGAAAGCTCTGGCGTTGTAGTGGTTGCCCACTACGCGGGTCTTACAGTTGCGAATATGCAGGATCTGCGCGCGCAAATGCGCGAAGCAGGTGGATCCGTGCGTGTTGCCAAAAACCGGCTTGCCAAAATCGCCCTTGATGGAAAGCCCTGCGCAAGCATTGCCGACCTTCTGACGGGTATGACCGTTCTAACCTATTCCGAGGATCCTGTGGCTGCTGCCAAGGTTGCTCAGGCTTTCTCCAAGGAAAACGACAAGTTCGTAATCCTTGGCGGGGCAATGGGTGAGAACGCTCTTGACGTCGCCGGTGTTAAGGCCGTCGCTGCCATGCCTTCGCGCGAAGAGCTTATCAGCTCGATCGCGGGTTGCATTGGGGCGCCTGCTTCCAACATCGCCGGTGCCATTGGCGCGCCTGCAAGCAACATCGCCGGTATCTTGTCTACAATCGAAGACAAGGCTGCCTAAGCAACAAAGTAAGACCGGCGTATGGATACCCCATGACGTTGGAACACATCTTAAACGAACGGAAACAGTAAAATGGCTGATCTGAAAAAAATGGCTGAAGAGATCGTGGGTCTGACCCTTCTCGAAGCACAAGAACTGAAAACTATCCTGAAAGACGAGTATGGCATCGAGCCTGCTGCTGGTGGCGCTGTAATGATGGCAGCTGCTGAAGGTGGCGACGCTGGTGGCGAAGCACAAACAGAATTTGACGTTGTCATGGTTTCTGCCGGTGCTGCGAAAATCGCTGTCATCAAAGAAGTTCGCGCAATCACGGGCCTGGGCCTGAAAGAAGCGAAAACTCTGGTCGAGACTGCTGGCGCCAAAGTCAAAGAAGGCGTTGACCAAGCTGAAGCCGACGAAGTCAAAGCCAAGCTGGAAGCAGCTGGCGCTGAAGTCGAAGTGAAGTAATTCACAGGCAGGGCGTTTCGGCGGTCTGCTGGTATTAAGATCTGGCTGAATCCGGAGAAATCCGGGTTCAGCCGAACCTGTCTTGGAAAGGGCTTTTGTCCAAAGCCTTTTCCAAGACTTGGTTCAAGGTACGAGAGCAGGCCAATGGGAGGCTTGCGAGAATAGACCGTGATCCAGTTGCATGTGCGGCGCGTTGCTGTGGCCCAGACAGCCTGCGCACCCGCGAGCAAATTGAAAGGCGACAATACAAATGGCGCAATCTTATCTTGGCCAAAAGCGGCTTCGTAAATATTACGGCAAGATCCGTGAAGTTCTGGAAATGCCGAACCTGATTCAGGTTCAGAAATCTTCCTATGAACTGTTCCTGAAGTCCGGCGACCAGCTGGCACCGATGGACGGCGAAGGCATCAACGGCGTTTTCCAGTCGGTTTTCCCGATCAAGGATTTCAACGAAACAGCCATTCTGGAATTCGTGAAATACGATCTGGAAAAGCCCAAATACGATGTCGAAGAATGTCAGCAACGCGACATGACCTATTCAGCCCCGCTGAAGGTAACTCTGCGTCTGATCGTATTTGATATCGACGAAGATACAGGCGCCAAATCGGTTAAAGACATCAAAGAACAAGACGTGTTCATGGGCGACATGCCCCTGATGACGCCGAACGGCACATTCGTCGTGAACGGCACTGAACGTGTTATCGTTTCGCAGATGCACCGTTCGCCCGGTGTATTCTTTGACCACGACAAGGGTAAAACCCATTCGTCCGGGAAACTGCTGTTCACCTGCCGCATCATTCCCTATCGCGGTTCGTGGTTGGATTTCGAATTTGATGCCAAAGACATCGTTTTCGCCCGCATCGACCGTCGTCGCAAACTGCCTGTAACCACCCTGCTGTATGCGCTGGGTCTGGATCAGGAAGGCATCATGGATGCCTATTACGACACTGTTGATTTCAAACTGAAGAAGAACAAGGGCTGGGTCACCAAGTTCTTCCCTGACCGTGTGCGCGGCACGCGCCCTGTTTACGATCTGGTGGATGCCAAATCGGGCAAGGTGATTGCCGAAGCCGGTAAAAAAGTGACACCGCGCGCGGTGAAGAAACTGATCGACGAAGGCAAGGTCTCCAACCTGTTGCTGCCGTTTGACCAGATTTTGGGTAAATTTGTTGCCAAGGACATCATCAACGAAGAAACCGGTGCGATTTACGTCGAAGCCGGTGACGAGTTGACGCTGGAACTGGATAAGGCTGGCGAAGTGACCGGCGGCACATTGCAGGACCTTCTGGATGCCGGCATCACCGACATTCCGGTTCTGGATATCGACAACATCAATGTTGGCCCCTACATCCGCAACACTTTGGCTGTAGACAAAAACATGGGTCGCGACACCGCGCTGATGGATATCTATCGCGTGATGCGCCCCGGCGAACCGCCCACCGTTGAATCCGCATCGGCCCTGTTTGACACGCTGTTCTTTGATAGCGAGCGTTATGACCTGTCTGCCGTTGGCCGCGTGAAAATGAACATGCGTCTGGCACTGGATGCCGAAGATACCCAGCGCACCCTGCGCCGCGAAGACATCATTGCCTGCATCAAGGCGCTGGTTGAGCTGCGCGACGGCAAGGGTCAGATTGATGATATTGACCACCTTGGAAACCGCCGCGTTCGTTCGGTTGGCGAGCTGATGGAAAACCAGTATCGCGTTGGTCTGCTGCGCATGGAGCGCGCGATCAAAGAGCGTATGTCGTCGGTCGAAATCGACACGGTGATGCCGCAAGATCTGATCAACGCCAAACCGGCTGCTGCTGCGGTTCGCGAATTCTTCGGCTCGTCGCAGCTGTCGCAGTTCATGGACCAAACCAACCCGCTGTCCGAGGTGACGCACAAACGTCGCCTGTCCGCGCTTGGGCCAGGTGGTCTGACCCGCGAACGTGCTGGCTTTGAGGTGCGCGATGTGCATCCAACCCACTATGGTCGTATGTGTCCGATTGAAACGCCCGAGGGTCCGAACATTGGTCTGATCAACAGCTTGGCGACATTCGCGCGTGTGAACAAATACGGCTTTATCGAAACCCCGTATCGCAAGGTTGTCGATGCACAGGTGACGGACGAAGTGCAATACATGTCCGCGACCGAGGAAATGCGTCACACCGTGGCGCAGGCCAACGCGCATCTGGATGGTGAAGGCCGGTTTGAAAATGATCTGGTGTCCAGCCGCAAATCCGGCGACTACCTGCTCAGCCCGCGTGAAAACGTGGACCTGATCGACGTTAGCCCGAAACAGCTGGTGTCGGTTGCGGCATCGCTGATTCCGTTCCTTGAAAACGATGACGCCAACCGCGCCCTGATGGGCTCGAACATGATGCGTCAGGCTGTGCCGCTGCTGCGGGCCGAAGCGCCTTTGGTTGGCACAGGGATCGAAGAAGTCGTTGCACGCGATTCGGGTGCTGCCATCATGGCCCGTCGTGGTGGTGTGATTGACCAAGTCGACGCAAACCGCATCGTTATCCGCGCAACCGAAGATCTGGAAATCGGTGATCCGGGCGTGGATATCTACCGTCTGCGCAAATTCCAGCGGTCCAACCAGAACACCTGCATCAACCAGCGCCCGCTGATCAAAGTGGGTGACAAGGTTGGCAAAGGCGAAGTGATTGCCGATGGCCCGTCCACCGATCTGGGCGAACTGGCACTGGGCAAGAACATCATGGTCGCGTTTATGCCGTGGAATGGCTACAACTATGAGGACTCGATCCTGATTTCCGAACGCATTGTTCGTGATGACGTGTTCACCTCGGTTCACATCGAGGAATTCGAAGTCGCCGCGCGTGATACCAAGCTAGGCCCCGAGGAAATTACCCGCGACATCCCGAACGTTGGCGAAGAAGCCCTGCGTAATCTGGACGAAGCCGGTATCGTTTACATTGGCGCCGAAGTTCAGCCGGGCGATATTCTGGTTGGTAAAATCACCCCCAAGGGCGAAAGCCCGATGACACCCGAAGAAAAACTTCTGCGGGCCATCTTTGGTGAAAAAGCATCGGACGTTCGCGATACATCTCTGCGGGTTAAACCCGGTGATTTCGGCACGATCGTCGAGGTTCGCGTGTTTAACCGCCACGGTGTAGAAAAAGACGAACGCGCCCTGCAGATCGAGCGGGAAGAGGTTGAGAGCCTTGCCCGCGATCGTGACGATGAATTGGGCATTCTGGACCGCAACACTTATGCGCGCCTGAAAGGCATGATTTTGGGCAAAGTGGCTGTGAAAGGCCCCAAAGGCGTAAAACCCAAGTCGGAAATCACCGAAGAGCTGTTGGACATGCTGTCCAAGGGTCAGTGGTGGCAACTGGCACTGGGCGACGAAAAAGACGCCGCCGAGGTTGAAGCCCTGAACGAGCAATACGAGGCGCAAAAACGCGTGTTGGATGCCCGTTTTGAAGACAAGGTCGAAAAGGTTCGCCGTGGCGATGATCTGCCTCCGGGTGTGATGAAAATGGTCAAGGTGTTCATCGCGGTCAAGCGCAAGCTACAGCCGGGTGATAAAATGGCCGGTCGCCACGGGAACAAGGGTGTTATTTCCCGCGTTGTTCCTATGGAGGACATGCCGTTCCTTGCCGATGGGACACCGGTTGATTTCTGTCTGAACCCGCTGGGTGTGCCTTCGCGTATGAACGTTGGGCAGATTTTGGAAACGCACATGGGTTGGGCCGCACGCGGTCTGGGTCTGGAAATTGACGAGGCGCTGCAAGGCTATCGTCGGTCCGGTGATCTGACGCCTGTACGTGATGCGATGAAAGTTGCCTATGGCGATGATGTCTATGACGAGGGCATCAAAGACATGGACGATGACCAGCTGGTCACAGCGGCTAGCAACGTTACGAATGGTGTGCCGATTGCTACGCCAGTTTTCGATGGTGCCAAAGAAGAAGACGTTAACGATGCGTTGAAACGCGCGGGCTTTAGCACTTCGGGTCAGTCGATCCTTTATGACGGCCGCACAGGCGAGCAGTTCGCGCGCCCTGTTACGGTTGGCATGAAGTACCTGCTGAAACTGCATCACCTTGTGGATGACAAAATTCACGCGCGCTCGACCGGTCCTTACAGCCTTGTCACGCAGCAGCCTCTGGGTGGTAAAGCCCAGTTCGGCGGTCAGCGTTTCGGGGAAATGGAAGTCTGGGCACTGGAAGCATATGGTGCGGCGTATACGCTGCAGGAAATGCTGACAGTCAAGTCGGATGACGTTGCAGGCCGGACCAAAGTTTACGAAAGCATCGTCAAAGGCGAAGATAACTTCGAAGCCGGCGTGCCCGAAAGCTTTAACGTGCTGGTAAAAGAGGTCCGCGGTTTGGGCCTGAACATGGAACTCCTGGATGCGGAGGGTGAGGATTAAGGGGCCAACACCCCAATCCCCCCACCCATCTGCAACCCAATTTGAGGTATCAAAATGAACCAGGAACTGACAAACAACCCGTTTAACCCGCTGACACCCCCCAAGGTGTTTGACGAGATCAAGGTATCGCTGGCATCGCCGGAACGTATCCTTTCGTGGTCTTTCGGGGAAATCAAGAAACCCGAAACCATCAACTATCGCACGTTCAAACCCGAACGCGACGGTCTGTTCTGCGCGCGTATCTTTGGCCCGATCAAAGATTACGAATGTCTGTGCGGTAAATATAAACGCATGAAGTATCGCGGCGTTGTCTGCGAGAAATGCGGTGTCGAAGTAACGCTGCAAAAAGTGCGCCGCGAACGTATGGGCCACATCGAACTGGCCGCACCCGTTGCCCACATCTGGTTTCTAAAATCGCTGCCATCGCGCATCGGCCTGATGCTGGATATGACTCTGCGTGATCTGGAACGTATCCTGTACTTCGAAAACTATGTGGTGATCGAACCCGGCCTGACCGACCTGCAATATGGTCAGTTGATGTCGGAAGAAGAGCACATGGATGCGCAGGATGCCTATGGCATGGACGCATTCACCGCGGGCATTGGCGCCGAAGCCATCCGCGAAATGCTGAGCCAGATTGATCTGGAAGGCGAAGCCGAAGCCCTGCGTGCCGATCTGGCCGTGGCCACCGGCGAACTGAAGCCTAAAAAGATCATCAAGCGTCTGAAAATCGTCGAGGCCTTCCTTGAATCCGGCAACCGTCCGGAATGGATGATCATGACCGTTGTGCCTGTGATCCCGCCCGAGTTGCGCCCGCTGGTGCCGCTGGATGGTGGCCGTTTCGCGACATCCGATCTGAACGATCTGTATCGCCGCGTGATCAACCGGAACAACCGTCTGAAACGTCTGATCGAACTGCGTGCGCCCGATATCATCGTGCGTAACGAAAAACGTATGTTGCAGGAATCCGTCGATGCACTGTTTGACAACGGCCGCCGTGGCCGCGTGATTACAGGGGCCAACAAACGCCCGCTGAAATCGCTGTCGGATATGCTGAAAGGGAAACAGGGCCGGTTCCGTCAGAACCTTTTGGGTAAACGCGTCGATTTCTCGGGTCGTTCGGTGATTGTGACCGGGCCGGAGTTGAAGCTGCACCAATGTGGTCTGCCCAAAAAGATGGCGCTGGAGCTGTTCAAGCCGTTCATCTATTCGCGGCTTGAGGCCAAAGGTATGTCCTCGACCGTGAAGCAGGCGAAAAAGCTGGTTGAAAAGGAACGCCCCGAGGTTTGGGATATTCTGGACGAAGTGATCCGCGAACACCCTGTCATGTTGAACCGTGCGCCAACGCTGCACCGTTTGGGCATTCAGGCGTTTGAACCCGTGCTGATCGAAGGTAAGGCCATTCAGCTGCACCCGCTGGTTTGTTCCGCGTTTAACGCCGACTTTGACGGTGACCAGATGGCGGTCCACGTTCCACTTTCGCTGGAAGCCCAGTTGGAAGCGCGCGTGCTGATGATGTCGACCAACAACGTGTTGTCCCCTGCCAACGGTGCGCCGATTATCGTGCCATCGCAGGATATGATCCTTGGCCTTTACTATGTCACGATGGAACGCCAGGGCATGAAAGGCGAAGGCATGATCTTTGCCAGCGTCGAAGAAGTGCAACACGCGCTGGATGCGGGCGAAGTTCACCTGCACTCGAAAATTACCGCACGGATCAAGCAGATTGATAATGAGGGCAACGAAGTGCTGAAGCGCTTTGAAACCACGCCGGGCCGGATGCGTTTGGGGGCCTTGCTGCCGCTGAACGTCAAGGCGCCGTTCGATCTGGTCAACCGTCTGCTGCGCAAGAAAGAAGTGCAGCAGGTGATTGATACGGTTTACCGTTACTGCGGCCAGAAAGAGTCGGTTATTTTCTGTGACCAGATCATGACTGTAGGTTTCCGCGAAGCATTCAAGGCCGGTATTTCGTTTGGTAAAGACGACATGCTGATCCCCGATAATAAATGGGAAATCGTCAATGGCGTTCGCGATCAGGTTAAAGAGTTTGAGCAGCAGTATATGGACGGTCTGATTACACAGGGCGAAAAATACAACAAAGCTGTTGATGCCTGGTCTAAATGTTCCGACGAAGTTGCGGATGCGATGATGAGTGAAATGTCGGCCATGCGCGTGGATGACGCGGGTGCCGAGATGGAGCCGAACAGCGTTTACATGATGGCCCACTCGGGCGCGCGTGGTTCCCCCGCGCAGATGAAACAGCTGGGCGGTATGCGCGGTCTGATGGCCAAACCTTCGGGCGAGATTATCGAAACGCCGATTATCTCGAACTTTAAAGAAGGCCTGACGGTGCTTGAGTACTTCAACTCGACCCACGGTGCACGTAAAGGTCTGGCCGATACGGCACTTAAAACGGCGAACTCGGGTTATCTGACCCGTCGTCTGGTTGACGTTGCGCAGGACTGTATTGTGCGGATGCACGATTGTGGCACTGAAAAATCGATCACCGCATCGGCTGCTGTGAATGATGGCGAAGTGGTTGCATCCCTGTCCGAACGTGTTCTGGGCCGAATTGCCGCTGAAGACATTCTGGTTCCGGGCACCGACGAAGTGATCGTTCGCAAGAACGAGCTGATCGACGAGCATATGGCAGACCGGATCGAAAAAGCCGATCTGGCCTCGATCCGCATGCGTTCACCGCTGACGTGTGAAGCGGAAGAGGGCGTATGTGCGGCCTGTTACGGTCGTGATCTTGCCCGCGGTACCCTGGTGAACCAGGGCGAAGCGGTCGGGATTATCGCGGCGCAGTCGATTGGCGAGCCTGGCACACAGCTGACAATGCGGACGTTCCACATTGGCGGCATTGCGCAGGGTGGCCAACAGTCGTTCCAGGAAGCATCGCAAGCCGGCACAGTCGGTTACAAAAACGCCAACCTGCTGAAAAACGCTGCCGGTGACATGATCGTCATGGGCCGCAGTATGCAGATGGTGATCACTGACGAAAACGGTCAAGAGCGTGCGCATCACAAGCTGTCTTACGGCTCGAAGGTGCATGTGAAAGAAGGCCAAAAGGTCAATCGCGGCGACAAGCTGTATGAATGGGATCCATACACCCTGCCGATCATCACCGAAAAAGCAGGTACCGTGAA
Organism: uncultured Marinosulfonomonas sp.; assembly: GCA_964538015.1. GTDB lineage: Bacteria > Pseudomonadota > Alphaproteobacteria > Rhodobacterales > Rhodobacteraceae > Profundibacter. The sequence goes on from CAZIDQ010000001.1 coordinate 70,475, forward strand.
ATACGTCGATCTGGTTGCCGGTGTTGCGGTTCGCGAAGAAACCGATGATGCCACAGGTATGACCCAGAAGATCGTTGTTGATTGGCGCACCGCGCCCAAAGGCAACGAGCTGAAGCCGGAAATCATTATTCTGGACAAGAAAGGCGAAGCCGTGACTAACGCTGCCGGTCACCCGATGACCTATGCAATGTCGGTGGATGCCATTCTGTCGGTCGAAGACGGTGACGAAGTCAAAGCCGGTGACGTTATCGCGCGTATCCCGCGCGAAGGTGCGAAAACCAAAGACATCACCGGTGGTCTGCCGCGTGTTGCCGAACTGTTCGAAGCCCGTCGTCCCAAAGACCACGCGATCATCGCTGAGATTGATGGTTACGTGCGTTATGGCCGCGACTACAAGAACAAGCGCCGCATCTCGATCGAACCAGCCGATGATACGATGGAGCCCGTCGAATACATGGTGCCCAAAGGCAAGCACATTCCTGTGGCTGAGGGCGACTTCATCCAGAAGGGTGAATACATCATGGACGGCAACCCGGCCCCGCACGATATTCTTGCGGTTATGGGTGTCGAGGCATTGGCCAACTACATGGTGGACGAGGTTCAGGATGTTTACCGTCTGCAAGGCGTGAAGATCAACGACAAGCACATCGAAGTGATCGTGCGCCAGATGTTGCAGAAATGGGAAATCCAGGACAGCGGTGAAACCACGTTGCTGAAAGGCGAACACGTCGACAAGGCCGAGTTTGACGCCGCGAACGAAAAGGCAAAAGCCAAAGGTGTTCGCGAAGCCAAAGGCGAGCCGATCCTGCTGGGGATCACCAAGGCATCGTTGCAAACCCGCTCGTTCATCTCGGCGGCCTCGTTCCAGGAAACCACGCGGGTTCTGACCGAAGCATCGGTTCAGGGCAAGAAAGACAAGCTGGTCGGTCTGAAAGAGAACGTGATCGTTGGCCGTCTGATCCCTGCCGGCACCGGCGGGGCGACAATGCAGACACGCAAAATCGCACAGGATCGCGATAATGTGGTGGTCGAAGCCCGACGCAAAGAAGCCGAAGCCGCTGCCGCACTGGCCGCGCCGACGGAAGACATTGGCGGCGGTGCCGACGTTGTTGACGATGATAACGTGTTTGATAGCGGGCTGGTGGATACACCGGAAAGCCGCGAGTAAACACGCAGCTTACAAAATTCAAACAGGCCCCTGCATGTAAGTGCGGGGGCCTTTTGCTTTTGGGATACCCAGCGATGAGTTTCCCCGTTAGGGTGCCGGTGGGCGGCCCGCTAACATACGGGGCGGCTGCAATTCAAACATGAAAGACGGCGATTGTGATGCGGGCACTCTCGGACAACACGCGCGGTGCGCTTTTGATGATGGCCAGCATGGCGGCTTTTGTCTTTAACGATGCCTGCATGAAAGTGGTACTAGAGGATTTGCCGCTGTTTCAGGCGATCCTGCTGCGCGGAACGGCGACGGTGGTTTTCATGGTGTTGGTATCGCGTTGGCTGGGCGGGTTGGATTTCCGCCTGCCGCAGCGGGACTGGTTTTTGGTTGCTTTGCGGACAATGGCGGATGTCGGAGCGACCTATTTCTTTATCACAGCACTGCGCGAAATGCCGATTGCCAATATTACGGCCATCTTGCAGGTGTTGCCATTAACCGTCACCCTGACCGGTGCCCTGCTGTTTGGCGAGCCTCTGGGCTGGCGGCGGCTGGTGGCGATTATGATCGGGTTCGTCGGGGTGATAATTATTGTACGACCCGGTGTGGAGGGTTTTAACAGCTACGCGATTTATGCGTTGGTAACTGTGGGCTTTGTCACCGTCCGTGATCTGTGCGCGCGGCGGCTGTCACCAGAAGTTTCCTCGGTTACGATTGCGTTGATTGGCGCGATTGGTGTTGTCAGTTTTGCCGCTATCGGATCAGTGGGCAGCGACTGGGTGCCGGTAAGCGGCAGGTCCGCCGCGTTGCTGGCCGGGGCGACGTTTTTTATCATTGGTGGCTATTTATTCAGCGTGATGACCATGCGACTGGGTGAAATCAGTTTCATTGCACCGTTCCGCTATACCAGTCTGTTATGGGCGTTGCTGCTGGGATTTGTAGTGTTTGGTGACTGGCCTGATGCGGTGACCATGTTGGGTATTGCCATTGTGGTCGCGATGGGGGCGTTTACCTTTTATCGCGAGCGCCAGATCGCAAAGGCCAAAGCCAACCGCGTTTCTGTTTTCGTTAACGCACCTTAATGTCGGGGCAGTTTTTGCGCCATATCCCTGTGAAATGCGTACCGTGTGTCACTGGCCGGATTGTCACCACGTTTTTTGCACATATCGGCAACGTAATCGGCGCAACACAGATGATGTAGCCGCATCACACCGGAGATCTGGCACAACCGGTCGTATTCCTTGTCAAACCGTTTGCGATAGGCCAGCACGGCAAGGTTTTCGACCTCGTTGCGATCCAGGGTTCTCTGGAAAGTATCAGTATAGCGGTCAGCGAAATCCGAGGCGGCGGGGCGGCCCCTTTTGTAGTTGAATTCTTCAAAACTGCGGACGGCGTAATGGTGGACTTCGGCGATGCGGTGTAGTTTGCGATCTTGGGGAACGGCGTTTTGCGGGTGTTTGTTCGGGTGGAATTCGTCAAAGCGTGACCCGTCACTTAGCGCCCAGTAATTTGCGCCCTCCCCCCATGTTC
>CAZIDQ010000002.1:0-70508 GCA_964538015.1 uncultured Marinosulfonomonas sp.
GGGCAGCTAAATCAGCTGACAAAGAAAATAGAAAACCCCGCCCTGATCCGGCGGGGTTTTTTAATTGCCCAAATAGGCTTGCAACGCCTCGGGCGGCTTTGCAAAGATTTCGGTTGTATCAACTGGTGCCTGCGCCTCTCCGCCCGCCACCAGAACCGTCCGTTGCGCAATCCGTTTTGCGTCCTCGGGATCATGGCTGACCATCATCAATGTCGCCCCCGTTTCGCGCATCAGGTCGCGCACAAGTTCCAGCATTTCCACCTTCAGCGCCGGACCCAGCGCCGCAAAGGGCTCATCCAGCAACACCAGCGGATTGCCCCGCAACAACATCCGCGCCAGCGCCACGCGGCTTGCCTGCCCACCCGACAGCGCCGCCGGTTTGCGCGTGCCGTATCCGGCCAACCCGACGCGTTCCAGTGCAGCTTCGACCTGCGCCTTTTGTTTTGCCGACAAGCGCAAATCCGGCCGCAATCCCAGCCCTACATTCTGCGCCACAGTCATATGCGGGAACAGGTTGTTGTCCTGAAACAAAATGCTGACAGGCCGCTTTCCGGGCGCAGTTTTGGCCAAGTCCCGACCATCCCACAACACCCGCCCCGACGTCGCTTCCAAAAACCCTGCAACCACATTCAGCAGGGTTGATTTCCCCCCACCCGAGGGGCCGATCACCGCCAGCATCTCGCCATCCTGCACTGCAAAATCCGCATGCAGACTGAACCCGTCCTGCGTATAGCGCATATCCTTAAACGTCAGCATCCGCGCGTCCTCCGCGATCAAAAATCCAGAACAATAGCAGCGACATGCCCAGCAACAAAACCGCAGCCCCCGCCGCCTGATCCATCCGGTAAGCAGCCATCAGGCGATACATCTGCAACGGCAATGTCGCGCCGTTCGGGTCGGAAAACAAGGCAATCACCCCCAGATCCCCCATCGACAACGCCGCCGCCAGCCCCGCCGAAAATCCCAGCGGGCGGCGCAGGCGGGGCCACAGCACCAACCGCATCCGCACCCAACCGCTCATCGCCAAACTGTCAGCCAAACGCCCGTAAGTGCCCTCGACCTCGCGCACCGCCGGCACAAGGGTGCGCAGGGCAAAAGGCAGGCTCATCACCGCGTTAACTAAGGCCGTGACGGGCAGCGCCAGCGCCACCGGATCGGTCAGCGGAAACAGCACGATGAATAACCCCGCGCCGATCACTAAAGGCGATGCGGCCAGTGTGATGTATCCGATGCTTTCCACCAGCACCGCGCCACGGTGCAACCGCACCACCAGCAGCGCCAGCAACAGCGCCAATCCGGTGCTGATCACCATCGACAACACCGCCACCCCCAGCGACCGTCCTGCCGCCGCGTAAACGCTTGCGGGTAGGGAAAACACATAGGGCAGCCCATCAATCAGGATCATCCCCAACGGCACAATTAAAAACAACGCCACCGCCCCCAGCAACAACGCATCGCGCCAGCCTGCCGTTGCGTCCCAACGTTCAACCGTCCGGTCCAGCCCGCCGCCCATCGTTGAGGGTACCGAGATCCACAACAACACACCGGCGGCAATGGCACCGAGGGTGAATTGCAACCCCGCCAAAAGTGCTGCGCGGCCAAGATCAAAATCAAACCGGAACGCCTGATAGATCGCCAGTTCCACCGTGGTGGATTTCGGCCCACCGCCCAGCGCCAAAGCTACCGCAAAGCTGGTCATGCAGATCAGGAAGATCACCATAAACGCACCCGGCAGGGTGCTGCGCAGCATCGGGTATTCCAGCACCCGCGCCACATCACGTGGGCCAAACCCCAATGATGCCGCCAGCCGGAACCGTTCCGCCGGTATTGCCAGCCAGCCCTGCAGGATAAGCCGTGTGGCCAATGGCAGATTGAAGAACACATGCGCCAGCACCACCCCGTGCAGCCCATAGATATGCACCGGCGGTAGACCGATCCAACCCAACAGGGTGCTTAGGATTCCGCTGCGCCCGAACACTGCCAGCAGGCCCAGAACGGCGACGATCACCGGCAGGATGAACGGCGCGCCCAGCAGGGTGATCAGCAGGCCCCGCCCGACAAACCGCCGTCGCGCCAAGGCCCGTGCCACCGGCACAGCCAACCCAACACTGATGCCCGCCGAAAGCGTGGCTTGCAGCAAGGTAAACCGCACCGCCGCCCAATCCGCAGCCCCCAGTGCGGCAGGCGTCTCTGCCCGCCACAACAGGGCCGCAAGCGGCGCAATGATCAGGGCCAGCAAGAGCAGAACTGCCCCAAAACCGGCCCAGATCAAAGGGGTTATTTTGAAAGCGCGGTCAGCCATTCAGCCAGCGCCACATCGCGCAACGCATCCGCCTGATCGGCCGGCACCAACAGCGATTTCGCCGGTGTGATCAGGGTTTCAAAACCATCCGGCAAACCATCTGCCGGCGTGATGGCCGGATACATCCAGTTGGTCGTCGGGATGATCGACTGGAACGCGTCCGACACCATGAATTGCAGGAACTTATCCGCCAGTTCCGGCTGATCGGTTCCGGCCAGTTTCGCGGCAACCTCGATCTGCATATAATGGCCCTCGGCAAAGGGTGCTGCCGCCTTGGTGTCGTCCTGTTCCGCAATCAGGTGATAGGCGGGCGATGTGGTGTAGGACAGCACCATATCGGCCTCGCCCTCAAGGAACATGCCGTAGGCTTCGGACCAGCCCTTGGTGACGGTTACGATGTTATCTGACAGCCCTTCCCAGATCATCGGCGCCTCGTCCCCGTAGGCGTCTTTCACCCACAGCAACAGCCCCAGACCGGGGGTCGAGGAACGTGGGTCCTGAATGATGATCTTCAGGTCGGACGCCGCCAGCGCTTTGAAATCGGCGGGCGGGGTGGTCATTTTGGTTTTATCATAGACAAAGGCGAAATAGCCCCAGTCGTAAGGCACGAATGTCGCGTCGTCCCATGCCATGGGCAGATCGAATTTCGCGCTGATGCCGGATGGCGCAAACAGGCCGGTTTCAGCCGCCGTTGCCGTCAGGTTGGTGTCCAACCCCAGCACCACATCGGCCTTGGTGCGCACGCCTTCCAGACGGATGCGGGCCAGCAAAGCTGCCCCATCGCCTGTGCCGACGAATTGCAGATCACAGCCGCAAACCTCTTCAAATGCCTTTTCCACCGCCGGGCCGGGGCCCCAGTCGGATACGAAACTGTCGTAGGTATATACTGTCAAAACAGGGGTTTCTGCGGCGGCCACGCTGGCCATTACGCAAAATCCCGCGGCAAATATGGATGTTTTCATCTTTCATTCTCCATCTATGCAGGCGGGCGGGGCAAAGGTGGAGAATTCCAAAACCTTCCCTCCGCCGGTCCTAACCGGTTCAGGTTCAACGGGTTCGCTGGATGCGTCTCAGCCCTGTGCGGGCGCCCCGAGGTAATTCTTGTTTACGCGCGCCTTGATGGTAAGACAACCATATCTTTCATGCCGCAATGCCAATGATCACAGGGGCTAAGATCAACATGTATCTTCACAAGATACAGGAAAGGCCCGCAAATGCATTGCGGACCTTTCGCGAGATTTTGGTAATTTTTCAGAAGCTCGCAGTTATAAAAGCAGATATCCCGTCCTTAAATTCCGGCCCTGAAATTCCATATTTATGCTGCACGCGCCCATCATTTTCATTACACTTACCGCACCAAAATGCCTCCCTGTCCGCATAAAAATATTCGCTCGCACCTTTGTCATTCGTGTCACCGTTCCCTCTTTGGCTCTTCAAGGCCCGAGAAATGATTTCATCAATATAGGCACTACGATTATTCATCTTCATTCGATTAAATTTTTCCATTTGGGGTTTGGACAATGAAATCTTTGTATTGATGTCCCCTTTTAAGACGATAACAAGGTTTTGAAAATCTGTACGCCCTGCGGTGCGCTGCCCATCCGCAATGGCTGGCAAAGTTCCGTGTAGCGTGGCTGTCATAGCGAGTGCTGCTGTGGCAATTAGAAAGTGTCGTTTGGATATTGTCATTGATGACTCCGGTTGAATTTATTGAACAAGCACGGAAAACATAGACCTGATTTGAAAATGCCCGTCAATAACAAGGCCGTGTTATCCAATAACATCAAGGGCAAGATCTATTGTATGATCAAAAGTCGCTGCCCCCTTGAGCCAAATCCTCTGGACCGTTAAACGCTAATATACAAAAGGAGCATTTCATATGTCGATCAACACATTCGGCCACCTGTTTCGCGTCACCACATGGGGCGAAAGCCACGGTCCCGCGCTGGGGGCCACGGTTGACGGCTGCCCGCCGAATGTGCCGGTGGATGAAGCGATGTTGCAGCACTGGATGGACATGCGCAAACCGGGGCAGAACAAATATACCACCCAGCGGCGCGAGCCCGATATGGTGCGGATTTTGTCGGGTGTATTCGAAGGCAAGACCACAGGCACACCGGTGCAGTTGATGATCGAAAACACCGATCAACGCTCCAAGGATTACGGCGACATTGCCGAAAAATTCCGCCCCGGCCATGCCGATATTACCTATTGGCAGAAATACGGCATTCGCGATTATCGCGGTGGCGGGCGGTCCTCGGCGCGGGAAACGGCGGCGCGGGTGGCGGCGGGTGGATTGGCCCGTGCGGCGCTGGCGGTTTTGGCACCAAACGTACAAATCACCGGCTATATGGTACAAATGGGGCCATTGGCGATTGACCGCACGCGGCTTGATCTGGACGAAATATCGCGCAACCCGTTCTGGGTGCCCGATGCTGTGGCCGCCGAGGAATGGGCCACCTATCTGGATGGCTTGCGCAAATCCGGTAGTTCGGTCGGGGCGGTGGTCGAGGTGGTCGCACGCGGCCTGCCCGCCGGTCTGGGCGCGCCGGTTTATGGCAAGCTGGACACAGATCTGGCCGCCGCGATGATGTCGATCAATGCTGTTAAGGGGGTCGAGATCGGCGAAGGCATGGGGGCCGCTGTTCTAACCGGCGAGGCCAACGCAGACGAGATCACCATGGGGCCGGACGGGCCGGTTTACAGCAGTAACCATGCGGGCGGTATTCTGGGGGGTATTTCGACCGGACAGGACGTGGTGGTGCGCTTTGCAGTGAAACCCACATCGTCGATCCTGACCCCGCGCAAAACGATTACCAAATCCGGCGAGGATACCGAGATCATCACCAAAGGCCGCCACGACCCCTGCGTCGGCATCCGCGCCGTGCCAGTGGGCGAAGCCATGATGGCCTGCGTGCTGCTGGACCATCTGTTGCTGCACCGTGGTCAGGTGGGCGATGCCGGTGGGCAGATTGGCTGACCTAGGGTCAGGTTTTGCCTACTTGTCCGGATTTCCCCCGAACTGTTACCCATTTCTAGACTGTTCATTCTTTCAGGAGGCCCGTTTATGGCTGATTTTTCTTTTGGTGTGTCGATGCGCCTGATGCGCAAAACCGCACCGTTTATTTTATTCCGCATGGCCGTCTATTTCGGCATCGCTGCCGCTTATGTGATTGTCACGGGCACCGGTGCCGGTATCGGCTGGGGTGTAGGCGCGATGGGGGATGAAGATTTTCGTGCATCAGCCACCTTGTGGGGTGGCGGGCTGGGCTTTGCCCTGACGGCCGGTGTGATCTATTTTCTGCGCGAATATATTCTTTATATGGTCAAGGCCGGTCATATCGCGGTGATGGTGGAACTGCTGGAAGGGCGGGATTTACCCGATGGCAAAGGCCAGATCGCCTATGCACAGGCGATGGTCAAGGAACGGTTTGGTCAATCCTCGATCCTGTTTGGCGTTGATCAACTGGTCAAAGGGGTGGTGCGGGCGATTACAGGCCTGATCCACGGCATTGCATCCTTCCTCCCCATTCCGGGACTGGACAAAATTATGAGTGTGGTGCGGGCGTTCCTGCGGGTCGCCGTGGGGCTGATTGACGAGGTGATCCTTGCGCAGATTTTCCGCACCCGTTCGGAAAACCCGTGGGAAACAGCGCGGGATTCTGTGGTGCTGTATGGGCAAAACGCCAAGCCGATGCTGATCAATGCCGCATGGATTACGATCATTTCCTACGCGCTGGCCTTTGTGGTGTTCTTGCTGATGCTGGCCCCTGCGGGTGCCATCGTTTACCTGATGCCCGGCGCGGTTTCGGCGGGCGGGTTTGTCTTTGCCATCCTGTTCGCATGGGCCGCCAAGGTTGCCCTGATCGAACCCTTTGCGATTGCCTGCCTGTTGCAGGCGTTCTTCAAGGTGACTGAAGGGCAGGAACCCAAGCCAGAATGGACGGCAAAACTGGATGGGGCATCCAAGAAATTCGGTAAACTGGCTGATAAGGCGGCTGGCTGGGTCGGGGGCGGGAAAAAGCCCGAAGTAGCCGGCGAATCCAAAACAGCCTGATCCCCGTTTGTGACCCCGCCGAAGAAAGAATTTTTTGCCTCCGGCGGGGATATTTATACGAAAAAGAAACCCTTACGAGGAAGCTGCCGCAAGGGCCGTATCCATCAGCATTTTGATCTGTTTGCGGGCAGTTCCCGCAACGATACGACCCAGTTCCTTGTCGCCCTTCAACACAACCAAAGTCGAGCGTCGGGGGATTTTCAATTCGTTGGACAAATCGCCGTTGCCGTAATCATCCCAGTCCACTTTGATAAAGGCGATGTGTTTGTTATAGGCGGGGTTTTCTTCGCGTAGCGCAGTGATTACCCGATCTTGCGCAGCACAAGTGCCGCACCACGTGGCGGAAAAATCAAGGAATACGGTTTTCCCATCGGCCAGCGCTTTCTTGGCCATGCCGGGGGTGTAGTTTGCTGGTTCGGCCATCACCGCCAGCGGGGCAAGGGTTGCGGCGGCGGTCAGGGCGATAAATTCGCGACGTTTCATATCAAGGCTCCTTTAGATTGTTACGGAAAAGTCAACCAGCCAGGCGGGCATATTCTGCACCAACCAGCCTTCGATGACTTGTTGAAAATTGGTCAGGATCATCACCCCGACCAGAATGAACACGACCCCCATCACGGGGCGGGATTTATCGGCTATTTTACGCATCAATGCCTGACGTTTCATAATCATCGACCGTGCGCCATAGCCCAGCACCAGAATGATCGTGGAAATGCCCATGGCAAAGGCGAACATGATGCCGCCGGCCAACAACAGGCTTTGCCCTTGTGACGCCAACCCGATCGCACCGCCCAACGTCGGGCCAACGCACGGCGACCAGACTGCGCCCAGCAACATGCCGCCCAAAAACTGCCCCTTCAGGCCAGACCGGTCCATCATATCCATCTGGCTGTCGGCGCGGGTGGAAACGCCCGCCGTGGCGGTGGCAAATCCGGCGCTGAAACGTGGCACCAGCAGGATCAGGCCAAAGCCGATCATCATAACCGCGGCGGCACGGGCCACTGTTTCCTCGCGGATGCCCAGCGCATAGCCAAGGGTGGCAACGCCAATGCCAAGGGTGACAAAAGCAAGGCTCATCCCCGCCGCCAGCGCAATGGGGCCACGTTTGTCGGCCTGAATGGCGGTGGCCAGTACAATCGGCAGCACCGGCAAAACACAGGGGTTGATCAGGGTCAGCAGACCGGCAGCATATCCAAGCAGTAATTCCATACCCGTTACATGCCGCGAAAAGGGGCGGGCTGTCACCCGTTTGGGCGATGCCGGTTGTTCACATCCTTGTTAGATTTATGTGGTAGCTTGCTTGGACAATTGCACCGCCAATATCCCGCCCGCGATGATTGCCACGCCAAGAACGTCCATCAGACCGATCTTTTCGCCCAGCAGGGCGGCTGCAATCGCCACACCGAAAAACGGGTTCAGGAAATGGAAGGTGGCGGCGCGCACTGCCCCGATCCGCGCCACCAGTGCGAACCAGATCCATGTGGCCAGAATGCCCGGTGCAAGGGTGGTATAGGCAAATGCCAACACCAGCGGCCATGTGAAATTTACCTGAATAGTTTCCAAAAACAGCGACGCCACGGCCAAAAACGCAGCCCCGACAAACATCTGCAAGCCGACAATCATCATCAGGTTGCCGCCGCTGGACGCGCCGCGCATGGACAGGGTGGCGATGGTCAGCGCGATGGTGCCGACAACGCACAGCCCGATGCCGAACATGTCGACCCCGCCATTGATGCGCGAGCCCATGATGATCACCACACCGATCACCCCTGCGATCAATCCGAAAACGGCAATCGGGTGTAGTTTGTCACGATAAAATACCCAGCCGGCGAATGCGACCATCAGCGGCATAACGGATGCGATGATCGAGGCTAGCGAGGCTTCGATCGTTTGCATGGCGTAGAAAAACAGCCCCAGATACAGCGCGTTCTGGCACAGCCCGAATATGAAGGTTGCGCGCCATTGATCGCGGGTCAGGCGCCATGTTTGGCCCATTAGGCGGGCCAGCAATACGCCCAGAATCCCCGAGATAAAGAACCGCAGTGAAAGCGAGGCCAGCGGCGGGGCGTTGGCCACGATGATCCGTGCCGAGGTAAAGGCCGACGACCAGATAAAGGCAAAGCTTAGCCCCATAAAGATTGCGCGAATGTCCATTCCTGTATCCCACGAAAAAGGGCCGCCCCATCGGGCGACCCTATCGGTTTTCCATTCGGGCGCAAGGCCCGCCGGAAATTAGCCGTTTACACTGTCTTTCAGCGCTTTGGCGATTGTCATTTTGACAACCTTGTCAGCAGCTTTCTGGATCTGCTCGCCAGTGGCGGGGTTGCGCACCATGCGCTCGGGGCGCTCGCGGCAATAGATTTTGCCAACGCCGGGCAGGGTTACAGCACCACCGCCGGAAACTTCACGGGTGATGATCGCAATGATCGAATCCAGCGCACCGGATGCCGATTTCTTGTCTGTGCCCATTTCTTCGGCCAGAGCGGCTACAAGTTGGGTCTTGGTCATTGGTTTCGTCGCCATTTTACAGGTCTCCTTGTTCTGCCCGCGTTATCTTGGGCCTCATTGGGCGTATTTAACTGAATGTTGGGGGCAGGCACAACGATTAGCTGTGCCTTTTCCCCTTTTTTTGCCGATTTTATCCGGTTTTCCGCCTGTTTAAAGGAATGCGGTCTCTTCAAAGCTGCGCAATTTGCGCGAATGGATGCGTTCCAGCGGCATTTCGCGTAAGGATTCCATAGCGGAAATACCGATTTGCAGGTGTCGGGCAACCTGTGTGGTATAGAAATCGGACGCCATTCCGGGCAGTTTCAATTCACCATGCAGGGGTTTGTCGCTGACACATAACAGCGTGCCATAGGGCACCCTGAAGCGAAAACCGTTGGCCGCAATTGTTGCGCTTTCCATATCCAATGCGATGGCGCGGGACTGGGACAGCCGCTGGACTGGACCGCTTTGTTCGGACAGTTCCCAGTTGCGATTATCAAGGGATGCGACCGTGCCGGTCCGCATCAGCCGCTTTAATTCGAAGCCTTCCAGTTTGGTGACTTTGGCCACGGCCGTTTCCAGCGCGATCTGGATTTCTGCCAGTGCGGGGATGGGCACCCAGACGGGCAGATCATCATCCAGTACATGGTCTTCGCGCAGATAGGCATGGGCCAGCACGAAATCCCCAAGTGATTGCGAATTGCGCAGGCCCGCACAGTGGCCGACCATCAGCCACGCATGGGGGCGTAGAACGGCGATATGGTCGGTGGCGGTTTTGGCATTTGACGGGCCAACGCCGATATTGACCAGTGTAATCCCGCCGCCGCCTTTGCGTTTCAAATGGAAGGTCGGCATTTGCGGCTGCTTTGTGGGTAGCGGCATCGGCGCATCTGCATCGGTGATTTCCACATTGCCGGTGCCGACAAAGCTGGTGTAGCCGCTGTCGGGGTCGGCCAGTTGGGCGCGGGCGTAGGCCTCGAATTCCTCGAAATAGAACTGGTAGTTGGTGAACAGGATATGGTTCTGGAAGTGCTCGGGCTTGGTGGCGGTGTAATGGGCCAGACGGGCCAGCGAGTAATCAATCCGTTGCGCGGTGAACGGCGCCAGCGGGCCGGAGCCATCGGGGTTTTCAAAGCCGAAACCGTTGACGATATCGTCATTGGTGGTGGACAGGTCCGGCACATCGAAAACATCGCGCAGGGGGAAATCCATCGCGCCCTCTTGCGGCACGGTTACGTTGGCTTCGCTGGCCACAGCGAAATGCACCGGCATCGGAGTTTGCGACAGGCCGATGGAAACCGGCACGCAATGGTTTTCCAGCAGCAGGCCGATTTGCTGTTCCAGATAGTAACGAAACAGATCGGGGCGGGTCACTGTAGTGGCGTATGTGCCGGGTTCGGAAACATGGCCAAAGCTAAGGCGGGTGTCGACTTGGGCATAGCTGGTCGTGGTGATGCGGATTTCAGGGTAAAACGCCCGAACGCGCGCCTTTGGCCGCTTGCCCGCAAGGGTGTCTGCGAAATGTTTGCACAGAAATTCTGTCGAGCTGTTGTAAAGCGCGCATAAACGGTCAACAGCCGCGCGGGCATCGGTGAATTCTTCTGCCGTGATGGCGGGCGGGGTCAGAGTGTCGGTCTCTGTTATCATTGTTTTCATTTATTTTCCTCAAATAGGTCGGTCAGTTCGAATTTGGTTACATCCACCAGCCCAAGGTCGGAAATCCGCAATTCGGGGATCACCACAAGGGCCAGAAGGGAATGTTGCATATAGGCGTTGTTGACGGTGCAGCCGCAGGCGGCCATGGCTTCGACCATCTTTTGTGCAGCGGCGGCAACCTCAACGGCAGGGGCGTCGGACATCAGGCCGGCGATGGGCAATTGCACCAGCGCCAGTTCTTTGCCATCCTGCCAGACGGTCACCCCGCCGCCAACTTCGCCCAGACGGTTGGCTGCCAGCGCCATATCCTCGCGGGAGGTGCCGACAACGATCATGTGGTGGCTGTCATGGGCAACGGAGCTGGCCATCGCCATCCGGCCCTTATAGCCAAAGCCTGACACAAAGCCGTTCACCACCTCGCCCGTGGCGCGGTGACGCTCGACCAGCGCGATCTGGCAGACATCGTTTGGCTCGTCACTTAGAACCAGCCCGTCCTGAACATCCAGTTCGGCCGTCAGCGCCTTGGTCGGGGCCTGATTTTCAATTACACCGATCACCTTGGCCTTGACCGCATTCGCCCCTTCGGGCGCCTTGATTTCAAAATCCGCAGCTTGCAGATGCTTGCCCAGATGCACGGTGCCGCGGGCATCATCGGGCCAGTCCAGATGCGGGCAATCCACGTTGATTTCACCCGCTTCGGCCACAATCACCCCACGGGCGATCACGGTTTCGATTGGCAGGGTTTTCAGATCGGACGTCAGGATCACATCGGCGCGGCGACCCGGTGCGATGGACCCAAGTTCGCGTTCCAGCCCGAAATGGGTGGCGGTGTTGATGGTGGCCATTTGCAGCGCGATCAACGGGTCACAGCCACAGTCAATCGCATGGCGCACCACGCGGTTCATGTGGCCGTCATTGACCAGCGTGCCCGAATGGCTGTCGTCGGTGCACAGGATAAAGTTGCGCGGGTCCAGACCTTTTTCGGTCACAGCGGTGATCTGTGTTTCCACGTCATACCACGCCGACCCCAGCCGCATCATCGAGCGCATCCCCTGACGCACACGCGCGATTGCATCGGCTTCGCAAACGCCTTCGTGCTCGTCCGCCGGACCACCGGCGACATAGGCGTGAAAGGCGGGGCCAAGATCGGGGCTGGCGTAATGCCCGCCCACGGTTTTGCCCGCGTTCTGGGTGGCGGCGATTTCGGCCAGCATTTTCGGATCGGCATTGATCACACCGGGGAAATTCATCATTTCGCCAAGGCCGATGATGCCGGGCCATGTCATTGCCTCGGCCACATCCTCGGGGGTGATTTCGTAGCCCGTGGTTTCCAGACCGGGGGCCGAGGGGGCGCAACTGGGCATCTGGGTGAAGATGTTGATCGGTTGCAACATTGCCTCGTCATGCATCAGGCGCACGCCGCGCAGGCCCAGAACATTGGCGATTTCATGCGGGTCGGTGAACATCGACGTGGTGCCGTGCGGGATGACCGCGCGGGCGAATTCGGCGGGCGTCAGCATGCCGGATTCGATGTGCATATGCGCATCACACAGGCCGGGGATGATGTAACGCCCCTCGGCCTCGATCACCTTGGTGGTTTCACCGATGCAATGCGACGCATCCGGCCCGCAATAGGCGAACCGCCCGTCGGCAATGGCAATGTCGTGATTTTCAAGAACCTCGCGGGATTGGACGTTCACCCATTTCCCGCCGCGAATAACGGTATCGGCCGGTGCGCGACCTGCCGCAACAGCGATCAGGTTAGCGGCAGATTCTGGCCATGTTTTGAGAGTTGTATTTTCCATTTACCTATTGTCATCAGATTTGCAGCCGATGCAAGCCTGAAAAATGCATGGCAGGTATGTGATAGGTAACCGTTTGATAATATGATATAAACATATCCACTAAACCAGTTTAATGGATATGTCCCCTGTTCGTCTTTGCGATTCCGGCTAGCCTCCGCCATCAAGAATATTCTCCAGTACATCGCGAAGAAGCCGTTCGGCCAAATCGTCATCGCGGCTTGGTTGCGACAGCGGTTGGGGGGCTGGTTGCACTGGGGCTGGTGGCGGGGCAGGGCGGATCATCGGCAAAGGTTTTGGCGCGATCCCGTCCAGAACCCGCACCATGGTTTCGTGCCAGATGTTCGCGGGCAGACCGCCGCCGGTTACGCCCTTTAGCGGGGTATTGTTGTCATAGCCCATCCAGATGCCGGTGACATAATCCGCCGAAAAGCCGATGAACCACGCATCGCGCGCCTTTTGGGTGGTGCCGGTTTTGCCTGCCAACTGCCAGCCGTCAATCCGCGCGCGTCGTCCGGTGCCCTGTTCAATCACGCGGCTCATCATATAGACCAGACCACCCGCGGCCTGTTTGCTGATCACCCGCTCGCCAAGGCCGCCTTCCTGTTTCATGACCGGTTCGCTGTCACCCTGAAGGCGTAGTTCTATCAGCCCGTAAGGGGTAACGCTGCGCCCGCCGTTCAGGATGCCGGCATAGGCACCTGTCATTTCGATCAGGGTGGATTCAGACGCGCCCAGCGCCAGCGCCGGCCCAGCTGCCAAATCCTCGCGGATGCCGAATTCGGTGGCAACCGCCCGCACGGCATCACGCCCCACGCTTTCGGAAATGCGCACGGTGGCGGTGTTCAGCGACCGCATCAGGGCTTCGGTCAGGGTGACGCGGCCATAGTATTTATTGCCGTAATTTCGCGGCGTCCACGGGCCGGAGCCGGGGATGTTGAGGGTCAACGGGCCATCCATCACGTAATCATTCGGGCTGTAGCCCAGATCAAGTGCTGCCGCATAGACAAAGGGTTTGAAGGTCGACCCGGTTTGTCGCAACGCTTGCGTCGCACGGTTAAAGGCGCCGGACACCTTGGTCTGGCGTCCGCCGACCATTGCCCGCACCGCCCCGTCCGCAGACATCACAATGATCGCGGCCTGCGCTTTCGATCCGGCGCTGACCTTGGTTTCAAAAATATAGGCCAGTGCATCCTCGGCCGCGCGTTGGATGCGCGGATCTAACGTGGTGCGGATGATTACATCCTCGGTGGTGTCTTTGGTGAAAAACGATGGCCCGCTGCTCATCACCCAATCGGCGAAATAGCCACCGGCGCGCGCTTGGGCGGCTTGGGACAGAACGGCGGGATTTGCCCGCGCCTGTGCAGCCTGTGCGGACGTCAGGTGTCCCTGTTCTTCCATCAGTTTCAAAACCGTCAGCGCCCGATCCTGCGAGCGTTGCAGGTTGTTCGTCGGAGCATAGCGCGTCGGCGCTTTCAGCAATCCGGCCAGCATCGCAGCCTCGGCTGGATTAACGTCGCTGGCGGATTTCCCGAAGTAGCGCTGTGCGGCGGCTTCAAACCCGCGCGCACCGGCGCCCAGAAAGGCGCGGTTCAGGTAAATCGTCAGGATGTCGTCTTTGGAATATTTGGTTTCAAGCGCCAGCGCGTAAACCGCTTCCTTGATCTTGCGCCAGAGCGAGCCTTGGCGGCAATCGGACTCGTATTCCTTTTCCGTCATGCCGGTGGTTGGATCAAACGGTTTGCCAAGGCACAGCAGTTTTGCGGTTTGTTGGGTCAGGGTTGAACCCCCGTTGCCCGAAAGGGGCCCACGACCAGCAGCCAGATTGATCCGAACAGCACTGGCCACGCCACGCGGGCTTAGACCCAGGTGGCGGTAAAAGCGCTTATCCTCGGTTGCAACGACTGCGTTTTTCAGATGCGGGGAAACCGTATTTGCGGTGACAATCCCGCCAAACAAATCGCCGCGCGAGGCAAAGCGGCGGTTGTCGCGGTCCAGCAGAATGACCGAGCCACGCACGCGCCCGTCAACCAGTTGTTCAACAGGGGGCAGGGTGGAGTAATAGTAAAACACGCCCGCCCCGACCATCACGCCGACCACAGCTGCAACGCGCCAGCCGATCCGCCACATCACCCGTAGGATCCAGCCGAAAATGCCCAGAAAAAAGCCAACGATGGGGTTGAATTTGCGCTTGGTCCGGCGGGTTCTGCGCCGCGTTGTCTTGCGGGCGGCGGACTTACGACCAGCCGGTTTGCGTGCGGGTGTCTTTTTCTTTGCTGCCGGTTTAGCAGCCTTGCGTTTACCCGCAGCCGGTTTTGCCGCAGAATACCGCTTGTCGGCCACCAAACGGCCGCGCTTTTTACCTGTACCACTCATTCGTCACCCTATCTGGTGCTTGCCTGTTTTTGCCAACCTACACCGGCAACATAGGAATGTAGAGGGGTAGTTCACATAGCGCGGCATCAAGTATATGCTTAATAATTAGGCATAAGACACAATATGCGCATAAATTGTGCGTTAAGGCGCCGTTCCCTAATGAATTAACACTCTGCTTGCTTGTGATTTACCCCTCCGCGCCACTTTACCTGAATGCGTAATTCGCAGGATGTCTGCCAAACACAGGGAAAACGTCGTGAAACTGATCAAAGCAATTCTGAAACCTTTCAAGCTGGAGGAAGTCCGCGAGGCGCTGACCGACATTGGCGTGCGCGGCATGACCGTCACCGAAGTCAAAGGCTTTGGCGCGCAATCGGGTCACACTGAAATCTATCGCGGCGCGGAATACACCGTCAGTTTTGTGCCCAAGGTGATGATCGAAATCGTGGTCGCCGCCGATGTGGTCGATCAGGTGGTCGATACCATCCAGAACACCGCCCGCACCGACAAAATCGGCGACGGCAAGATTTTCGTGCTGGATGTCGAACAAATCGTCCGCGTGCGGACAGGGGAAACCAACGAGGACGCGATCTAGGCCTGTCGTGCCGGATCGAACAAGGGGAATTGGAACAATGAACTTTCGCAATCTTACACTGGCAGCAACTGGGACGGCGCTCACCGCCACCGCCGCGTCTGCCGAAACCATGGACAAGGGCGACGTGTCGTTCATGATCTTTTCCACCGTGATGGTGCTGTTTATGATCCTGCCGGGTCTGGCGCTGTTTTACGGTGGTCTGGTGCGCAGCAAGAACATGCTGTCGGTGCTGACCCAAACCACAATGATCACCGCACTGGTGATGGTGATCTGGGTGATCTACGGCTATTCGTTTGCCTTTGGCGGCGGCACAGGCCCGTTCTGGGGCGGCACAGGCAAACTGTTTTTGGCTGGTGTGACAGCGGATTCAATGGCGGCAACGTTTACCGACGGCGTGGTCATTCCCGAATTCGTTTTCATCGCCTTCCAGATGACATTCGCGGCGATCACCCCCGCCCTGATCATCGGCGCCTTTGCCGAGCGGATCAAATTCAGCGCGGTGATGATTTTCACCCTGCTTTGGGTCACCTTCGCCTATTTCCCGATTGCCCATATGGTTTGGGACGGGGCTGGCTACATCTTTAACATGGGCGCGCTTGATTTCGCAGGTGGCACAGTTGTGCACATCAACGCCGGTGTGGCCGCACTGGTTGGCGCGATCGTGATTGGCAAGCGCAAGGGGTACGGCAAAGACATGATGGCCCCCCATTCGATGACGCTGACACTTGTTGGCGCGGGTATCCTGTGGGTTGGCTGGTTCGGCTTTAACGCCGGTTCAAATCTGGAAGCCAACGGCGGTGCCGGTCTGGCGATGATCAATACCTTTACTGCAACCGCTGGTGCGATCCTTGGCTGGACCATTGTTGAAAGATCCTTGCGCGGCAAGGTATCCTTGCTGGGCGCGGCTTCGGGTATGATTGCCGGTCTGGTTGCTGTCACCCCTGCCGCCGGTTCTGTCGGCCCTGTGGGCGCGATTGTTCTGGGCGCCGGTGCCTCGATCGTTTGTTTCTTCTTTGTCACCACGGTGAAAAACAAGCTGGGCTATGACGACAGTCTGGACGTGTTCGGCATCCACGGCGTTGGCGGCATTATCGGTGCGGTTGGCACGGGTATCTTCACAGCGCCATCGCTGGGCGGCATTGGTGATGCGGAATACGACATGGTTGGCCAGACCCTGATTCAGGCGCAAGCTGTCGGGATCACCATCGTCTGGACAGCGGTTGTATCATTCGTCCTGTTCAAAGCCATCGACATGACCATCGGTCTGCGCGTCTCGGAAGAAGACGAAGCCCGCGGTCTGGACCTCGCTACTCACGGAGAGGCCGCTTACCACAACTGATTTACCGGTTGAAACGAGTGGACAGAGAAAAGCCGGCGGGGGAAACCTCGCCGGCTTTTGAGTTTAGAGCGCAATTTCTAAGTCAAACGAACCCAAGCTGGCGAGATCGCTGTTCCCCAGCCAAGCGCATAGCCCAGATGGATGTTCAACTCGCCAACAGGCTCGATGTAGCGCGCATTTGCCAATGGGCCAGCATCAATCGCTTCGAATTCCAGATCCGTGACCATAGTTGCTACCGTTTTCTTGGCGTCTGCATCATCCCCGGCAAGCAGAACCTGAACAGCCGGATTTCCCTGCCGCACTTCGAACGGAAGGGCCTGCCAGAACACTGTATTAAAGGCCTTCACAACATGCGCGCCCGGGGCAAATTTGGCGATTTCCTCGGCTGCCGAGGTGGTGTGGCCTATCGTCAGAGCCATATAATCGGGCGTGATCGGGTTGGTAATGTCGACCAGTATTTTGCCGGTCAGATCGCCCGCTTCTTTGAGCACTACTTTGGCTGAATCGTATGGCGTAGCGAGGATCACGATATCAGCGCCAGACACGGCACTGGCAATATCCTTACCTTGCGCTTTACCGCCGAATTCAGCAGCCAGTTTCGTTGCGACGTCGATGTCCTTATGCGCAAGCGCGATATTTTGACCTTTAGCGACGAACAAGCGGGCGAGACCAAGACCCATGTTGCCGGGCCCGATGATTGCGATATTCATGATTGTTTCTCCATTATTAAAATCATGTCCCTTTTTCATTCAAACACTTGTTGTGATAAATAATTAGTTTTGGCATAAACTAGGTATTAGGAGTACCGAATGGATAGGCTGAAAAGCATCGAGGTTTTCGTAAAAACCGTGGAGGCAGGATCATTTGTGGCCGTTGCCGAGCAATTTGGCATGACCGCTCCGATGATCGGACGTCATGTGCGGGCACTTGAGAATACCTTGGGAACTCAACTTCTTAACCGGACGACACGCCGCCATTCCCTGACGGAAGCAGGACGTATCTATTACGAAAGGTCCAAAGCAATTCTGGCCGAACTAGAAGCCGCTGACGCAAGCGTTGCACAGATGCGATCAATCCCGCGGGGTGTTCTTAGGATCGGTGCGCCGGTTATTTTTGGCTCGGCCTGCCTAGCGCCCCTGTTGCCCGAATATTTTGCCACCAATCCAGAGGTGCGGGTGGAACTGACGCTTAATAACCGCGTCTTTGATTTGCTGGACGAAGGTTATGATCTGGTCATCCGAACGGGCAGTTTGCCCGACAGCGGTTTGATTGCACGCTCGCTTGCGCCTTACAGTCTGGTTGCCTGTGCTTCCCCCGAATACCTTGCGCGAAAGGGAACGCCGTCCCATCCAGAGGATCTTGCGTCACATTCCTGTTTTGGGTTTCGCCCGGGGTCTGAATTCGACACGTGGTTTTTTACAAATCCGGAGTCAGATGGCGATGTGATCCCGGTTCAGGTGACTGGTCCAATGGCAGCGAATGACGGCCATGCACTTCGAGAGGCAGCGCTGGGTGGTGCCGGAATTGTGCTGCAAGCCGAAACGCTGCTGTCACCCGATCTGAAAGCGGGTCGTCTGGTCAGGGTGCTTGAGAACTATCCTCCTCAAGCATTGCCCACGAGTGTTCTGTATTCTCCGACAAGGGCGATCACGCCGAAACTTAGAAGCTTTATCACCTTTTTGACGACCCATTTCGGGACGATGAATAGGTGAAGCTGGGTGCCTGACACGAGCAATCCGATTGCTCATGTCAGGCACAGTATTGGCGGGTTATATCCCCGTATCGATAATCGCCTTGGCCAGCACCGGAATGGTGGCCTCATTCAGGCCCGCGATGTTCATGCGGCTGTCCCCGATCATATAGATCCCGTGCTCGGCCCGCAGGTGCTCTACCTGCTCGGGCGTTGCCCCCAGCCGTGAGAACATGCCGCGGTGCTGGGCCAGAAAACCGAACCGATCAGACCCCGACAGGCGTTGCAATTCACCGGCCAACTGCGTGCGCAGGGCCAGCATGCCAAGGCGGACGTTTTCCAGCTCTTCCATCCAGTCATCGCGCAAAACCTTGTCTTGCAGGATCATCGTCACCAGCCGCGCGCCGTGGTCCGGCGGAAAGGAAAAATTCTGGCGGTTCAGGAATGCCAATGTGCTTTGGGCCAGCGGTTTGTTCCCTGCGTCCTGCGAGACCGTCATCAGAACGCCGGTGCGTTCACGGTAGATGCCGAAGTTTTTCGAGCAACTGGCGGCGATGATGGTTTCCGGTAGGCTTGACGCCACCAGCCGCACCCCTGCCGCGTCTTCTTCCAGACCATCGCCAAAGCCCTGATAGGCAATGTCGATGAATGGTACAGCGCCGGTTTTCTTCAGAGATTCCACAACCTCGGCCCATTGTGTCATGTTCAGGTTGGCGCCGGTCGGGTTGTGGCAGCAACCGTGCAACAGCACCACGTCACCGGCTTTGACACCGGCCAGATCGGCCATCATACCGTCGAAATCCACGCCGCAGGTGGCATCGTCAAAGTAACGGTATTCGGCCATCTTCATGCCGACGTATTTGATGATTGATGGATGGTTGGGCCAAGTCGGGTTGGACAGCCAGATGGTGGCATCGGGGCTGGCCATTTTGATCAGCTCTACCGCTTGGCGGATCGCGCCTGTGCCGCCGGGTGTGGCTGCCGCCGCCACGCGGTCACGCGGCACAGCGTTACCCAGCACCAGATCGACCATCGCGTCGCCATAGGCCGGATCACCGGCTAGGGCTGTGTATTTCTTGGTGGTTTCTGTTTCCCACAGACGTTTTTCGGCCTCTTTGATGGCGCGCATCACAGGCGTGCCACCGCTGGCATCCTTGTAGATACCGACGCCAAGGTCGATTTTATCGGTGCGCGGGTCTTCACGAAATTTCTGCATCAGTTGCAGGATTTTGTCGGCGGGTTGTGGTGTCAGGTTGGTTAGCATTATGTGTCTCCGGTTGCGACTTTTAAATCATTATACATGCCCCATTCAGACCACGATCCGTCATAGACCGAATGTTTGCGGTGCCCGATCCGTTCCAGCGCAAGGCTGGTGATACAGGCGGTCACACCGGACCCGCAGGTGTTGATCACAGGTTTGGACAGGTCCACGCCAGCGGCCGTAAATATCGCCTTAAGCTGGTCGGGGGATTTCATTGTGCCGTCCTTGTTCAACAGGTCGGCGTAATAGACATTTCTGGAATTCGGGATGTGGCCCCCGCGCAAGCCCTCGCGCGGTTCCGGTTCTTCGCCGCAAAACCGGCCCGGGGAACGCGCATCGACGATTTCATAATCGCCCAGTTTGCTGGCAGCCGCGACCTGTGTGACGTCCTTGACCAGTTGCGCCTGACGTTCAACCGTCATATGGCGGTCGCGGATGATCGGGGGCATGTCTTCGACCGGCCGACCCTCGGCCAGCCATTTGGGCAGTCCGCCGTCCAGCACGGCGACGTCGGTCTTGCCCATCAGGCGAAACAGCCACCAGACGCGGGGCGATACCAGAATACCGGCGCTGTCATAGACCACCACCTGATGCCCGTCACCAACCCCCATGCTGCGCATCCGCGACATAAATTTTTCAATCGGCGGCGCCATATGCGGCAATTCCGAGCGGTGATCGGCCACATCGTCAATATCGAAATGGCGGGCATTGGGGATATGGGCTGCCTGATATTCGGCAAAGGCATCGCGGTCCGGTTCATCCAGAAACCACGAGGCATCGAATATCCGCAAATCGGGGCTGTTCAGGTGATCAGCCAGCCAGCCAGTGGAAACCAGTGTTTTTGGATCGTCGTTCGGCATGGGAACCCCTGTTAGTAATTATCCCATATGGCCTAGCGCGAGGGGAACACGCTGGCAAGGGTTTCGGGCGCCCCGCAGACCGGAGCGCCCGCAAATCTGTTACTTTGCCATCATCTTTTTGACCATGCCAACAACCGCCAGCAGCACACCGCCGCCAACACCGCCCGAGGCAACCTGACCGACAATCGCGCCGATATCCATGCTTCCGGCTGCATCACCGGCCATTCCGGCCATACCGCCAGCACCCAGCATACCCAAGATTTTGCCGCCCAATCCGCCACCGACAACGCCGGCAATCGTATTGCCCAGCGTTCCAAGGCTAAGGTTTTTCATAATTCCGCCGGCTGCATTGCCGCCAATAGCGCCCGAAATCAGGCTAATAATCAATTCCATCATTTACTCAATCCTCTGAAACGGAGCCAATCAATACATGTCCACAACGCGGCTCCGACGCCGCAGATGCATCAAGCCTAACCGGAAATTGACAATTTTCAACAAAAGTTAACGGTTTCCGTCGGGTCAGCTGTTATCGCGCAGCAGGCGGGCCTTTTGGCGACCCCAGTCGCGCTTGGCTTCGGTGGCGCGTTTGTCGTGGTTCTTTTTGCCCTTGGCGATACCCAGTTTGATTTTCACCAGACCCTTGTGATTGAAGTACATCACCAGCGGCACCAGTGTCAGCCCCTTGCGTTGGGTGGCCTGCCACAGCTTGGCCAGTTCTTTTCTGGAAACCAGCAGTTTGCGTTTGCGCCGTTCGTCATGCCCCCATGTTTTGGCCTGCTTGTAGGGCGCGATATAAGAGTTGATCAGCCACAGTTCGCCGTCTTCGATATTGGCATAGCTTTCGGCGATGTTGGTTTGGCCAACGCGCATGGATTTCACCTCGGACCCCAACAACATGATGCCGCATTCGATGTCATCCTCGATTGCGTAATCATACCGCGCGCGGCGGTTTTCAGAGATTATCTTGTAGTTGGGGTCAGATTTCTTGGCCATCAGGGGGTCACCACTATGCCCGACATGCGGGCCATTTCTGCGTCACTGGGGGGTTCCCAGATGCTTTCGATAAAATCAAACATGGGGCGGGTGACCTCGAATTGAAAGGTTTCGGCCTGCTCATGGTTGCGCTGTTGCACGCGGCCCCAGCGAATGTCGGATGGAACATCGACGAAATGCAATTGCATCGAATAACCCATTTCCTCGGCCCAGTCGGCGAAGATGGCGCGTTCCTGCGCATTGGTCAGCCCGCAATCAAATACCGCTGGCACGTTGATCGCGCACAGTTGCTCGGCCATCGCCCGCATCTGTGCGCAATTTCGTTGTACCCGTTCATAGAACCATTCGAACCGCATTTCGGCAGGCTGGTCCGCGTTGTGCAGTCGTTGCATCCATTCATCAATGGAAAACTGCACCCCGCGGATGTCCTGTGCCAATCCGGCGCTATAGGTCGATTTGCCCGCACCCGTTGCCCCGCAAACCAGATGGACGCGGGCGGTATGGCTGGCCATAACCTAATTCAGCAGACCGGCGTGGCGCATGGCGGCGTCGATCTGCTCCTTGGTGCCATCGGTTAGTGTCACCAGAGGCGAGCGCACCTCTTGGGAACACAGACCCAGTTTGGACAGCCCGTATTTTGCACCTACCAGACCGGGTTCGGTGAAGATCGCCTTATGCAGCGGCATCAGGCGGTCCTGAATTTCCAGTGCTTTGGCAAAATCACCGGCCAGTGTGGCCGCTTGCAGTTTGGAACACAGCGCCGGCGCGACATTGGCGGTGACGGAAATACAGCCAACCCCGCCTTGGGCGTTAAAGCCATGCGCGGTGGGATCTTCGCCGGAAATCTGGATGAAGTCCGGCCCGCAGGTCATCCGCTGCATACAAACCCGCGCCAGATCGCCGGTGGCGTCCTTGACCCCGATGATGCGGGGCAGTTTGGCCAGCTCGCCCATGGTTTCGGGCGTCATATCCACAGCCGAGCGACCGGGGATGTTGTAGATGAAGATCGGCAGGTCGCTGTTGTCGTGCAGCGTGGTGAAATGGGCAATCAGCCCTTGCTGTGTCGGCTTGTTGTAATAGGGCGTCACCACCAATGCGGCATCGGCGCCCACCTTTTGGGCGAAGGCAATGTAGCGGGCGGATTCAGCCGTGTTGTTCGATCCGGCACCGGCAATCACAGGGATACGCCCCGCTGCGGCCTTGACCACGATTTCGATGGTTTGTTCGTGTTCCTCGTGGGTCACGGTCGGGCTTTCGCCGGTGGTGCCCATCGGCACCAGACCGTTACTGCCTTGTTCGATATGCCACTCGACCAAATGTTTGAGCGCATCAATATCCAGCGCGCCGTTTTTGAACGGCGTGACCAGAGCGGGAAAAGACCCTTTGAACATGACACGTCTCCTTATTTTGGTTGAATATAGTGTGGCCCGACCATCGAGTCACCCAAGGCATGTGCGGCGGAAACTAGCTGCACTTTAACGGATTGCCAAGATTGTGTATTGATGGCACGGGCTGCAAGGCCCATCTTTGTGGCAACACTGCCTGAAATGCAAAGGATTCCCGCCTGTTATGCGCCTTTTACCAACTGTAACGATTGCCCTTCTGGCGTTTGCGCCGCTTTCATTTGCACAAGAACAGCCTGCATCATCGGCATTGGCGGCGGCATTAAAGGCGGTTTCATCTGCGGATTGGGAGTTGGCAACGGCCAAAGCGCAGCCGGTAGGCGAGATTGGCGCCGACCTTGTGGCGTGGCATTG
Source organism: uncultured Marinosulfonomonas sp. (assembly GCA_964538015.1). Lineage (GTDB taxonomy): Bacteria > Pseudomonadota > Alphaproteobacteria > Rhodobacterales > Rhodobacteraceae > Profundibacter. The sequence goes on from CAZIDQ010000002.1 coordinate 23,176, forward strand.
GTTGCGGGCGGGGCAGGGCACGCTGGCGGATTACAACGAGTTTCTGACGCGGCATCCCGACTGGCCCGGCCTGCCCCTGTTGCACAAAAAAGGCGAGGCAGCGATTACGGCTGCGACACCGGCGCAGGATGTGATTACCTATTTCAAGGATATGGAACCGCGCACCGGTCATGGTGTGTTGCAGTTGGCGCGGGCGCAGAAATCTGCTGGGCAACAGGGCGAGGCAGCCGCCGAGATAGTTTTGGCGTGGCGCACCTTTGCATTGACCAAGCTGGAGCATGAGGCGTTTTTGGCCAGTTACAAGGAACTGCTGGCCCCGCACCATATTGCGCGGCTGGATATGTTGCTGTGGCGCGGACGATTTACCGATGCGCAGCGTCTATTCCCGCTGGTGGGCGAGGGGTGGCAGGCATTGGCGCAGGCGCGGATCGGATTGCGGCGGCGGGTAAAGAACGTGGATGCGTTGATCAAGGCCGTTCCAAAGGATTTGCAAGATGATGGCGGCCTTGCCTATGAGCGGTTTTTCTGGCGCGCGCGCAAAGGGCGCAGTGTGGATGCTGTGGCGTTGTTGTTAGAGCGCAGCACATCGGCCGAGGCGTTGGGCGAGCCATCCAGTTGGGCCAACCGCCGCCGGTCACTGGCGCGGCAAATGATGCGCGAAGGGGACGGGATGACGGCCTATCGGGTGGCGTCATCGCACCATTTGGCCGAAGGATCGAATTTTGCCGATCTGGAGTGGTTGTCGGGTTATCTGGCGCTGCGCTATCTGAATGATCCCAAGATCGCGCTGGCCCATTTCCAAAGCTTCCGTGTGGCGGTGAAAAGCCCGATCAGTCTGGGGCGTGCCGGATATTGGGAGGGGCGCGCCTACGAGGCTATGAAGGATAGTGGGTCGGCGCAAGCGTCCTATGCTTTTGGTGCGGAATACCAGACCAGTTTTTACGGGCTGTTGGCGGCGGAACGTGGCGGGTTCAGCATGGATACAGCCCTGACAGGCGCCGAGGAATTTCCAGACTGGCGGCAGGCACCGTTCATGACATCATCCGTGCTGAAGGCGGCTTTGATGCTGTATCAGGCGGGGAACACAGCCTTGGCCAAGCGGTTCTTTTTGCAGGTGGCCGAGGGGCTGGAGCGTACCGAACTGGGGCAGTTGGCTGATCTGGCGCTGGCGTTGCAGGATCCGCATATCGCGCTGATGATTGCCAAACAGGGCGCGCGACGCGGAATCGTTTTGCCGCGTGCCTATTACCCGCTGCATGATCTGGTGAAAGAGGATTTGCCGGTCTCGCCGGAATTGGCGCTGGCAATTGCGCGGCGGGAAAGCGAATTCAATCCGGTGGTGGAAAGCGGCGTGGGGGCCAAGGGGCTGATGCAGTTGATGCCCAAAACCGCCAAGGCGGTTGCAGAATCGCTTGAGGTGGATTTCGAGGCCGGACGTTTATTGACGGACTGGCACTATAATGCGCGGTTGGGCACGGCCTATCTGGTCAAGTTGCAAGAGGAATTTGGCAAATCTCCGGTGCTGGTTTCGGTTGGTTATAATGCGGGACCACATCGCGCGCGCAGTTGGATCACCGCCTTTGGCGATCCGCGATCGGCGGGGGTAGACGTGGTGGACTGGATCGAACACATCCCGTTTCGCGAAACGCGTAACTATGTGATGCGGGTGGCGGAATCCCTGCCAGTGTATCGGGCGCGGTTAAGCGGCAGAACACCGCCGCTAACCTTGTTAAAAGAATTGCGTCAGGGGGGGTGATCAGCCCCGTTTACCCTGCTGTTTTCAGGTCTTTGATCAACTGGTCGATGTTGCCCTTGCGCTTGTCCAGCATCGCGCCGATTTCGGTGCGCTCGGTCAGTAGCATGTTGATGCCTTCGATATACATGTTGTAAAACAGCGGCTTGCCGGATTTGTCCGAAATAAAGAAGGTTACATCAAACGGTGCTTGCCCCTTAAGGCGGGCCATGGCCTTGACTTCGATGTGGCGTTTGACTGTTTTGGTCGATTGCACATCAAGCCGCCCGCCAATGAACGCGCGGAAGCGTTTGCCGTATTTGCGCGCGATATAACCCTGAAACGCCTTGGCGAATGCACGTTTTTGTCCCGCGCTTGCCCGACGTCCCTCGACACCCAAAGCATAGCTGGCCAGATATTTGACGTCTGAATACTTGACGAAAATCTTCTCGAAGTCCTTGATCATTCGTGACTCGGACTTGCCCGATGCGATCACTTTATTGATTGCCGTGACCAGCTTTGTAACATGGCTGGTTGCCTGACCTTCGGACAAGGCAAAAGCCGGAGTGGCCAGCGGCAGCATTGCCGATGTTGCTACCAATCCCAGCACAACCGAGCGACGGGTTGGATTAATCCGCGTAGAAATCGTCATAGCCATCTCCTTGTTCATCAACAGCTTCTTCCTGCCCCAGTTCAAACCGGCGGTGTTGCAGGTACAGCAGGCGGGCCTGCGCATAGCTGTCGGCACTATCATACAAAATTGAATCTACAGTGTCGGAAAATTCGTAGCGATCACCAAGTTTTGAAAACCCTTTGGCAACCGGCCCCATGTATTTTTCAGGGGTCGGCGCGCCAAATGTCAGCGGGTTGGTAAAGATATCGACCACCATTCCGACCATGTCCCGTTCGGTTGACGGGCCAATTACGGGCAATTCCACATAATTGCCTTCGCCCACACCCCAGACATGCAAGGTTTCGCCAAAATCGCTGGATTCTTCGTGCAGGCCCATTGCCGTAGACGGGTCGAGTATGCCCGCCAGACCGATTGTCGAGTTGAACAGGAACCGTGACGAGTTTTTCAACGCGCTGTCGATATCAAGCTGCAAGAGATTGTTCACAATAACCCCGGGCAGATTCAAATTCGCGGCAAAGTTTCCCACACCCTGACGTACAGGGGTCGGTATCACATGGCCATAAGCCCCCGAAGCAGGGCGCACCAACGCACGATCAAGTCGGCGATTCGCCTCGTGGGTGCGGCGGTTGTCTTCCTCGAACGGATCATTGATTGCCTTGGGCGCGGGTGCGGTGCAAGCCGCCATAGCCACAAGAGCCGCAATTGCTAATAGCAACCCGGGATTTAATTTGTTTTTGGTCATCATAACTGACAATGGTAATCTCAACTGCTTGTTCGTAGTTTTTTACTACATAGGCTTTGGCGTAAAAATGCCCAGTATTGTATCAGGCAAGGTTTAGGTTTGTGGCCGATTGGATACAAGTATTTAATGCGCGGGTGCAATCCGCTAAGGATGCAGGATAGCGATAAAAAGTGAAAGAGGCATTATGCGGCAAGCAGATCGTAGCAACGGGTTGGCAGAACTGAAAGAAGCGCGGCGCAAAAACAGGGCGTTGTTCTGGTCTGTTGGCATTTTCAGTGTTTTCGTAAACCTGCTGATGCTGACCGGCCCGCTATATATGTTGCAGGTTTATGACCGTGTGCTGGGCAGCCGGTCCGAGGAAACCCTTATGGCATTGTCCGTTCTGGTGGCTTTTTTGTTCCTTATCATGGGATTGCTGGATTATGCCCGCGGCCGTGTTCTGGCGCGGATCGGGGCGCGGTTTCAGGCGCAGCTGGACGGGCGGGTGTTTTCAGCCGTATTGCGGGCCAGCGCGCGCGGGCAGGGGAATGCGACCACAAACGCCGGTTTGCGCGATCTTGAGGCGGTGCAGCGGTTGCTGTCATCGCCGGTTCTGGCCTCGATTTTCGATATTCCGTGGACGCCGGTGTTCATTGCCGGCATTTTCATGTTTCATCCGTGGTTGGGGATTTTGGCGATTTGTGGCGGCACATTCTTGATTCTGATTACGGTATTGAATCAGCTGCTGACCCGTAAACCGGTTCTGGACGCCAATGTAGCCACCCATTTCGCCGATCAGATGGCCGAACAATTGCGCAGCGAATCGGAACTGGTGCAAAGTCTGGGGATGCAGGGTGCTGTTTTTGACCGCTGGCAGGTGGCCCGGCAAAAGGCGCTGGCAGCGACCATCCATGCATCCGACAGCGGTGGCGGGTTTTCGGTTCTGACCAAAACATTCCGTATGTTTTTGCAATCCGCGATGCTGGGTCTGGGGGCCTATCTGGTGCTGCAAAACCAGTTGACGGCGGGGGCGATGATTGCGGGGTCGATCCTGATGGGTCGTGCGCTGGCACCGATTGAGCAATCAATCGGGCAATGGGCACTGGTGCAACGGGCGTCAAAGGGCTGGGACAACCTGACGACATTGCTGTCCGAAGTGCCGGTTGAACAGCCACGCACCGCACTGCCCAAACCCAAAGCGGTTTTGACGGCGGATCAGGTGACGGTGGTGCCGCCGGGGCAACAGCAGGCCTCCTTGCGGATGGTCAGTTTTGTGCTGAAACCGGGGCAGGCGATGGGGGTGATCGGACCTTCGGGGGCGGGGAAATCGACGCTGGCGCGTGCGATCACCGGCGTTTGGCGGGCCGCTGGCGGAAAGATCCGGCTGGATGGCGCGGCGCTGGATCAATACGATCCGGACGTGTTGGGCCAGCACATCGGTTATCTGCCACAGCGGGTGCAACTGTTTGACGGCACCATTGCCGAAAACATCGCCCGCCTGTCGATGCAGCCTGACGATGCGGCTGTGGTGAAGGCCGCACAAAAGGCCGCCGCGCACGAGATGATTCTGGCGTTCCCCGATGGCTATGACACCCGCGTTTCCGCCAATGGCGGGCGGTTGTCCGGCGGGCAATTGCAGCGGATCGGGCTGGCGCGGGCGATGTATGGCGATCCGGTGATCCTTGTGCTGGACGAGCCGAATTCGAATCTGGACAACGAAGGGTCACAGGCGCTGAACGCCGCGATCAAACAGATGAAGGCCGATGGCGGGGCTGTGATGATTATGGCGCATCGTCCGGCGGCGATTCAGGAGTGTGATCTGTTGATGGTGCTGGAAGGTGGTGCGCGCAAGGCGTTTGGTCCAAAGGATGATGTGTTACGCGAAATGGTTAAAAATCACGAACAAATCCGCCAGAGCACAGGCAAAGGGGGCGTAACATGAGCGATGCCAATCAAATAGGGTGGTCGCCGCGCACGCCGCTGATCATCGGGTTTTTGGCCATTCTGCTGCTGGTTGGCGGGTTTGGCACATGGTCGGTGATGGCCAATATATCCGGCGCCGTGGTGGCCAGCGGGCAGATCGAGGTCGATCAGAACCGGCAGGTGGTGCAACACCCCGATGGCGGGGTGATCGCCGAAATTGGCGTCAAAGAAGGCGATTTGGTGGAAAAGGGTGATATCCTGATCCGGCTGGATCCAACCAACCTGCGATCGGAACTGGTCGTGGCTGAAGGGCAGTTGTTCGAACTGATGGCACGACGCGGGCGGCTAGAGGCCGAGCGGGACGGGACCGGAGTGATCGAATTTGACCCCGAACTGGTCAAGGTTACAAAAATTTCAACCGATGCCGGCGAACTGATGCAGGGCCAGCAACGCCTGTTTTCGGCGCGACAGGATTCGCTGGAGCAAGAGGTTGCACAGATGCAAAAGCGGCGCAGCCAGATTGCCGACCAGATCAAGGGGATTGTCGCCCAGCAAACCGCGCTGGAAACCCAACTGGAGCTGATTACCGAAGAGTTGAAGAACCAGCAAATCCTGCTGGATCGCGGTCTTGCACAAGCCTCGCGGGTGCTTGGCCTGCAACGCGAAGATGCGCGATTGCGGGGTACTATGGGGGAATTGTCAGCCTCCAAGGCACAGGCCGAGGGGCGGATCACCGAGATTGACATCGAGGTATTGAAATTTGGCACCAAACGGCGGGAAGAGGCCATCACCCGCCTGCGTGATTTGCAATTCCGCGAGCTGGAGCTGATGGAAAAACGTAGCGCCCTGAAGGAGCGCCTGTCGCGTCTGGATATTCGCGCGCCACTTTCGGGTGTGGTCTATGGGCTGCAATTCTTTGCCCCGCGTTCAGTGATCAAACCGGCCGATCCGGTGCTGTTTTTGGTGCCACAAGACCGCCCGTTGGTGATTGCAGCCAAGGTTGAAACGATCCATGTTGACCAGATATTTATCGGCCAAGAGGTTACCCTGCGGTTTCCCGCGTTTGATTCCCGCACCACGCCCGAACTGAAAGGGCGGGTTGTGAAACTATCGGCGGATGCATTTACCGATGACCGGCTGGGGCTAAGTTTCTATAGCTCGGAAATTGCGCTGCTGGACGGGGAAATCGACAAGCTGCCTGAAGGGGCGGTGTTGATTCCGGGGATGCCGGTGCAGGCGTTTATCCGCACCAATGACCGCACGCCGCTGGCCTATCTGGTGAAACCTTTTACCGATTATTTTGCCAAGGCGTTCCGCGAGGGGTGATTTTACGGTTTTCCTGCGCCGCAATCGCGGGTAGCGTCACGCCAAATTCTGATCCAACGGAGAAACCCGATGAGCAATGATTACGAAGCCCGCCTAAAAGAACTGGGCATCACCCTGCCCGACGCCCCCGCCCCTGCCGCCAATTATGTGCCCTATGTGGTTGTTGGCGATCTGGTGTTCGTGTCCGGCCAGATATCGAACGGGCCGGATGGCCTGATTTTGGGCAAGCTGGGCGATAACATGGATGTTAAAGCCGGTGCCGCCGCTGCGAAAACCTGTGCGCTGGGCCTTGTGGCACAGCTAAAGGCGGCCTGTGGCGGTGATCTGTCGCGTTTGGTGCGGGTGGTGAAACTGGGCGGGTTTGTGAACTCGACACCGGATTTCACCCAACAGCCGCAAGTGGTGAACGGGGCTTCGGATTTTCTGGTGGAACTGTTTGGTGATGCCGGCCGTCATGCCCGCGCTGCCGTAAGTGCGCCGGCGCTGCCGCTGGGTGTTGCCGTTGAAATCGAAGGCATTTTCCAGATCAAATGACCACGCTACCCGACAGCTTTCTAAAGCACCCGCTGGCGCATCGCGGTTATCATGATGCGGCGGCGGGAACCCTTGAAAATTCGCGTGCGGCGTTTCGGGCGGCGATAGATGCGGGCTATGGTATCGAGCTGGACGTGCAATTGTCCAAAGACGGCCATGCGATGGTGTTCCACGATTACGAAATGTCCCGCCTGACGAATGAACGCGGGGCGATCCGCATGCGCACCCGCGATGAACTGGTCAAAATCCCGCTGAAGGGGATGCAGGAAACCATTCCGACATTGCCCGAGGTTTTGGCGCTGGTTGGTGGCCGTGTGCCGCTGGTGATCGAGATCAAGGATCAGGATGGCGCGATGGGCCCCGACGTTGGCCCGTTAGAGCAATCAGTGGCCGACGCACTAAAGGGGTATGATGGCCCTGTGGCGATGATGAGCTTTAATCCACATTCGGTGGCGGCTTTTGCCAAAGCATCCCCCGACACACCGCGTGGCATTGTCAGTTGTTCCTTTCCGGCCATGCACTGGCTGACATTGAACAAAGAAACCCGCGCCCGTTTGCGCTGTATTCCCGATTATGATCGTGTGGGCGCCAGTTTCATCAGCCACCGGCACGATGATCTGAAAAACCCACGGGTGGCCGAGCTGAAAGCCAAGGGAGCGCATATCAATTGCTGGACCATTCGCACCCCCAAGGACGAGGCCAAAGCCCGCAAGATTGCCGATATGGTGACTTTCGAAGGATACGCAGCCTAGCGCATTGAAATGATTCCCGAATAGAATCATCCGATTATCAGGCATCACAGTGGTTTCTTATCCCGATACATCGGGGCAAATGTGGTGATCCGGCCCATAGACACTGCAAGATCGTGGCAAACACAACACAGTATTGAATTGCGAAAAACCTTGCTACTGGGTGGTTGTCCAGAACCCTTTTTTGGCGCCCATAGGGCTGTTTTTATTGGGTTTGCGGTGCTCTTTAGGACTCTGAACCAATACAGGCGATTAATGCTGCCCGTTTGGTCAAAATAATACAGGTGGCAATTTGAATCCTTGGCCGCGACGCCATTTCGCCATGTTTTTAACAAACTTGTATTAGACATTGTTTCTGCTTTGGGCACATTGGTCCGATTAGAGAAGTATTTAAATAGGTGGGAAAAGTAATGGATTCGCAAACAGATGTGAAAAACGCTCATCTTCTTGAGATGAAGTCCGACGTTCTGTCGCGTCTTGTGAGCGCAATCGGGGATGTGCATGTTGCTGCGTCCTGTTTGGCGAATGATCCTGATCAGCGCACGGCCAAACGTGGTGCCGGTCTGTTGCGCAAACTGGACCACTTTGCCCCCAGCATTACGATGATCGGTCAGGTTAAAGCCGGGAAAACCGCGCTGGTAAATGCGCTGGTTGGAATTCCGGGATTGTTGCCGTCAGACGTTAACCCGTGGACATCTGTGGTGACAGAACTGCAAATCAATCCAAAACCAACCGATGGCGAAAAGAAAGCAAGGTTCACATTCTTCAACCGCAATGAGTGGGACAATCTGGTATCCACCGGCGGACGTTTGGGGGAACTGGCCGGACGTGCAGGCGCGACTGAAGAAGCCGAAAAAATCCAGCAACAAATCGTTGAAATGCGCGACAAGACCGAAACGCGGCTGGGCAGCAGTTTTGAGCTTTTGTTGGGGAAATCCCATAAATACGGCTATTATGATAACGAATTGATCCAGCGCTATGTTTGCGTCGGTGACCCTGACGACGAAGAACTGGACCCTGAAAACAAACGTGGCCGGTTTGCCGATATCACCAAATCAGCCGAACTGGGCATTTCCATCCCGCAATTCCCGATTCCGCTGCGGTTTCGCGATACACCCGGTGTGAATGATACCTTTATGGTGCGCGAACAGGCGACATTGAAAAGCCTGCGTGGCTCGGAAATATGTCTGGTGGTTTTGTCGGCGCATCAGGCGCTGAACACCACTGATATGGCGCTGGTCCGGATGATGGCGAACTTTGAAAAACGGCAGGTTATCCTGTTTATCAACCGGATCGACGAGTTGGAAAGCCCGACCCGCCAAATTCCGGAAATCCGCGAAAACATCATGGATACGCTGAAATCGTTTTCGGTATCCCAAGACAGTGAAATCGTATTCGGAAGCGCAAAATGGGCCGAGGCGGCGCTAACGGGCGATCTGAATTCCCTTAGCCAAGACAGCCAGAACGCGCTGTTGGAATATGCTGCAGCGATGCCCGAAGTGGATGCATCCGATTCGGATGGTCACACATGGGTTTTGTCCGGCATTCCGGCCCTGATGGATGCGATCTACAAGCGTATTCTGGATGGATCGGGCAAACGCCTGCTGGATGGTGTCGGGGCGCAGCTCTCGAATGTATATAACGAGATCAAAGTCGAACAAACGCTTGGCCGCGAAAATCCGGATTCCGGCGAAGTGGTCATTCTGGAAACCGAAGGCGTTAAGGCAGCGTTGCAGGATCTTTCAGCGAAAAGTCAGGCTGATTTGAACAAGATTCTGGATACGTTGCGTACCAATTTGCACGCGCGTCTTGAACGGGCACAAGGCAGTTTCGTGCGGCGGGCAACGGATGCGCTGATTGCGCATCTGGACCGGTTTGGCGAACAGGACACTTGGCAGTATGACGCAACCGGTTTGCGGCTGTTGTTTCGTTCGGCCTATGTGCAATTTGCCGCGACGTTGAAAAAACAGGTGTCGACCCTTTACACTGACTCGGCGACTTCGATCGAAGATATCTATTTCCGCGCTGTTGGCGTTAGGATTGACGGCTTTAAAATCGAGGCGCCGGCTGTGCCTGCCGCCCCGCCCCCCGTTGTTTTGGCGCGCACAATTGCGCTGGACCTGAACAGCAGCTGGTGGCGCCGGTGGTGGCAAAAGCGCAAAGGGTTCGAGGCATTTGCCAAGGACTATTCGTCACTGATTCAAGCCGAAGTTGCATCATTGGTGCAAGAGCTGGAAGGGGCGCAAATCTCCGAAGTGATGGAGGATGTCCAGCGCACATTGCAGGAATTCCTGCAGGAACAGCGTGAATCGCTTGTGGTAATATCGGAAAACCGCGGTAACGAGCCGCTTTTGCTGGTGAACAAAGTAGGCGACAAAACAGTCAAAACAGCATTGGAAGATGCGTTGGCCGCAATAGACAATTTCGCAGCGTAAATTCGCGGCGCCGAGTAACGGAGAGCTGAAAGATGAATGCACCTAGCCGGGATAACGCATCGCGTTATGTAACCGAACAGCAAATGGAACGCCTGTCGGGCTGGACCAAGCGCAAGCCTGTTATCGCGCTTATGGGTGAATTCAGTTCGGGTAAATCCACCCTGTTGAATATGCTGGTTGGCCAATCGATTCTGCCGATGCAGGTCACCGCAACGCGGCTGCCTCCGGTGTGGTTTCAATACGGGGACAAGCCGTCGTTCTGGATGGATCGCGACGGGCAGCGCCATGATGTTGATCTGGATGATCTGGCCTCGGTTCCGTTGAAAGAGGCGCGGTTTATCCGGATTTATGCAATTTCCGAACAGTTGGAGAAGTGCGATCTGATCGACACCCCCGGCATTTCCGACCCGAACATCCCGACGGACCACTGGATTGATACGATTGGCTATGCCAATTCCGTTTTGTGGTGCACCCATGCCGGTCAGGCCTGGCGTGAAAGTGAACGTGCCCAATGGGAAGAATTGCCCGCACGCCTGCGTGAAAACAGCCTGCTGTTGGTGACCCGCGCCGATAAAATTGTTTCCAAAGAAGATATGGAAAAAATCCACCGCCGTTTGAAACGCGAAACCGGTGATCTTTTTGGGCGCCATCTGTTTATCTCTCTGACGCTGGCACTAAAGGGACGTCAGGACGATGGTGATTCAGACCTATGGGCCCGCAGTGGTGGAGAGGTATTCATGAAAAGTTTCGAGCGGATTTTGAAGGTGGTCAGGGCAAAGCGCAACAATCAATTGCGCCGCTACCAGATTGAAGGTGAAGAAACAGAGGCAACGCAAGACGACACAGAAACAACCGCGAAAGAGCCACGCGACAATGTTTCAATTCTGCGTCCGACCCGTATTCGTGCCAAAGGCCGCAGCGACCGTCGCGAGCGGCCAAATTCCGAAGATGCGGCCAGCCGGCGCAAAAGCATGCTGTCGCAGGCCGAAGGGGTTGACGAAACAGATGGTGTCACAACGGATGAAGAACCTGTGCAGGAAGAGCCTGTTCACGAGGCCGAAGCGCCGCAGGACGCGCCCAAGCCCCGCTATGTCCTGATGAAGTCGGAAAAACTGGATGACGCCGCATCCGACTCTGAAGAAATTGTTTCTGATGATGACGTGGCGGTGAGTGAAGATGCGCCAAACGACGATGCTGTTATGGTGGATGCGCCCGAAAGCGAAGAGCAATTCTTTGAGGATGCGACCCACGAGTTTGAAGCACCTGAAGAAGACGACACAATCGAAGAACCAGAAGCCGACGCAGACGAGCAGGAAGCCAAAGCCGAAGATATTAAAAGCGTTGTGGCAACCATCGCGGCCGTTGCCGAAGATGAACCCAATGATGACACAGGCGAAGCGCCGGATCAGGAATTTGATCCGTCAGCAGCACCCAGCGAAATCTGGCAGGAAATTCTGGCCTCGCAGGAAATCGAAACTATGCCACAGATGATCGAAGCCATCACGCTGTTGCTGGAACAACTGGACCGCAAGCATTTCGGAATCCAGGCTGCCTGAATGTGGACTGCTCGCCGCATTGGCCCTGCTTCCAAAGACACCACGTTTCTTTGGAAGCAGAGCAGGCAATTTATGTATCAAGCGCAAGTATGCCGCAAACCCCTGACGAAATAGCCAGTTGAAATACCTGCGTTTTTCTTTAGACCTAGATGGTATTTCAACAATTGGTTTGCAGGAATGGGATCAGATTCGGCACCGGTATTCCAACAGCTTAAAGTTGGCGAACAGCTGGAAAGCATAAAATCCAGACTGCTGGTTATCTCGCACCAATTGGGGGCGTTGGCCGACGGCAGTTTGCAAGAACGTCTGGAACCGGTCGAACAACGCCTGACGCAAGCCGAGGTGAAAGTCGCGGTGATCGGTCAGGTGAAGGCCGGGAAATCCAGCCTTATCAACTGCCTGGCCCGTATGCCCGATTTTCTGCCTTCTGATATCAACCCCTGGACTTCGAGCGTGACGCAGCTTCATTTCGGGCATCCATCGGGTAAAACCACCGGCGCGATCTTTCGGTTTTTTGACGAAGAGCAGTGGTTCAAACTGGCAACGCGCGGTGGACGGCTGGGCGATCTGACCAAAGGCCTGCTGGAAGAGTACAAGCGCAAGCAACTGTTTGATCAGGTTGGCGCCATGCGCGAACGCGCAAGAAGCCGGCTGGGGAGTAAATTTGAATCCCTGCTGGGCCAGTCGCGCGAATTTAATTCGGTTACGCCCGAGATTATGGCGCAGTTTGTTTGCGTTGGCGACAATCCCGAAAAGCTGGCCGAAAATCCGGGTGCGGGTCAATACAGTGACATCACCCAGATGGCCGAGATATTTTTCAACCAAGAGCCTTTTGGCTGCCCGATCAGTCTGATTGACACCCCGGGTGTCAACGACCCGTTGTTGATATGGGAAGAGATCACGCAGCAGAGTCTGGAAAAAGCCGGATTTTTCATTGTTGTTCTATCGGCACATCAATCCCTGACCCGTGTGGATATGCGGCTGATCCGGGTGTTGAAGGCGTTGAACCAAGACCAGATCATTGTGTTTGTGAATCGCGTGGACGAAGTGAAAGCAACGCCCGCCGAATTGGATAAACTGCGCAGGCGGGTGCGGGCGCAATTGCAAAAAGAACTGAACGGCAAGGACGTGCCGGTTATTCTGGGCAGTGCTGTTTGGGCCGATTACGCGTTGAACCGGAACGACGAATATCTGGATCGCGATGTGTTGCAGGAATTCACCAAGGATCGCGGGCTGGATGAGCAAGCGCAGGAAATGGCCCCCAAAGGCATGGAAGATGGAGAAGCCCGTGCCGGCGCTTTTCTGGCTTCGGGGTTGGCACAACTGGAAATGGCGCTGTCCGAAATGGTTTATGGCGGGGCGGCCGCGACCATCCTGGCTGATGCGACACTGGATTTGATCAATGTCTCGCAGCAGGCCGTGGGCCAAGCGCGGGTCCGGATTGATGCGCTGGGCGGGGTGGATACCACACCCATCCTGTCGCCCGGGGAAAAAGACAAACTGGTTAACGAAACCCGCGAGGAAATCGAGACTGCTTTTGACGAGTTGAAAACGGGCAAAAAGGAAACATGGGACGCGCTGGAAAAAGAACTGGTCGATACCATCAACGATTTTGCCGACCAGCAATATGAAATTATCCGCCAAAGCATGAAATCACTGAAGCGTGGGCAAAGCTATGAATGCGATCTGGATGCCCTGCGCGAAGACTTGAAAGAAACCTATTCCGACGAGTTCGAACTGATCCGAAACCAGATGGTTGATGAAATGGCGGCGCTGAACAATACTCTGAAAGATGGATTCAGCATCAGCATTCAGGAACAAATGAGCAGCATCAATGTGAATACATGGGTGCTGGCGATGATTATGCCCAAGGCCGAGGCGCTGTTCAGAACCGTGTCACTGGATTTGACAACGACGTGGCTTAGCGGGTTGTTCGGCTATCCCAAGGCCAAAGTCCGACTGGCAACCGATAGCATCCGAACCCAGTTTCAGGAAATCTGTGCTGAAATCCTGACCAAGGGGCAGGCCGAACTAAACGCGGCGGTTGACCGTTTGCACGGTGAATTTACTGCAGATACCACGCATTTATTGAACGTTCTGGCTGGACAAGCCGAAGAAAAGGAAACCGATCTGGACCCCGTGGCCCAAATGCAAAAGGTATCCCTGAACGCGGCCAGAAGTGATTTGAAAACCGCGCGACAACTTGTCGAGAAGCTGGAGAAAATAAGGGACCGGCTTGAAACTGCGGGTGGCGGGCAATGAGAAAATCAAGAAAAGAGCGCGCCTTTCTAAAGGATTTCATCCAAAGGACCGATCCCGACACGGCTGATTTGCCCGAAGAGGCCGCCGAATTGCGGGCATTGGCGCAAAAATTGCTGAACCGCCTGCGCACACCGATCCGGTTTCTTATTGCAGGAGAGTTCAGTTCCGGCAAATCCACCTTGGCCAATATGCTGGTCGGGCAAGAGTTGATCCCGACCAGCGTTCTGGCCAGCAACATGCCACCTTTGCTGTTTCGCTATGGGCGCGAGACCCTGATCGCGGCCGGCTGGCATGATAAGAAACCCCTGATGAAATTCGATCGGGTCGATTTCGAAGCCGCATTGGCCGAAGACCCTGATTTTATTCTGGTTAACATGCCCAGCCCGATCCTGAAGGGGATCAATTTCTTTGATATGCCCGGCACCGGAGATCCCTTGAATGACAACAGGAAAACCCTGCAATTGGTCAAAAGCGCCGAGGGGCTGATCTGGTGTACCAACGCTGTTCAGGCGTGGCGCGAAAGTGAACGCTATACTTGGTCGAACCACCCGTCGATGAACCGCAGCAACAGTATTCTGGTTGTCACCCATGTTGATCTGCCGGTTGCAAAGCGCAATCTAGGGCGCGTGATGGAGCGGGTTCAAAAGGATGCCGGCAAGCATTTCAAAGCGGTTTTGCCAATCGCGATTTTGGAGGCAATCAAAGCTGCGCCGGAAGGTGACGTTCAGGACAAGTTGGCGTGGACCGACAGTGGTGCAAAGGCGCTGCTTGAGGCAATCGAAACCATCGCCAAACCCATTCGCCAAAAGAAACGGACCGACGCGGCAACAATCATAGAAGAAAAGCTGGCGCCGTTTGTTAAAACGCTGGGAGATGCTGCCGCCAGTGTGAAGCCCGATCCCGAGGTTGCGAAAGAACCGGTTCCACCCAAGGAATCCGAGCCGGATTTGGTTGTGGATGCCTTGAAGCACGATCTGGACACGTCCGAGTTTGCGGCCGCGCCTGACGAGGATGAGCCTGTTTCGGATGCCAAGGATGCCGACGACAAACCGGCTGAACCTGCGGTCAAAACATCATTTCTGGCCGAATGGAACGGTAAAACCGCGGATCTGGTTGCATCGGTTCAACAATCGGATGATGCCGCTGATTTGATCCAGTCCTGTTGTGACATCGTGATGGAGATGACCGATACAATCATCGAGGCTGACCCGCAAACCGGAGAAACCGAATGGGTGACCAGCCAGTTTCAGGATGCACTGGATTTGTTGATTCTGATGCAGTTGGAAACCGGTGAAGAGCCGCTTGAAACATCAGCGATTTTGCTGTTGCAGCTAAGTCGTGATCTGGCCCAGATCGAAACCGCGGCCCAAGGTTGACCGCCCCTTTCCTGACCGTGGTTAATACATAATTAACGTAAATCTGCGCAAATCCCCGCGACTATTGATGTAAAAACGGGGGTTTTGAAATGGTTGTTGCGATTGATTTCAATGCGGCGGTGCAGGACGCGATTGTAACGGGGGTAGATGCACAGCCGATTTCCGAAAACATGTTTGGCGGGGTTTTGATTGATACCCACGATGGCGTTATGGGCGGCGGAAATTATAGAAGTATCGTTGCTGGTTCTGATTATTCGGATCATTTTACCGCGGTTTATGGCGACCTTTCGCTAAATCTTTTGCGCTTTCCGGGCGGAGAAAACCCTGATGGATTTGTGGTCGAGGATAGCGGCAACTGGACCTTTAAACATAATAAAATCAATGACGGGAACAGTGTGATTAATGACCCGATTACGGGCAATCCGCTGGCTGTCGGGGACATCACGCAATCCTATCTGGACAGCCTGACACCTGCCTTTAGCCTGTCCAATCCGGAACTGATCGACGCGCACCTGCTGGGGAATGGCAGGATGACATTTACCGAAAGCCTGCAGATGGCTTTTGAAACCGAAAGCAGTTATTCGCTGGTCCTGCCCGAATTCCAGTATCTGAAAGTTCCAGTAGACCGTGATCCGGACGGGGATGGAAACAAGATACCGTTTGTTGCCGCAGACCACATAAAACTGACTGCGCTAAAGGCGGATATTCAGGGATTTCTGGAGGATTTGTTCCTCAATGGTACTTATAACAACGGCAATATTCCGGCCGATTTTATTCTGGAACTGGGGAACGAGGATTTTTACGGCTGGAACAAGCACTATTTTCCAGCGGATTCATCAAAAGATCTGGATAGCTATTCGGCCTATGCTTTCGGGTGTCTGGACGCGATCAAAGACTTTCGTGCGGCGCATCCCGAAGTTCATTTCAAAGTGGCGTTGCAGGCGGGGGGTGTCGGGTTTGTCTGGGAAATGCACCGGAATTTTTCAGATGAAAGCGCAACCGATCTGTTTGGTCAAGTTGATGTAATCAACGTTATCCACGAGGCATTGGGCGTTACGCTTGCAGAAGGTGCAGGTCTGGAACATGTGCAATTTATCAGGGACGGGATTAATGCCTTGCAAGGAATGATTTCGGCGGCAGGGGGCGATTCATCGGATACAGAATTGCTTATGTCGGAATGGAGTGCGGTTAGTTCGGGTGTGCCTGGTTTGAACGGCGTTAACCACGCCTTACCGGCGGCGGGCGCTGCTTTGTCGCTGTTTTCCAGCATGTTTGAAATGGGTATGGATTACGCTGCGAACTGGGGGATTGGCGGTTGGGGCGGGTTTGGAACGAACCTGTCCAGCGTTGATACTGCCGGCATTCTGAAATACGCGCCGGTTGCCGAAGTGTACCGGCAGATGGCGGAATCCCTGATTGGAACCACACAAATTATTACCCCGTTAATGGATGTAGGTCGAAGCGCGGATTTCTCGATTTTCGCGTATCAGGACAATGCCAAGGCCGTATTGTTTTTGGCCGCGAATGATTATTCGGGAACAGAAACCGTCAACCTCGGCAATTTTGGCGCTATTGGTTATGCGTGGGTCGAACGGATTTCCACCATAGGCAACGCAACAGACGGGTTTGACACGGTTGTGACGCGGGAAATGGTCTCGTTTACGGATGGTTCGGTCTCAATAACCTTCAACAATCCTTACGAAGTGCTGCGTGTCATTGTGGCCAAAGTTGCGCCGGGTGACGGGTATCTTCACCTTTGGGGGGGAACTGCGGGGGATGTGTTGAACGGTGGCTTGTCGGATGATTTGTTACAGGGCAATGACGGTGATGACATCCTGAACGGCGGCGCGGGGGACGATACGCTGGATGGTGGCGCGGGCATTGATACGGCCGATTACAGCGCTGCAGGCGGGGCTGTGGCGGCATATCTGAATTCGGGCACAACAAGCGGCACGTATGGTGTGGATGCCCTGATCAGCATTGAAAACCTGATTGGCAGTGATTTTGATGATCGGCTGGTTGGCGATGCCGGTGCAAATGTACTGCGTGGCGGTGCCGGAAATGACATCCTTAAAACCAAGGGTGGCGATGATGTGGTTTATGGTGGCACGGGGGATGATACAATCACAGGCGGCAGTGGCAACGAGGCGCTGTTTGGTGGTGACGGCTCGGATATTATTTTTGCTTTGGCGGGGGCGGATACTGTTGCTGGCGGGGCTGGTGACGATTTCCTTTACGGCGGGCAGGGGAATGATGCGCTGACAGGGGATGCGGGCAATGACAAGCTGCGCGGAAATCTGGGGGCGGATGTTTTAAGCGGCGGCGATGGTGTTGACGATATACGCGGCGGCGGTGGCAATGACACGCTGGATGGTGGCGTGGGTAACGATTTCCTTTATGGGGAAAACGGCGCGGATACAGTTTACGGCGGGGCGGGAAATGATGCGCTGTCGGGTGGCACCGGGGGCGGATCAGGCGATGGTTTTGCCGATACCTTTGTCTATAAAAACACCGCAACCGAAGGGTATGACCGGATCAAGGATTTCGAAGACGGCATTGACCGGATTGATCTGTCGGATTTCGGGTATGCCGGTTTTGCCGATGTCAGCGCGTTGGCCAGCCAGATTGCCGGTGGGGTTAAGTTAAACTTTGGCGGCGGTAATGTGTTGTTGCTGGAAGGGCTGATGCTGGCCGATTTTGATGCAAGTGATGTTGTTTTGTAGGCTTGCATTAGATGTAAAAACGGCCCCGAAAGGTTTTCCTTCGGGGCCGCTGTTGTGTGGATCGGGTTAGGTCGCCGGTTACAGCAATACGTCCGTGGCATCGAATGTGGCCGATGTCAGACCCGAAATAAGGATTGTATCACCACCGCCGAAATCAAGGCTAAGGCTGGCAGCATAGCCGGTGGCCAACGCCAGAACATCGCTAAAGGTGGCAAATCCGAACGAGGTGAGATCAAGCTTGTCCACGCCATTTTCAAAGTCCTTGATCTGGTCGGCATCATCGCCAGCGGTAAAGATAAAGGTATCTACCCCGGCACCACCCCAGATGCGGTCGTTACCCCGGCCGCCAGTGATCGTATCGGCACCATTTTCGCCGTAAAGGTAATCCAGACCATTACCGCCATAAATCGTGTCATTGCCACCACCGCCATAAATCTTGTCGGTTGCCGCATCCGAACCACCCCAGAGCGTATCATTGCCGGTGTTGCCGCGGATTTTATCAGCACCGGTACCACCATAAACAGTGTCATTGCCCGAGCCGCCATACAAATAATCATTGCCCGCTTCACCGTAAATGGTGTCAGCGCCAGAAATGCCCAAAATGGTATCCGACCCGTTGCCGCCATACATTTTCTCGTTGCCGGTGTCGCCGATCATGCGGTCATTGCCATCATCACCGTACATTTTATCGTTGCCGCCTTTGGATTTCATCACATCGTTACCAGCGCCGCCATGCAGCTTATTGGTTCCGGTTGATCCAATGATCCGGTCGTCATGCGAGGTTCCGATGACATTCTCGATAGAACTCAAATAGTCGGTGCCTTCGGCCCCTTTGGTTTTGCCTGCATTCAGATAGACGTTGGCCGCAGCCCCCGCTCCGCTGTAATCGACCGTATCAACGCCCGAACCGCCACGCAGCCAATCGACGCCTGTACCGGCAATCAGCGTGTCGTTGCCGGAATTACCGCGAAGGTCGTCATTGCCAGCGCCACCGTTCAGTATGTTGGCGGCACTGTTGCCAACCACTTTGTCATTGCCGGACCCGGCGATGAAATTCTCGATGATTGTGCCGCGGGCAATTGCCATGTTGCCGGTCAATCCGCCAACCGACGAGTAGCTTTCGACGGCAAGGCTAACAACCTGATTGAATGTATCCGAAGAAAAATCGATCGTGTCGATGCCGCCATTATCCAGAAAGGTAAACGCAGATTGTGTGTAGTGGTTGATCAACTGGTCCATATACCCGCCCACAGTCGAACCAACGCCATAAACTGTGTTGCCGGTTCTAACCGAAACTGTGCCATACAGGTCCTGAATGGCCAAAATATCGGCAATCATGGGTGTGAAAATATAAGCATAGGACGCGGTGATCGATGTGTTCTCTGTTTGCGAGAAGTAGGACATGACCGTGGCTTGCCAACTGTCGTTGTCATAGTGATTGCTGACGCCATAGGTTGCGGTGCCGTTATATTGGCCCGCATGCCCAAGACCCAGCGCATGACCGATTTCGTGCAGATAGGTTTGAAACGAATAGCTGGAAATATCGGCTCCATCCCCGGCAATCCAGGACGCACCGATATAGACATTGGATGTGGTCATGTTGCCTGACGGAGCACTCCAGCCTGAATATGTAATGGCGGATGTTCCGGAATCATGAAATTTAATATCTGCGCCGCTGGTAACATTTTGAAAGTTGATACCAGTGACTTCGGCCCATGCCTCGAGTGCCTTGGCTGCATAAAATTTGCCGTTGGTGTTCAGGGATGAATAGTCCACCGTAATTGTTTTTGAGCCGCCGGTGTTGAAGGCGTGACGGATATTCCCCCCCGAGGTCCAGGCAACGTCGGTTAGCTGATGGGCAATCTGGTCGTAGGTAAAGGTCTGCATTCATAACTCCAGGTATCTTGGCCGCTGGGCCGCATTGTTATTCGGGCAGGTCGCTATGCTTGGCCAGTGTCTGTGCCATCTGCGCAAAAGAGACCCGATTTGTTTCTTGGTCGCTGCTGTAGGTCGTTAGCTGCTGACCTGTGTATTTTTGTGTGATCCGGCCGCTATTGATGCGTTCCCAGATCAGGCTCGCGTTAAACGAGTGACGGTTTTTTGTGGCGATAGTAAGGCGAATATGTAGCCCTTCTTCGACCCCGAAACTTGTTACATTTCTGCGCAAGACTTTGTGGTTTTTGGCCAACTCCTGTGCGAGGGCGGAACATGCGAGTTCCAGATTGCGTGGGGATGTTTCTTTGGTGGAAACACAGTGAAGAAAGGTGTTGATTTCCTTTGCAGCGGTTTTATGGGGCGCCATCAATCCAAGCAAGGCTGCCCCGAGCACATAGGCAAATTTCTTCCGAACAAACAATTATTCGTCCTTTTATTAAGAGGTTATACTGCACTGATATGGGGCGACATTTGGCTTTTCCAAAGGGATCAGCACTATTCAGCCGATATCTGCCTCTGGTTACTCGGCAGGCGCGGACCTTAAGGCCACTGCCGGGTCCGCAGATCGGGCATCGGCGCTTTGCGCCGGCTTCACCCAGCGCAGCCGCAGCGCGTTGGTTAGCACGAACACGCTGGACAGAGACATAGCCCCCGCCGCCAGCATGGGCGACAACAGGATGCCGTAAAACGGATACAGGATTCCCGCCGCCACCGGCACCAGCACCACGTTATAACCAAACGCCCAGAACAGGTTTTGCTTGATATTGCGCATGGTGCGCTGGCTGATGTCGAATGCGTTCACCACCCCGTTCAAATCGCCAGACATCAGCACCACATCGGCCGCCTCAATCGCCACATCCGTGCCGGTGCCAATCGCGATGCCCACATCCGCCGTGGCCAGCGCGGGCGCGTCGTTGATGCCGTCACCGACATAGGCCAGCTTGGCGCCGGTTTTGCGCAATTCTTCCAGTGCTGCGACTTTGCCATCGGGCAGAACTTCGGCAACCACATGGTCAATGCCCAATTCAGCGGCAATCGCATTGGCGGTGCCTTGGTTGTCGCCGGTGATCATCGCCACCTTCAGTCCCAGGTTATGCAGCGCTTTGATGGCTTCGGGCGTGGTGGCTTTGATCGGGTCCGACACGGCAAGCACCGCCGCCGCCGCCCCGTCGATTGCGATATATAGCGGGGTTTTGCCGTCTTTTCCCAAGGCATCCCCTTGCGCCTGAAACCCCTCAAGCGGGATGTTTTCACGGGTCATCAGACGGTCTGCGCCGATCAGAACCTGTTTGTCGCCCACCGTGGCCTGCACCCCGTATCCAGTGATCGAGGTGAAATCGTCCACCATCGGCAAGGTCATGTTTTTCGCCTTGGCCGCCCGCACAATCGCCTTGGCAATCGGGTGTTCCGATGTACTTTCAACCGCTGCTGCAATGCGCAGCACATCGTCATAGAGAAACCCTTTGGCGATGGAATAATCGGTCAGTTCAGGGTGGCCTTCGGTCAGGGTGCCGGTTTTGTCCAGCGCCACGATACGCGCCTCTTGCAGCATTTGCAGCGCGTCACCTTTGCGAAACAGCACGCCCATTTCGGCGGCTCGTCCGGTGCCCACCATGATCGAGGTCGGTGTGGCCAGACCCATCGCGCAGGGGCAGGCGATGATCAGAACGGACACACCCGCAACCAGCGCAAAGCCCAATGCAGGGTCGGGCCCGAAGGCCAGCCAGACCAGCACGGTCAGTGCGGCCAGAACCAGCACGATCGGCACAAAGATGGCAGTGATTTTATCGACCAGCCCCTGTATCGGCAGTTTGGCCCCCTGCGCCTGTTCAACCATCTGGATGATCTGCGCCAGCACAGTATCGGCCCCGACATTGGTCGCCCGAAACACCAGCGCACCTTCGCCGTTGATGGTGCTGCCGATCACCTCGGCCCCTTCGGATTTTTCAACCGGAACCGGCTCGCCGGTGATCATGCTTTCCTCGACATAGGAATGGCCGCTGATTACTTCACCATCCACCGCGAGTTTTTCGCCCGGGCGCACATGGATGATGTCACCCTGCACGATCTGCTCCAGCGGCAATTCCACCACGTCGCCACCCCGTTCAACCCGTGCGGTTTTGGCCTGCAGGCCAACCAGCTTGCGGATTGCTTCGCCGGTGCGCCCCTTGGCGCGGGCCTCGAGGTATCGGCCCAGCAGGATCAGCACGATGATTACGGCAGCGGCCTCGAAATAGATATTCGCGGTGCCTTTAGGCAGCAGGTTTGGCAGGAAGGTCGCCACCACCGAAAAGCTGTAGGCGGCGGCGGTGCCAAGCGCGACCAGAGAATTCATTTCCGGTGCGCCTTTCAGCAGGGCGGGAATGCCCAGTTTGTAGAACCGCAAACCCGGGCCGAACAGCACCAGCGTGGTCAGGATGAATTGCATGTAGCGGCTATTTTGATCGCCAATGGTGGTGTTCACCCAGTCGCGCACGCCGGGGATGAAATGGCCGCCCATCTCAACAGCAAACACCGGAAAGGCAAGGATCGCGGCGATGATGGTCAGTCGCCCGAGGTGGCTGATTTCTTCGGCCTTACGCTCGGCTTTGTCGTCAACATCGGCCTTATCACCCGATTTCACCTTGGCGGGATAACCCGAGTCGGTGGCGATTTTGATCAGCGTGGCTACATCGGTGGCCTTGGTGGCATAGCGAATGGTCGCGGTCTCGGTGGCCAGATTGACCGACACATCCAGCACCCCGTCGCTTTTGGCCAGCGCTCGATCAACACGGCCCACGCAGGACGCACAGGACATGCCTTCGATTTCCAGCGTCACGTCTTGGGTTGCGGCGGGATAGCCCGCGTCGGATAGCGCGGTGATCAAGGTGGCGGGCGTGGCCGGATCGGAATAGGTGATCTGCGCGGTTTCGGCGGCCAGATTGACGGTGGCCACATCCACCCCTTCAACCGCGTTCAATGCCTTTTCGGCACGACCCGAACACGAGGCGCAGTTCAGACCGGTAACTTGCAAGGAAAGGGTTTTAAGATCGCTCATGGCACACCTGTGGAATCAATGTTTCACACCATAGATAGGGGTTCCAGTTGGTGGAAGGTCAAGGGCGTTTCAGCGTATCGCCAAATTGTAGCCTTGGGGTCAGTTCAACCCGCTGCGGGGCGTCTTCGCCACGGGAACGGGCGGCGATGATTTCGGCAGCGGCGCGGCCAATTTTATGGCGTTCGGCGTCCATTGTGGCCAGCTGTTTGGGCAGGCCGTTCAACAGTTCAACCCCGTTGAACCCTGCCAGACCGACCTGTCCGGGCACGTCGATGCCGTTGGCCAGACAATACAGCAACCCGCCAGCGCCGATCATGTCATTGGAATAATAAAGAAAATCCAGATCGGGTGATCGTTTCAAAATTGCCTCGGTCATCTCGCGGCCCTTTACCAGCGCCGATCCGCCGGAATAGAATTCCTGATCTGCAATTTCAATTCCGGCATCGGCCAGTGCTTCGCTAAACCCTTCGAACCGTTTGCGGGCGCGGTGATCCAGCGGCATGTTGGTGCCCATAAAGCCGATGTTGCGATAGCCTGCCTTGATGATCGCGTCGGCCATTTCACGACCCGCGCGGCGTTGTGACACACCGACGATGGCATCTATGGGATCACCATCGAGGTCCATGATTTCAACAATCGGCACATCGGCATTGCGCATCATGGCGCGGGCGGCGTCGGTGTGTTCCAGACCGGCGATGATCACGCCGGAGGGGCGCCACGACAGCATTTCAAACAGCACGGATTCTTCTTTTTCCGGCTGGTAATTGGTGACACCGAACACCGGCTGCAACGGGGTTTCGTCCAGCACCTCGTTAATGCTGGTCAGGACCTCGGGGAATACCATGTTTGACAGGGACGGAATGATCACCGCCACCAGATTAACCCGCTGGCTGGCCAGCGCACCGGCGATTTTGTTGGGGACATAGCCCAGCCGTTTGGCCGCTTGGGTGACTTTCAGGCGGGTGGCGTCCGACACATCGCCGCGATTGCGCAAAACGCGGCTGACGGTCATTTCGCTTACGCCCGAAGCCTCGGAGACGTCGCGCAGGGTGAGCGTGCGTTTGGGTGGCGTAGACGGCGATGACACGAATGGATTTCCTGTTTTGGCGTTTACACACTTGTTACAGGCAATTTTTCGTCTTGTCCAAGGTTGATGTATTGACTATGGTAGCGCTAACAGAATTATCCGGTTCTGTTTCGGCAAATCCGGATAGCAGAAGGGGAGCGGTGGGCCAACAACGCTCCCCTTTATTTTGCCTACATTTTGAACACGCGGTAGATGGCCGGAATGACCAGCACGGTCAGCAAGGTAGACGTGGCCAGCCCGAACAGTAGTGAAATTGCCAGCCCTTGGAAAATCGGGTCGGACAGGATCACACCCGCACCAATCATCGCGGCAATCGCGGTCAGCAGGATTGGTTTGAAACGGGTGGCGCCTGCCGCGATCAGGATGTCCAGATCGACGCGGCCTTCGCCTTCGTTCCTGATGAAATCGACCAGCAGGATCGAGTTTCGCACGATAATCCCCGCCAGCGCGATGAAACCGATCATCGACGTGGCCGAGAACGGCGCGCCAAACAACCAGTGACCCAGCATGATACCAAGGAAGGTCAGCGGCACGGGTGTCAGGATCACCAGCGGCAGGCGGAACGATCCGAACTGCGCCACCACAAGGATGTAAATGCCCAACAGGGCCACGCCGAACGCAGCACCCATATCGCGGAAGGTGACCCATGTGACCTCCCATTCGCCATCCCACAGCAGGGTTACGTGTTCTTCTTCTGTGGGCATGCCGTGCAGGCTGATTTCGGGTTTATCCATGTCGGACCAGTCCATCTTGTCCAACTCTTCTGCCACGGCCAACATGCCATAAAGCGGGGCTTCGAACCGGCCAGCCATTTCGCCCATAACCATTTCGGCATAACGGCCGTTGTGGCGGAAGATGGGAAAGGATGCGCGTTCTTCGACGATCCGCACCACATCACCCAGTTCGACAACGCCGCGATCTCCGGGCAGTACGTTGGTTGGCACGGGTGTGGCCAGCATACGTTCGTCGATCACACGGTCACCGCGTTCGCGGCCAACCACGATCGGGATCGGTTGACGGCCCTTGCCACGGTGGGAATAGCCAACCGTGATCTGGCTGTTCAGCATCCGCAAGGTATCCAGCGCATCGCTTTCCTGAACGTGGTAGAATTCCAGATCGTCAGGCGACAGTTCCGCCCGTTTCTGGCGTGGCTGCACACCAAAGCTGTCGTCCGCGTCAACGATATAGGGCACGGCCTCGAATGCTTTGCGGATGCGGCGCGCGGCTTCGCGGCGGGTTTCGGCGTCGGGGCCGTATACTTCGGCCAGCAGGGTGGCGATGACAGGTGGGCCGGGGGGCGGCTCGACTGTTTTGATGTTGGTGCCGGGGGGGACATCCATTGCCGTTAGCAATTCACGCAGTTCCAGCGCGATCTCGTGACTGGTGCGTTCCCGTTCGCCTTTGCCCAGCAGGTTGATTTGCACATCGCCCAGTTCGGGCAGTTGGCGCAGGAAGTAATGGCGCACCAGACCGTTGAAATTGAAGGGGGCGGCGGTGCCGGAATAGGTTTGAACCGAGATCACCTCGTCCAACCCAAGTGCGATTTTAGCGGCCTGTTGTGCCACCGCATCCGTTGCTTCGACCGAGGCCCCTTCGGGCAGGTCGATTACCACGGACAGTTCGGATTTGTTATCGAACGGCAGCAGTTTGACCGTAACGTCGCGGGTGTAAAGTGCGGCCAAAGACCCGAACGAGGCCACGACGACCACCAGCAAGAATATCAGACTGACGGATTTGTAACGCAACAGCGGGCGGGCAACAGCGGCATAGAGTTTGCCCAGTTTTCCGCCGGCTTCGGCATCGTCGTCATGGTGCATTTCGGCCCCGCCGGCAATTTTCATCATCAGCCAAGGGGTGACCATCACCGCCACAAAGAACGAGATGATCATCGCAGCCGAGGCATTGGCCGGGATCGGGCTCATGTATGGTCCCATCAGGCCGGACACAAACAGCATTGGCAGCAGGGCCACCACCACGGTCAGGGTGGCAACGATGGTGGGGTTGCCCACCTCGGCCACAGCGTTGATCGCGGCGCCAAAGCGGCTTTGGCCTTTGCGTTTCATACCCCAGTGGCGGGCGATGTTTTCAATGACCACAATCGCGTCGTCCACCAGAATCCCGATGGAAAAGATCAGTGCGAACAGCGACACGCGGTTCAGGGTATAGCCCATCAACCACGACGCAAACAGCGTCATCAGAATAGTCATCGGGATGACAACGGCGACCACCACGGCCTCGCGCCAGCCGATTGCGATGAACACCAGCGCAACGATGGATACGGTGGCAAGGCCCAGATGGAACAACAGTTCGTTGGCCTTTTCATCGGCCGTTTCGCCGTAGTCGCGAGTGACCTCGATTTCCATCGTGTCAGGGATCAGGGTGCCTTCCAGCGTTTCAACCTTTTCCAAAATTGCTTCGGCCACCTTAACGGCATTTGAGCCTGCGCGTTTGGCGACGGCCAATGTGACGGCGGGCAACCGTTCGACTTCGCCGTTATCGGCGCGGTGCAAGGTTGCAACGTGCACCTCGTCCAGATCAATCGCATAGGAAACGTCGGCCACATCGCGCACATAGACGGGTCGCCCATCGCGCGAGGTCAGTTTCAGGTTGCCGATCTGGTCGGGTGTCGACAGGGTTTCACCCAGAATAAAGGCGATCTGTTCGCCGTTGTCGCGCACCGTCCCTGCAGGCGAGGCCGAGTTGGCCCCCTGGACCTTGCCCACCAGTTGTTGCAGCGTCACGCCATAAAGCGCCAGTTTTTCAGGGTCTGGGGCAACCCGCAACGCATCCGAGGTTTCGCCAACCATAAAGGTCAGGCCGACATCGTCGATTTTGGCAATCTCGGAATTTACTTCGCGCACGATGCGGGTGATGTCATTGGCCGTCATCGCGTCCTGCCCCGATTTGGGGGAAAAGGTCAGGGTGACAATGGCGACGTCATTAATGCCGCGCCCGACAACCAGCGGGTCGGGGATGCCGACGGGGATGCGGTCCATATTGGCGCGCAATTTGTCATAGACGCGTAAAATGGCGGTTTCGGCGTCAACACCGACAAGGAAACGCGCCGTCACCATCACCTGATTGTCGCGGGTCGAGGAATAGACATGTTCGACCTGATCAATACCTTTGACGATGTTCTCCAATGGCTCGGTGATCAGTTTCACCGCGTCTTCGGCTTTTAGACCGGCAGCTTGAACATGGATGTCCACCAGCGGCACCGAAATCTGCGGTTCTTCTTCGCGCGGCAGGCTGGCAAGGGCGATCAGCCCCACAGCAAACGCTGCCAGCAGGAACAGGGGCGTCAGCGGCGAGGTGATGAAATTACGGGTCAGGCGGCCGGCAATTCCCAACGCGCCCGTTTGTCCGATATGGCTGTCATTCATTGTTATTCACCAGTTTGTCGCCAGCAACAACGCCGGTCAGAACTTCGTTCCAGTTTTCCCCGTCGCGGATAACTGTAGCCCCCAGAACCACGGCGCGGCGCATTTCTTCACCGTTGACCTCGAGGGTGACAAAATCAATGCCGCCATGCATGGAGACGGCCGATTCCGGCACCAAAATCGCCTTGCGTTCACCGACAGGCAAGCGCACCGGCACGCGGCGGCCGACAAAACGGTCGTTCAGGCCGTCAACCTCGACATCAGCCAGCACCCGTCCGTTTTCGATTTGCGGATAGACTTTGGCCAAAGTGCCGGTCTGACCGATGCCCATCACGATTTCATCGCCTTCATTCAGATTGGACGCGTGGCGTTCAGGCACCGACAGGCGCAGGAACGATCCGCCACCACCGATCACCGCAACGCTTTCGCCTGGATTGATAACCGAGCCCTTGGAAGGCGGCACAGACAGGACCACGCCCGCCTCGGGGGACAGAACCTCGCCTTCGGCGATCTGTTGCTTGATCACCAGTTGCTGTGCCTCGACCCCGCGAATTTCGCCAAATAAAACGTCGACTTGCGATTGAAGCTGGCCAAGGCGCTGGGTGGTGATGGTGCCGCGTTTGATCAATTCTTCGCCGCGCTTCAGATCTTCGGCGGCGGTTTTCAAACGGGCCTGCAATGCGGAAATCTGGGCATCCAGTGCTTCCAGCCTGAATTCCAGCTTGTCATCCTTGATCAGGGCAACCTTTTGTCCTTCGGCTACCATGTCCCCCTCGGTGACCAGCAGTTCCACTATCGTGCCGCCGATCCGCGCCCGCGCCGGAACCCGATCGCGGGTTTCGATCACACCGTAAACGGCCTTCCATTCGGTGATGGACTGGGGGGTGAGTGTCAGGGTTTCCGCGTGGGCGATGGTCGCGCCAAGCAGGGTGATGATAAGGGGCAGCGAGAGTTTCATTGCAGGTGTCCTTTTGCCAGTGCTTCAGACAGATTTGTCCTATCTTGCGGCAGCCGAGCCAATTTTGAAAGGGGTGAATCCTTAACATATTCGTAATCGTGAATGTGTTTAGCGAACAAGAATTGCCAAGTAAACCCTTCAAATGAGGGTTAGACGAATAATCTGACAAGATGAAGAGGGCGTAAACCGGGGTTAGAGCCAGCCGTGAAGGTTGGAATCAATAAGTGTTTTCAACATGTTGATTGAAACAGGGCTGTCATTAAGGCAGGGAACGACAGAACAGTTGGCCCCGCCAGCCGCTAAAAATGCATCCACGGCACGGATGTGAAGCTCTTCCAGCGTTTCGATACAGTCGGTGGCAAACCCGGGGGCGATAATGGTCAGGTTCTTGATGCCATCGCGGGCCAGACCCACGGCGGTTTCCTCGGTATCGGGGGTTAGCCACTCGGTTCGGCCAGAACGCGATTGATAGGTCAGCAGCAATTGCCACTCGGCAAAACCCAGTTCTTCGCGCAGCATGGCGACGGTGGATTCGCATTGATCCTGATAGGGATCGCCCTTTTTGACAAAATCCACAGGTAACCCGTGCAGCGAGGCAATCGTGACTTCTGGCGTCCAGTCCAGCGTTGCGTGATGGGCGCGGATACTGTCGGCCAGTGCTTTGATGTGGGCGGGATGGTCGTAATAGGGGGCAACGCTGCGGATCGCGGGCTGATGGCGCATGGATTTCAGAACATCGAACACGTTGTCCATCGCCGTGCCGGTCGTGGCGCCGCTGTATTGCGGATAGAGCGGGAACAGCAGGATACGATCGCATCCCTGATCGGTCAGCCGCTGTAGAACATCGTCGATGGACGGCTTGCCGTAACGCATGGCCCAGTCGACCACGACATTGGCCTTGCCCGCGAACAACTGCGCAACCGCATCCGATTGCGATCGGGTCACGGTTTTCAGCGGGGATTCGTCCAATTCGCGGTTCCAGATCAGATCATAGGCCCGCCCGCTGGTTTTTGGCCGCTTGCGCAGGATGATCCCGTTTAGCACCAGCCACCAGACCGGTCCGGTGGATTCGACCACGCGTTTGTCGGACAGGAACTGCTTCAGGTACCGGCGCATCGAACGATAGTCCGTTGCCTCGGGCGTGCCCAGATTGATCAGCAGGATTCCGGTTTTTCCGGTTTCAGCCAAAGCTAAGGACTTTGAATTTGTTTTTAGATGGATGCTGGATTGCATCTGCATTTCTATCACCATTCGCAATGCGCCGCAGGATCGGGGCCTTTAGTAGCCGGATGTTCGAAATACCGTTGAATTCGATAATTTCACGATCTTCAAGGTCTTTAAAGCAACGGCTGACGGTTTCGGGCTGCATCCCCAGATATTCGGCCAGATCGACACGGCGCACCGGAATGATCACACTGTTTTCCGATAGGGTGATGGTTTGGCGGCGCTTGCACTCGAAAATGAACGACGCCAGTTTTTCCAGCGCGTGCTTCTTGGCCAGATCGGCAGAGTGGTCAATCGCGCGGTAGGTCTGTTTGCGCAGATTGTCCCAGACGACGCGCTGGGCCTCGGTGTTCTTTTCAATAATGGATTCAAACGCGGCGGGCGACAGGCGGCACAGGTTGACCTTGTTCAGGGCAATCAGGTGGCCGCGGTTACGGCTGGAAATGCCGCGCATGTCGATAATATCGCCCTGCATGAAAAACGCGGCGATGGTTTTTCGCCCGTCTTCCAACAGGTGTTGCAGGCTGATAACGCCGGATGAAATGGCGATGACCGGCCACATCAGCAATTCTTCGGTATCAATGCTTTCGCCCCGTTTCAGGGTGGCGGTACGGGATTTTTCGCTTAGGCTGTCCAGCTCGTCCGAAGTGATTTGCGCGCATAGACTGCCGGCTTCGGTATAAAGCGAACAGTTTTGGCATTTAACGGCGGGAAGGGTGCTCATTCGGGTTGGTATCCTTAAACATTTAGCGGCTTTCAGGGCGTGCCTGGCCACCAATTTCAGCTTTGGACATTAGGGACCGGATGTTTCGTCAGGATTTTGAATCCGTTACATTGCATTGCGAGATGTAAAGAATTGTAACAATTACGGTGGTGCACTGGCTTATCCGGGGTGGATTTGTGAAACAACGGGCCTTGGGATTGCCCGCAACAAGGGAAAGAAAATGCACCGGATTCTGATTGTCTTTGTTTTGACGGCTGTTGTGATGCTGTTCATTTTCAACAGCGCCGACTGGTACGCCAACAAATCTGCGCTGCCCAGATTCTGTGAAAACCCGACGCAAACAGTTGCGATTGTTGAGGAAATACTAACCAGTCCGACGCCGGGCGAGGGCAAAGAGCGCCGCCCCTATATCATCGCGGCCAAGCTGATCTTTCTGGTGCCCCGCGAAGAGGACGAGCCGATGCCTGTGTATCTGTCGCGCCTGCGCAGCCGGATATCGGAATCCTGCGGGGTGGCGTTTTAGATGGCAGGCATCTTACAAAACACCCGAACCTTGATGGCCATCAATTACAACAATTCCTGACTGTGCTGTTCTGCCGCGACCTATGGAATGCACAAGCTGCGTGAATGGAAAAGGCAGGGAACATGTCTGGAAAGAACGAAAACACACTGTTGGGCAAGCTGGTTTTTACGCTGACCGCTGTCGCTATGCTGTATTTTTTCTGGTGGTTGCTGCTGTACGACCACGGTGTCGTAGCTGTCCATCACTAGTGCGCGCTGAAGGCTAAAGAACAATAAGGAAGTCCGTATGTTGGGAAACAAGTGGCTGGTATTTGTGGTGGCTCTGGTTGTCTGGGTTGCTGTTTTCTACTTCATCGACAAATCGATCATGGAAGGTCAGGGGCTGCCTGTCGGCGCTGACCTGATGCCGGTTTAGGGGGCTGATTATGAAACTATCTCACCTGCTGGCCCTGCTTGCTGCCTTTGTTTTACTTGTCTCGCCCGATCTGGTGCTTGCTGCTGCTGATGACGCGGCCGCAGTGCTTGAGGGGGCACCAAAACCCTCGCGTCTGGATTATCCGCTGATTGGCGGCGTTAGTGCGCGCACAGTTGTCTGGAGTGCTGCGCAAATGCATCTGTTCCTAGCGGCGTTCGTTCTGGCTGTGCCGTTGTTTGCCATCGCGACCGAATTTATGAGCGTTGTTACCGGCGATGATCGGTTCGACAATATGGCGCGCGAATTCATGAAAATTACGATGGCCGCCTATTCGCTGACCGCATTGGTTGGCGGTGGCTTGCTGCTGTCTCTGCTTGTGTTCTACCCGCATCTTATGGGGTATCTGGTCAAGGTATTCCGCGGACAGATGCTGATTTATGCCATGTTGTTCGGGCTGGAATCGATCACCCTGTATGTTTACTTTTATTCATGGGATGCCCTGCGGCGCGGCAATCGCAAATATTACCACATGTCGATCGGCCTGCTGCTGAATACTGTTGGTCTGACCCTGATGTTTATCGCCAACGCATGGGCCAGCTTTATGATGTCCCCTGCCGGTGTTGATCCGACCGGCGCCATCACCGGCACTGTATGGGAGGCCACGCGCAACCCGTTGTGGAACCCGCTGAACCTGCATCGTTTCCTTGCCAATATCGCTTATGGCGGCGCGATTGTGGGGGGCTATGCCGCTTACATGTTTCTGGCTGAAAAAGACCCCGAGAAGAAAGCGCATTACGACTGGATGGGCTATACCTCGAACTTTATCGCTATCCTGGGTTTCATACCGCTGCCGTTTGCCGGTTACTGGTTGATGGCTGAAATTTACGCCTATTCCCAGCAAATGGGGATCACCGCGATGGGGGGGATTTTGGCGTGGCTGTTTATCATTCAGGCGGTGCTGATCGGGACGATCATGCTGGCGGCGAACTATTACCTGTGGTCGGGCCTGATGCGCACGGATCGCGGGGCGCAATATGCGAAATATGTGAAATACATCGCGGTGGTGATTGTTGGCGGGTTTCTTGTCTGGCTGACGCCGCACACGTTGATCCTGACAGCCAACGAAATTCAGAACCTTGGTGGCACGCATCATAAAATCCTTGGCCCGCTGGGGATTATGCCCGCCAAGAATACCGCTGTGAACCTGATGCTGGTGTTTACCTTCATGTCGTTCCAACTGTTCTATCGCTCGTCCCGCATCCCGACGGTCAGTTGGGCCAAATCCGGCAATATGATCGTGGTGGCGCTTTATGTTGTCGGCATTGCCAATATCGTTGGCGCGGGCATCTATGGCTATATCACCCCGACGGTTTACAAGGTTGGTGCCTCGGTGCCGCAGGTGGTTAGCACGCTGACCATCATCATCGGGTCGGTCATTCTGGACGTGTTCATGTTGCGCGGGGCCAAGGCAGAAAAGGTCCATTGGGGCCGCATGACCGAACGGTCGCAATACGCGCTGTTCGTGCTGCCGGTGGCCTTTACATGGCTGATGGGCTTGATGGGCTATATCCGCTCGTCGCTGCGCACAAACTGGCATGTCTATACGGTGATGAAAGACAACTCGCCTGAAAACTACATCCCGACCCTTAGTGATGCAGGCAACGTGATCACCGCGATCACCCTTGGCTTCATGGCGATCATGGTCTTTGTGTTCTGGCTGTCACGGCTTGGCCAGACCAAGCAAAAGGGAACGGAGGACGCAGCATGACTTTCCTTCGCGTTATCGGTTTCAGTGTCGTGATGTTGCTGGGGTTCATGGGCGTTTCCCATTTGCTGCCGCAGGTGGTGCCGGATACTTCTGAGCCGGTCGAGGTTTCGACCGATGGTCTGGATATGGACGGTATGATCGCCCTTGGCGAAGGTATTTTCAAAGGCAAGGGCACTTGCACGCTGTGTCATAACGGCATGGGCCGCGCGCCCGACACGCTGGAAATGGACATGGCCGCGACATATCCTTCCCGTCTGGCCGATGCCCGTTACAAAGGCGTATCCGCAGGCAAGGAGGGGGCCAAAGCGATTGAGGATTATATCCTTGAATCGATGAAAGACCCCTCGGCCTTTGTTGTCGAAGGCTTTGGTAAAAAAGGCACCAACGATACTGAATCGCCGATGCCAACCGTGGACAAGGCGCCGATTGAATTGACGGTCGTTGAAATGAATGCCGTCACTGCATTCTTGCAAGACCTTGCCGGACTGGACCCAACGGTTCCCTTACCCAGCGCTGATGACGCGCCGGTGGCAGAAGAACCCGCCGCAGATGGTGGTGAACCCGCGCCATTGTTGACATCCGGCGAAGCGATCATTGACGAATACGGCTGCGCCGCGTGTCACGATCTGGGCGGAAGCGGGGCCGATATTGGCCCGTCGCTGAACGGCATTGGCAACCGGATGGACCGCGCCACGGTGATCGAGGCCATCATTGATCCGAACGCTGTCATCGCCGAAGGCTATGATGCAGACTTTATGCCGGATGATTTTGGTGAGGCGTTGCGGGGTTCGGAACTGTTGGTTTTGACCGATTATCTGTTGGCATTGCCTGATGCGGCCCCTCCGGCCGCTGACGACGAGGAAGAGCCGCTGGCCACAACCGGGCTGGAAGCCATCGATAATTTCGGCTGTGCCGGTTGCCACGATCTGGACGGCTCCGAAGCCGACATCGGCCCGAAACTGAACGGAATTGGTACACGGATGTCGGCGGGCGAAGTAAAAGCCGCAATCACTGATCCGAATGCGACAATCGCCGAAGGGTTCGAGGCTGAAATGATGCCGGATGATTTTGCCGACCAGATGGACGATAGCGAACTGTCGCTGATCGTCGATTACCTAATGAACCTGCCTGAATAAGGGATGAATATGATGCGATTTTTCAAACACCCCCTGTTCCTGTCGGTTCTTCTTCTGGCAGCGCTTTATGTGGTTTTCGCCTACGTGCTGAACCCGCCAGTGCCGGCATCCCTGCTGATCCAGTATATGATCATCTGCACGGTCGCGGTGCTGCTGGTTGTGACATTCGACAACAAAATGGCCGCACAGTTCTTTGCCCCGCTGATGGCGTTGTTTGGCTCGCCCAAAATGCTGTTGCCCCGCATTGCCGCCTTTGCGGCTGTGGTCGGTGGCGTTGGTTATCTGACCTATGACATGGTGAAACCGTCGGTCACGTCGCCGCTGGAATTGCGCACGGTTCATCCCGCACCGCCATCCAGCCTGCGGGCCTATGGCAAGACCTATAACCTGCTGAAATTGCAAAACCCCTATCGCGAAGAATTCGACGAAACATCCGAAGAATACGCCGCGATCGTGGCCGAGGGCGCCGAGCTTTATTATAAGAACTGCATCTACTGCCACGGCGATACACTGGATGGCGAAGGCCATTTTGCCAAAACCTTTAACCCGCGCCCGATCAACTTTCAGGATGTCGGCATGATCGCCCAGTTGCAGGAATCTTTCCTGTTCTGGCGCATCACCAAAGGTGGCCCCGGCCTGCCGCGTGAAGGCACGCCTTGGGCGTCCGCCATGCCGGTCTGGGAGGAAATGCTGCAAGAAGACGAAGTGTGGAAGATCATTTCGTTCCTGTATGACTATACCGGTTTCGAGCCACGTTCATGGGAGCTGGAAGAGAAATCTGCCGATGCGGTCGAGCCTGCGCTGGTTGATCCAGGCGCCGACCTTACAGAAGAACAAATCGACGCGGTTTACATGAAGCGCTGTTCGCAGTGTCACGGTGTGGATGGTGATGGTCTGGGTGTTGCGGCGGACCGGATGTATCCGAAACCGCGTGATTTCACCCTTGGTCTGTTCAAGTATAAAACCACCAATTCAGATTCCGAATTCCCGACCGACGATGATCTGCACAGTTCGATCATGAACGGCCTGACAGGCACAGCCATGCCCGCATGGAAAGACCTGCTGTCCGACGCCGAAGTTGACGGGCTGATCGAAAAGATCAAGGTTCTGGGGTACTGGGACGATGTCGAACCAGATGAGCTGGGTCCGATCGAGATGGGTGCAATGCCTGCCCCCACACCGGAAATGCTGGCGCTGGGCAAAGAGAAGTTCGAATTTATCTGCGCCGAATGTCATGGCCCCAAGGGTCGCGGCAACATCACATCGGGCAAACGTCTGGCGGATGATGCGGGCAACCGTATCTGGCCCCGGAACCTGACCCACCCCGAAAGCTGGCGCGTGACGCTGGATGTGCAGGATGTGTTCCAGCGCCTGTCGGTTGGTATTCCGTCATCTCCAATGCCCGAACACACCACCGCACTGGACGTCGAAACACGCTGGGCTATTGCCAATTATGTCACAACCCTGCGTGACAATGCAGTTCCGGTTTCCAAAGGTGAGTCGGTGATCAAAGCAATTCGTGTAGACGGTGATCTGCCAACTGATCCGGCTGATCCGCTGTGGGATACGGCGCCAGCCATGACATTTAACATGGGTCCAAACATCATCAAGGAACCGCGCCTGTTCACAACGCTGACCGAATTCGTCACCGTGCGCGCCCTCTATAATGACACGGACATTACCATGCGTGTTGATGTTGATGACCGCACTTATTCGGTTCCCGGTTCGGAACTGGAACAGGCCTATGCAATTGAGGGGGTTGAGGCCACGCGCGATGCGATTGCCGTTCAAATCCCCGCTGCCTTGTCCGGCACCAACGAAAAGCCGTACTTCCGCCAAGGCGATAAAAAGAACCCCGTCAATATGTGGGTCTGGACCGCGCCTTCGGTTGAACCGGTGGCGGACGAATCTGCTGTGATCATGGATGCGGTCGGTTTGGACAAAGCGCCCAAACCACGCGAAGACAGTTCCGCCCTGAACGCCAAAGGCCAGTGGGCCGATGGCCAGTGGCAGGTGGTTTTTAGTCGCCCTCTGGCGACCGAAGCTGCCGCAGATCTGCAATTCAGCGAGGGTGTCTATACACCGATTGCTTTTGCAGCATGGGACGGGGTGAATGGCGAAAGCGGCATCCAGAACAGCTTTACCGCGTGGTACTGGATTTTGCTGGAGCCAACCGAAAACCCGACAAAAATCATGGGAATTGCAATCGCTGCGGCGCTGCTTGCCGGGCTGCTGTTCCTGATCCTTGTCTGGCGGGCCAGAAAGCGTTTCAGTCAACTATAGTTGACTGGGACGACAGGATATTTTCAAAAATATCTCCGAAATCACGAAATCTTGATGGCTATCAATGACGCAGGGCACCCGCCCTGCGACTTTGTGTCCAAGACACCGTTCGGCTCGCACTCCACGAGTCGGATTTAATTTCCAATAAGAAAGGGAGATCGATGAAGATATCTCGGTTCAAAAGCGGCACAGTAACGCTTGGGGCGGCACTGATGTGCGCCACAGTCCTTGCTGGTCCGGTAACGGCTGAAGACATGGCGCTTGGGCCTGTCGTAGGCCCCGAAATCAACGAGGCCAAAGCTGCGCTGGGTAAGCGTTTGTTCTTTGATGTGCGCCTGTCGGGCGATGCTGCCATTTCCTGCGCAACCTGTCACCAGCCTGACAAAGCCTTTACCGATGGTTTGGCCCTGTCACTGGCATATCCGGGGTCCAAAGGATTCCGTAATGCGCCGACACTGGTGAACACCGCCACTGCGGCCAACTGGTTCCATGACGGGCGTTTGGGCACAAACCTGAACGACGTGACACGCGAAAGCATCACCGAAGACTACATGATGAACATGGACATGCGCCTGATGCAGGAACGCATCAAGCAGGATCCGGTTTATGTGGAAATGTTCGAAGCTGCCGGTTACGGCGAGCCGTCGAACGGCTCGGTTCGCAAGGCGATCCCCGAGTATCTGAAGACCCTGATTTCGAAAAATGCGCCGTTTGATGCAGGTAGCATGTCTGAATCCGCAACACGTGGTCAGGCCCTGTTTGAAGGTAAAGCCGGTTGCGTAAGCTGTCACAATGGCCCGCGTCTGACGGACGATATGGCCTATAATACGGCTGTTCCGAACAATCCGGAAATCTGGTCCGACCCGATGCGTCATATGACTTATGCTGCATTTGCAAGCTTCATGGGTATTGAAAACTACATGAACGTGCGCCGTGACGTAGGTGCGCAAATCATCCGCCATCCCGTCGATGGTAGTGATATTGGCAAGTTCAACACACCAACCCTGCGCGAGCTGAAGTACACAGCGCCCTACATGCACAACGGCATGATCGCGACGCTGGCTGATGTTGTTGCCTTCTATAACGACGGTGGCGGCGATGATGCCAACAAGGACGAGCGGATGAAACCGCTGGGTCTGTCGGCAGATGAGCAAGCTGATCTCGTTGCTTTCCTCGAAGCTCTTTCCGGTGACCCGCTCACTGGTCCCGAGTACGTCTGGGATGGTAAAATTCCAACAAACTACACCGCCATCGAAAACTGGCGCGATGTGTCGAACTAAAACGGGAGAGGATTGATGAAAATGATGAAAAGTACTCTTACGTTGATGGCTGGTGTGGCTGCGATTGCAGTTTCAGCGGCTATGGTCAACGCCGGGGAAATGGGTAAATACCCGCCCTTGGCACCGCTGGGTGAACCGCCGGTTCCGCTGGATAACAAACAATCAGATGCCAAAGTCGAATTGGGCAAAATCCTGTTCTGGGATCCCCGCATCGGCGGCGACGCATCCACGGCTTGTGTCACTTGCCACGAACCCGATCAGGGTTGGGCCTTTGGTGACAGCCTGTCGCGTGGTTATCCGGGCACAGTTCACTGGCGTAACTCGCAATCTGTGATCAACTCGGCCTATCTGGGTCAGTTGTTCTGGGCTGGTTCCGCCGCATCGCTTGAAAAGCAGGCACCAAGTGCCGCTAAGGGTGGCGTTGCCGGTAACGGTGAAAACGATGTGATGGAAACGCGCATGGCGTTCATTCCTGAATATCGCCGCCGGTTCAACGAAGTATTCGGCACCGAGTATCCGCTGATTGGCGATGCATGGGCTGCGATTGCTGCTTTTGAACGCACCTTGATCGTGAACGACACACCTGTTGACAAATATCTGGCTGGCGACACTTCGGCGCTGTCCGAAGAACAGGTCGCAGGTATGGAGCTGTTCAACGGCAAAGCCGGTTGTATCCAGTGTCACAACGGGGCGCAGGCAACGGACGAAAACTACTACAACCTTGGTGTTCCGCCCGCAGAGCGTTGGGAAGAAGACGGTCTTGCACAGGTCACTTTCCGTTACGAGCTGTATGCCAAAGGCGTAACGCAGGAAATGTATCGCAAACTGAAGGACGATCCGGGCCTGTATTTCCGCACCAAACAAGCGGATCACATGGGCAAGTTCCGTGTCCCGCCTCTGCGCTACACAGCTTACACAGCGCCCTACATGCACAATGGTTCATTCTGGGATCTGCGCGAAGTTGTAGAGTTCTATAATGCTGGTGGTGGTGAAAACGACTTCACCGATGGCACAATGGCCGCAACCAAATCCGACCTGATCAAGCCTCTGGGCCTGACAGACGAGGAAATGGATCAGCTGGTTGCCTTCCTTGAGGCCTTCAGCGGCGACGAGCTGCGTGTCGATCCACCCGTATTGCCACCCTACGAAGCGCTGGCTTCCGAGTAAGCCTTCAGGAGAGGATATTACTATGTCACAAGAACTAAAGAAACCGACCGGCGAACGCCGCAAGGAGATTGCCAAAGAGGTTGGGCACAAGTGCCTGGTTTCCCGCCGCAACTTCTTGATCAGCACCGGTGTCACAACCACGATCATGATCACGTTGAATCCGGGAACTCCGATGGCCGAAGAAGTGCCAGCGCAGATCACCGAATTCCCGCGCAAACTGATCGCGAAAATGTCGGAACTGGAATTGGATAAACCATTCGATTTCTCCTACCCCGATGAAGGCGAACATGCCGACTCGATGATCGTCAAAATGGGCGTGAAAGCGGGCGGCGGCATTGGCGAAGGCCAGGATGTTGTCGCGTTCAACTATGCTTGCACCCACCAGGGTGGCTCGCTTTACGACAGCTACAAACCCGATACGAAATCTTTGGGCGCCTGCCCGCTGCACTTGTCGACCTACGACTTGACGCGCCACGGCATCCTGATTTCCGGTCAGGCATATCAAAGCCTTCCGCAGGTTCTGCTGGAACTCGACGGTGACGATATCTACGCCACTGGAATCTTCGGCCTGATTTACGGCCGCAAAGACAACCTGCACGGTTAAGGAGAGGAAGAACATGTCAACTCCATATTACATCCCAGACGAGAACGTCCCTCTGCCCCCGGCAGATGCGGAAGTTATCACCACGGCCTGCGATTACTGCATCGTGGCCTGTGGCTACAAAGTCTACCGTTGGCCCGTTAAGGGTAGCAAAAACGGTGGCGCAGCTGCAGCCGAGAACGCATTTGGCGAGGATTTCCCCGTTCAGGCACTTGGCCCGTGGGTTGCCCCCAACCAGCACAACATCGTGCTGCA
The DNA here is from genome assembly GCA_964538015.1 of uncultured Marinosulfonomonas sp. Lineage (GTDB taxonomy): Bacteria > Pseudomonadota > Alphaproteobacteria > Rhodobacterales > Rhodobacteraceae > Profundibacter. The sequence goes on from CAZIDQ010000002.1 coordinate 62,919, forward strand.
TGACGGCGAGCCACACCACGTTGTGATCATCCCCGACAAAGACGCCGAAGCCGTAAACGTAAACGGTGACTCGTCGCTTCGCGGTGGCTGTATTGCGCAGAAGTGCTACAACCCTGAAACGCCGACACGCGATCGTCTGCAATCGCCAATGATGCGGATCTATGGTCTGCTTCAGCCGGTGACATGGGACTTTGCTTTGGATATCGCTGCCGAAATCGGCAAATACGTTATCGCAAAGCACGGTACCAACGCTTACGGTGTGAAAACCTACAGCTACCAGTACATCGAAAACACATACGCAATCACCAAATATGCATTGCGTTCGGTTAACACTGCGAACTTTACGTTCCACGATACACCGTCCAACGTGTCTTCGACTCCTGGGTTCCGTGATGCGGGCTTCGATAACTTTGGCGCTGCTTATCAGGACTGGAAAGATGCAGAAACTCTGCTGATTTGCGGTACTGACCCCTACGAAACCAAAACCATCATGTTCACTCAGTGGATCATGCCGGCAATCCAGGGTGGCCAGAAAGCCATCTTTATGGTTCCGCGCAAAACCGCTGGTGTTGCCTTTGCCGAGCAAAATGGCGGCCTGTGGCTTGACGTGACACCCGGCACCGACTTGCTGGTTGTGAACGCCATTGCACGGATCATCGTTGAAAACGGCTGGCAAGACAAAGAGTGGATCGAGAACTGGGTCAATGACAAGTGGGGCTCCAACTCGGGCTTCGGTCAGGGCACACGGAACACACCTTGGCAGTGGCGTACCACATGGGGCAAATTCCAGACCAAAGGGTTTGACGATTGGTCCAAGTGGCTGCTGAGCCAGGATGAGTTCAAACTGGATGCTGCTTCTGAAGTTTCCGGCGTAGACGCTGCGAAAATTCAACTGGCTGCTGAAATGATGGCCAAACCGAAAGAAGACGGCACACGTCCGAAGACCTCGATCATGATCGAAAAAGGCTTCTACTGGTCCAACAACACAGGCAATACACAGGCCATCTCGGCACTTGGTATTACTGTTGGTGCTGGCGGTCGTCCCGGTCAGATGATTGGTCGCGCCGGTGGTCACCAGCGTGGTGGTGTTGGTGGTGGCGGGTATCCCCGCAACAAATCGCCAATGAAGCTGCCAGGTCGTCGTCGTCGGGCACTGGATACCGATACCTACACAATGGCAGGCCACACACGCCTTGCCCACGTGATCGGTACCACATGGATCCAGTCGATGCTGGGCTCCCAGCAACTGTCGGCACGGTTCCACGAATTGACACGTGGTAACCCGCACCAGATCCAGTCGATCAACCGCGAGAAAATCCTTGAAACCCTCAAGGCACGTGTTGATAGCGGTGGCATGGTTGTGATCAATCAGGACATCTATCTGGTCGATCCGATTGGCAACCAATTCGCAGATATCGTCTTCCCGGCCGCGACTTGGGGTGAAGAAGACTTCCTGCGGGCCAATGGTGAACGTCGCGTTCGTTTGTATCAAAAGTTCTATGATGCACCGGGCGTAGCAAAACCTGATTGGTGGATCATCTCGCAGCTTGCCAAGAAGATGGGCTTCGAGGGCTTCGATTGGGAAAACTCGAACGACGTTGCAGAAGAAGCAGCCAAGTTCACTCGCGGTAGCCGCAAAGACTTTAACATGGTCAAAGTGGCAGCGCATCGTGAAGGCAAAACCCTGCACGAGAAGTTCCGCGAAATGGGTACAAACGGCATTCAGGCGCCTGTGTATATGAACAACGACGGTTCTCTGATGGGTACTGTCCGGTTGCATGACACAACGCGTACACTGCCGGCCGATGGGCCGACTGCGTTGAATATGTTCAACAAAAAGTTGACGCACTTCAATTCGCAAACGGGTCGCTGCAACATCCAGAAGTCGCCTTGGTCGCTGTTCTCGGACTATTGGGAATGGATGAAGCCCAAGGATGACGAACTGTGGTGCACATCCGGTCGTGCCAACGAACGCTGGCAATCTGGCTTTGATGACACCCGTCGTCCCTATATCGTCCAGCGCTGGCCGGACAACTGGGTCGAGATCAACGAAGAAGATGCAGCCAAGCGCGGCATCGAGAGCGGTGATATGGTTCTGTTGTCAAACGACCGCGTCCCAAGCCTGAAAGACACCACACTGGGTGTCGAAGGGGCCGACTATTCCTTCACTGGCCAAATGGCGAACGGGAATGTCGAGTTGTCCGAAGCATCGGTAACAGCCGTTGCGATGGTGACACGCGCAGTCAAGCCGGGGGTCATGTATATGGACTTCTTGCACAGCAGCCAACCTGCCAACGCTTTGGCCGGTCGGGTCGTTGACTGGATCAGCGGTAACTACAACTACAAAATGGGTATTGCGAAAGTCACCAAGATTGGTGAATCGCCTTACAAACGTAGCTTCCGTTCGATGTCCTTCGCTCCTCGCGACATCGTAATATAAGCTCACGGAACGGGCGCCTGTTTTCAGGCGCCCACCCATAGTATTGCGACAAATTGCCGACCCCTGTGAAAACGGGGGTCGGCGACCTAATGCTTGACGCACGTCAATGCGCTAAAAAACCGGATTCGATAGGCTACCACGACTGAATCAAGGTGGTAGGACTATGAAAATCAAAGCGCGCGATAGATTAACCGAAATTCTGACCGACGGGATTGATGTGCACCGCTGCGCCGCTGCGCGGGCATTGGGCAGTATGGGGTTGCCCGAATCCACAGGCCCTCTGGTGCAGGCATTGCTTGACGAAGATCCAGATGTTCGCGCCGATGCCGCGGTGGCATTGGGTGCGTTGAACGACCCTGCAACGGCTGCAAAGCTGATGGAAAACCTGGTCGGCGATCCTGAGTCCGACGTAAAACGCGCCGCGATCAAGGCGTTGATTGCCATGCGGCACGAACCCGTTGTGCCGCTGCTGCGTAAACTGGCCGTTTCCCGCGCCGAAGAAGATGTCTATTGGGACAGTGACGAATTTTACACATCCGGTTGGGACGCATGGGTTGATATCCAGATGTCAGCCATCGAAGGTCTGGCCGTTTTTGCGCCAGAAGATGCTGTACCTGAAATTGTTGCAGCGATGCTAGATGACGAAGCGCAAGATCTGACCGAGCCGGTGTTACGTGCGCTGTCCAAAATGGGCGCGCCGGGCGCACATGCGATCATTGATCTGTATGCCAAGGGCGATACCCGTATGTGCCGCCGCATCGTCAAGGCCGTTGGCGAGTCCGACAATCCGAATCTGGATGCCCTGCGTGGCGGAATGATCGAGGACGTGAAGCCGGAAATTCGCCGTTTGGCGCTGGTAAGTTTGGAGCCATCCGACGACCGTTTGAAACCCCTTTTCGGGGACAAAGATGCAAGCGTTCGTGCGGCAGTGGTGAAACACGCCGGTTTGCAAAACGTGCTGCTGCTGTGGGATATGATCAAGGATACCGCACCGGAAGTGCGCATCGAAGTATTCCGCATTGTTGCGGCCCATCCGGACAAGTTTCAGGACAAGGATTTGGAAAAGGCCGTGCAAAAGGCAATCGCCGGCGATCCCAAAGCCGCCAAACAGGCCGCTCTTGCACTGATTGCCCTAAAGGGCCCTGAGGCGGCTAAAGGGTTGCTTCATGTGTTGGGCAACCAGTCCATCCCGCAGGAATTTCGCGTTGGCGTAATCGAGGCTGTGCAGAAGGCTGGTGACATTGCGGTACCTGCGCTGTTGCAAGCGGCCGGCGACGAAGACCGCCATCTGCGTCTTGCGGCACTGACGGCATTGGCTGAAATTGCCTCGAATGATCCGAAATGGCCAAATGATGCAGGCCTTGGCTTGATCGTGGGACTGAATGGCGAATTGGTATTGCCACCGGAAGAGCCCGAGGAAGAAGAGATCGAGGAAGAACCGCTACCCGAGATCACTGATGAAATCGCCAAGGAAATTGACGAAGATTTCCCGCTGGTCGCCGAAAAACGCACACCGGCGGTTTCGACGTTGGATGCAATCAAATCCAACCTGCCCGAAGCCCCCATGGAAGAACCCGAAGAAGTGGTTCTGAGCGAGGAAAGCCAGCGTTTCCTGGATATGGCCAAGACGCGCAAGCATGCCAAACGCAAGATTTCCTGGGCTATCGCCGCAGCCCCGCACGAAGATGTGCAGCGGTTCTCGGCCCGCTTGCTGGGCAGCGTGGTAAACAGCGAAGTAACCGAAAAACTGATCGAGACTATAGGCAAGGATGTCGACGAAGACGTCCTGCATGGTGCGCTGTTCTCGCTGGCCAAACATGGCGAACAAACGGGCGCTTTGCCAGAAGCCGCCCTTGAAATGTTGCAGGGACTGCTGGACAGTGAAACCTCGGAAACCCGTGTTTTGACGGCCCGCGCGATGGGCTGGATCAAAGGCGAAGAGATTGACGCCGCGCTGTTGGAAATGCTGAAAAGCACCGACCCTCTGGTTCGCGTCGAAGCCATCCGTGCGATGGATCATCGCAATCTGGCTGGCAAGGAAATGATCAACGCGCTGGATGATGAATATCTGGGTGTTGGCATTGCTGCCGCCCGTGCACTGGCCCGCCTGTATGGCGATGCCTCGGTGGATGCGCTGGTGCTGTTTGCGGTCAGTCATGATGGCACCTATCGCCGTGATATTGGCAAGCTGCTGGGTGAATATGCCCCGGATGCCGGTGCTGCCCGTTTGCTGGATATGCTGGCGAATGAGGGCGAAAAGGCCCGCTGGCTGGTCGCGATTGATGCATTGGCCGAACTGTTTCAACAACAGCCTCGGGAAGAGGCGTTGAAAGTTGCGTAGATATTACTCACCCGAAAGGAAGCGAAAATGAAAAACATAATGAAAAAATCCGCTATTGCGCTGGCAATGCTGGGGATGGCTACGGCCGCAAGCGCCAAGGGCTATAAAGAAGTCGAAGTTGCCAATGGCGGCAGCTTTATCGGCACAGTCGCGGCTGGTGAGGCCACAGCTGACACGCGCACCTACACTATTTCGAAAGACCCGCAAATTTGTGGTGAAGGGTCGCGCGAGGTTCCTTTTGTACAGATCAATGAAAACGGCACGCTGGCTGGGGCTGTTGTGTTTCTGGCTGACATCGAAGAGGGCAAGGCCATGCCCGAAGACCTGATGAAGCTGACAATCAATCAGGAAAAATGCGAGTTTTCACCGGCACTGGGCGTGATGGCCAATAAAGGTGAACTGACCGCTGTGAATAACGACGGCACGCTGCACAATATCCACATGTACGAACAGATCGGCAAAGCCCGCAAAACGGTTCTGAATGTATCACAGCCTAATCAGGGTGATGTTTTGAACAAAGCCATCAAACTGCGTCGCGGCAATGGTATGAAAGTGGAATGTGATGCCCACGATTTCATGCACGCCTTCGTTTATGTCGCCAAGACTCCTTACTTTTCAGTTGTGGATGACACAGGCGCGTTTTCGATCACCGATATTCCGGCTGGCACATACAAGGTTATGATGTGGCACGGTTTTCTGGGTGAGCAGAAAGTCGGCGAAATCACTGTTGATGCTGGCGGCGAAGTCAGCATGGACCTGTCCTACTAAACACTGATCAAAGGAGACCGGCCAGATGGCAAAACGCAAAAGAATAAACACCTTTGACGTCTTCGTTCTGGCCGGTGCCCTTGTGAATGTGGCTGTTGTGCTGCTGCTGTTGGGGTATTGGCTATTCAACTGAACACCACATTGGTTGCCGCTGTTGGGGCGGTTGTAATCGGGGTGGGGGCTTTTGTGGCTCTCTCCCCTTTTGGTCCCAAGGGTATGGCGTTTGTTCCGGGTGGCAAGGCCACGCTGGGCTATGTCTATTCTACCGGTCTGTATGGGCCGATGCCCTATCAGGTGGGTGATTATTGGATTGATAAATTCGAGGTTACAAACGCCGAATACGCAAAATTTGTCAAAGCCACGGGTCATGCGCCTGCAGCTTTTGCGGACGAGGACGACCTGAACCGGCCGGATCAGCCGGTAACCGGTGTTTTTCATGACGACGCCATTGTCTATTGCGAATGGAAGGGCAAACGGCTGCCAACCGAGGTCGAGTGGGAAAAGGCCGCACGGGGCACGGATGGGCGGATTTACCCGTGGGGCAATGACGAGGATCTGTCCCGCGCCCATATCAAGGGGGATGCCCCCGTTTCCATTGCTGCATACGAGGGCGATATCAGCCCTTATGGTGTGCGCGGTATGGCGGGGAATGTATCGGAATGGGTGTCGGATACGCGGGTTGCCAAGGGGGGGCGTTGTGTCGATGGTGGCGCCGATGCCCGCGAACAAACACCCGAGATGATGCAAATTTTGGCGGAACTGAAGGCGCTGAACGGCGGAGTTCTGCCCGAGGCCTGCCTGCCGCCCGAAATTGATCCGAACCCGCAGATTGCGGGCGAATCTTGCGCCTATATCAAGGGAAACAGCTGGAACGGTCGTCCGCATATGACCGTCGCCAGCAACCGCATGTGGGACTATACGAACGCCTATGCCGAATTCGTGGGTTTTCGTTGCGCTAAAGACAAATAATCACCGGCCGGAACAGGGCCGACAAACTGGAGAAGAAACATGGTTGTAAATCTGGCGATTGACGAAGGGGTTGAGGGCGCCGCAGGCGACGCCCCCGTGTCGCTGAAACGCATTCTGGTGGCGCTGGATCAATCCGATTACGCCAACAATGCGATGAAGCAGGCAACCCGTCTGTGCGATGGCAAAATCACCGGCATCCACGCCTATGCCGCCCGCCTGCACGACCGCCGTTTCAAGCAGATGGAAGGTGGCCTTCCCGAACGCTATCAGCGCGAAAGCGAGATGGAGCATCAGCGCGAAGTGCACGAGGATCTGATCGGCATGGGGCTGGGTCTGATTTCCGACAGCTACCATGATGCCGCCGAGGATGTGGCCAAAAAGGCGGATGTGCCGTTTGACCGTCTGTCGCCCGAGGGCAAGAATTACAGCTGCCTGATTGATGCGATGAACAAGCGGGATCATGATGTGCTATTCATCGGCGCGCTGGGGCTTGGCGCTGTGGCCGGGTCCACCATCGGCACCGTTTGCGAACGGGTTGTGCGGCGCACCAATATGGATGTGTTCGTGTCCAAGGACCGGCGGTTGAACATCGGTGATGGCCCGATTGTGGTGGGCATGGATGGTTCGCCCAAATCATTCGGCGCACTGATGACCGCGCTGGATATCGGCAAGCGTCTGGACGTGCCGGTGCATGTGGTGGCGGCTTATGATCCCTATTACCACTACGTTGCCTTCAACAAAATCTCGACCGTTCTGGACGAAGAGGCGGGCAAGGTTTTCCGATTCAAGGAGCAGGAACAACTGCACGAAGAACTGATTGATGACGGCATCGCCAAAATCTATCAGGCGCATCTGAACGTGGCCGAAACCGTGGCACAGGACGCGGGTGTGGAAGTGGTCACCGAACTGGTTGCCGGCAAACCCTATCAGGCGATCAAGAAATACGTCGAAAAGCACGGCGCATCGTTGTTGCTGGTCGGAAAAACCGGCGTTCATGCCGATGACAGGCTGGATATTGGCGGCAATACCGAAAACCTGCTGCGGATGGTGCCCTGCCATATCTGGATCGGCA
>CAZIDQ010000003.1:0-14258 GCA_964538015.1 uncultured Marinosulfonomonas sp.
CACAGCGGTTTCCCACCAATCTTTGCCCTTCACATGTCCGCGTAGGCGGGTGCCTAAATCTTCGGCTTCACCGATATAGGCCTGCGGTCCATCTTCGGTTTCGCCCAACAAAATATAGACGCCAGTATACCCTGCTTCGTCCCGTCCAAGGGCGTCTTTGATGCGGGTGCGTGGGGTCATCAGGACGTGACCGGTCCAGTTGAACACCTCGGCTGTTAGCATCCCGTCGGGCTTGCCGTCGATAAAATACAGTTCCAGCGAACGCCCTTTAGCCATTTACGACGCCTCGAACCGCCCTGACTTGCCACCTTCTTTCATGGTCAGGCGTATCCCGCTGATTTCCATTGTCTTTTCAACGGCTTTCAGCATGTCGTACACCGTCAGGCCCGCCACGGATACCGCTGTCAGGGCTTCCATTTCGATGCCGGTCTGGCCGGTGGTTTTTACCGTGGCTTTGATAACCACGCCGGGCAGGTCGGGGTCCGGTGTCAGGTCCAGCGCGACCTTGGTGATTGGCAGGGGGTGGCACAGCGGGATCAGGTTGCTGGTTTGCTTGGCCCCCATGATGCCGGCCAGTCGGGCAACGCCCAGAACATCACCTTTTTTGGCGGACCCGTCGGTCATGATAGCATAGGTTTGCGGTGTCATTTTGACGTGGCCACGGGCGATGGCGGTGCGCGATGTGACGGGTTTTTCCGAGACGTCGACCATATGGGCGTCGCCGCGGGCGTCAAAGTGGGTGAGGTCGGACATTTTACATGCCTCCGGGCATTAAGGGGTCAGCAAGCAGGGTGCGGGTGGCTTTGGCGACGTCTTCTTGCCGCATCAGGCTTTCGCCAATCAGGAAGCATCGCGCGCCGTATATGGCCAGTTCGGACAGGTCTTCGGGCGTGGTCAGGCCGGATTCCGAGATGATGGTGCGATCGGCGGGAACCAGTTTGGCCAGCGTTTTGGTGGTGTCCAGCGTGGTCTCGAAGGTTTTCAGATTGCGGTTGTTGATGCCGATCAGCGGGGAGGTGAGGTTGGAGGCGCGTTGCAGCTCGTCCTCGTTATGGACCTCGATCAGTACGTCCATGTTCCAGGCGAGTGCGGCCTGTTCCAGCTCAGTGGCTTGCGCGTCTTCCAGTGTGGCCATGATCAGCAGGATGCAATCGGCCCCCAGCGCGCGGGATTCGACCACCTGATAGGGGTCATAGATGAAATCCTTGCGCAAGACAGGCAGGTCCACGGTGTCATGGGCGGCGGTCAGGAATTCGTCAGCCCCCTGAAAACTGGGGGTGTCGGTCAGGACAGAGAGGCAGGTTGCGCCGCCGTCCTTGTAGGCTTGGGCCAATGCGGGGACGTCAAAATCCTCGCGGATCAGGCCCTTCGACGGGCTGGCCTTTTTGATTTCGGCAATCAATCCGTAACCGTCGTGGGCGGCCTGCATCAAGGCTTTGGCAAAGCCGCGCGGTTCTTCGGCCGCTTTAGCGCGGGTTTCCAGATCGGCGAGCGGGGTGGCCTGTTGGCGGGCGTCGACTTCGGCCAGCTTGTAGGCTTTGATTTTGTCCAGAATGTTCATATGGGGACAATAGCCTGTGCGGGGCGCGGGGACAATTGCGTTTTCGCGTAGGCTGCGCCTGTTGGCCCGCGTGCCCTTGGCAGGGCACGGACGCCTTCGGGATAGGTATTTGGAAAAAGAAGAAGGGGTAGGGTATGTTGTGAAGAAAGGAGGTGCGTGATGCAGAGTGAAGAAGAGATTAGGGCGACTTTTTTAAAGCAGGCCGAGTGGTGCGAGGTTTTAGGGTCCCCCCTGACCGCGCGACTGGTGGCAGGGTTGGGCGCGCGGCTGGACCACAGCACGGCCACGGGGCGGCGGGTATTGCGCTGGGACGGGCAGGCGGATGCGTTAAAGGATGCGGTGGCGTTGCGACTGGCTGGTGCGCTGAATGCGTTTGTGGCGCGGGGCAGGGTGCCGGAACTGGCGGCGTGCTATCCGCCGAACCCTTTGCCCGAGGGGGATGGGCTGATTGAGGCGGCGCTGGCCGCGATTCGGGAGGTGGATGAGGAGATTTGCAGTTGGCTGGATTTCCCACCGCAGACCAACGAAGTGGCGCGCTCGGGCGTTTTGTATCCGGGGATGTGTTTCATTGCGCAAACAACAGGGCTGCCTTTGGCGCTGTACGAGGTGGGGGCGAGTGGCGGGTTGAACCTGTTTGCGGATCGCTTTGCCTATCAGTTGGGAGCGGCACAGTTGGGGGATGCACAATCAGGCGTGATATTGTCGCCAGAGTGGAGCGGGGCGCCTGCACCAACGGTGGAGCCGGTGATTGTGCGGCGAAAGGGGTGTGATCGCAGCCCATTGGATGTGTCAAAGTCGGAGCACCGTGAGCGGTTGCGGGCTTATATCTGGCCGGATCAGCCACTAAGGGTCGAGCGGATCAATGCGGCGCTGGAGATTGCGAAGATCGAGCCGCCGGAAATGACTGAGATGGATGCGGCGGATTGGGTAGAAGCAGAGATAACTGAGGAACCGGAAGCGGGTGTGGTACGGGCGTTGTTTCATTCCATCGCTTATCAGTATTTCCCCGATGAGGTAAAAGAGCGGATCAAGGCACAGATGGAGGCGGCAGGGCGGTTGGCGACCGAGGCCGCACCGCTGGCGTGGCTGGCGTTCGAGCAGGACAGCGATGCGGGGCCGCGGTTGACCTTGCGCCTGTGGCCGGGGGGCGAGGAGCGGGTGCTCGCCAAAGCGGGCGCGCATGTGCACAAGGTCGAGTGGATGGCATAACTTTCATGCCTCCGGCGGGGATATTTCGGGAACAAAGATGTCAGGCGCCAATCAACGAATCCGAAGGTGTCAGGTTCAACTCGGCCACTGCGCGGCGCACGTCGTCTTGCCAGATGAATATCCGGTTTTGGGGCGCAACAAGGCAATAGTCCTGCGGGGCATACAGCGTGCCGGAGGACATGTCTGCGCAATAGCGGGTGATCCAGCCGAACCATTCGCCGCGATTTAGCTTGCTGCGCCCGTTCAGTTTCTTTTTCAACGCGGCAAGGCGCTCGCAACTGCGAAATTCATATCCGGTCAGCAACTTGTCGTCGGCCCACGCGCCTTTGCCTTGGGTGACGGCATCATGTCCGGCCTCTTGCACCATTGGCAAATCCTTTTCGCCGGGGATCGAGGGGAACAGGATGAACGTCGCGGCCCAGCCGTTTTCAATCATAAAGAAGTTGAAGGTGGCGCGCTGGCGGCGGGTCATTGTGCGGCGTTCCTTGGCGGAATAGCTGGGGGCGACATAGGCCAGCAGGCGACCATAGCGATCAAAACGCTGATCCGCCACACGCACAAACAGCGGGCGGATGGAACCGGTGGGGCGGCGCAGTTTGGTATCGACCAGCGCTTCGTGGGCGGCGGTGGCCTGGGCGCCTTGGGCCAGATGGTTGGTCACGGCATCACCCCGTTTCAGGCGCGGGACAAGGTGGGCGGCGAGGTTGGCGTTTACGGGGGAATCGCCGGTTTCGATCCATGTGGCGACCTCCTGAAACATCGTCTGCAATTCGTCTTTGTTGCGGATTTTGCCGGTGGGGCGTTTTTCGGGGGTATCAATCGACAACATGCGCACATTCATGCGGATGTTCGGGGTGTCGCCGTCGGAAATATCGACAAGGCGTTTGTCGCGGATGCTATCCAGCGTAATGCCGTCCGGAGTCCAGAATATCTTGAGGGGCATTGGGTGTCTCCCTAATGAAAATGGTTAAATCAATAGGGGGATACTACCATGAATAGGGATGTTCTGGCAGGCGGGAATACCTTACCAGCAGCAATTCGCGCATAAGGAGCTGTATTTTCAGTGAAAGGCGATGCTTTAGGCAGACGTCAGCCGTGCCAGTGCCTCGATCTTTTCCTTGGCCGCCCCGCTATCAATGCTTTGGGCCGCCAGTTTGGCACCGTCCTTCAGGTTATCCACCTTGCCCGCCACCAGCAGGGCGGCGGCCGCGTTCAGCAGTACCGCGTCGCGATAGGCGGATTTTTCGCCGTCCAGCAGGGCGCGAAAGGCCACGGCGTTTTCTTCGGGTGTGCCGCCAAGGATATCCTCGAACGGATGCACGGGCAGACCAGCGTCTTCGGGGTTTACCTCGAATTCTGTGACCTTGCCGTCCTCAAGGGCGGCAACCCAGCTGACACCGGCAATCGACAATTCATCCGTGCCGTCCGAGCCATGCACCAGCCATGCCTTGTCCGCCCCCAGTTCACCCAGCGTTTCGGCCATCGGGCGGATCAGGTCACGCGAAAAGGCGCCGGTCAGCTGGCGTTTCACACCGGCAGGATTGGTCAGCGGGCCAAGGATGTTGAAAATCGTGCGCGTGCCCAGTTCGGCGCGGGTGGGCATGACGTGGGCAATGGCGGGGTGGTGCATGGGGGCCATCATGAAGGCGATGCCAACGGATTCAATGGCCTTTTCAACCACTTGTGGCCCGACCATCACGTTGATGCCCATCTGTCCCAGCGCATCTGCTGCACCGGATTTGGACGACAGGTTACGATTGCCGTGTTTGGCCACGGTCACACCGGCGCCAGCCACTACAAAGGCGGTGGCGGTGGAAATGTTCAGCGTGCCTTTGCCGTCCCCTCCGGTGCCAACGATGTCCATCGCACCCGCCGGTGCCTTCACCGCCTTGCATTTATCGCGCATCACCTTGGCGGCAGCGGCGTATTCCTGCACCGTTTCGCCACGGGTGCGCAGCGCCATCAAAAACCCGCCGATCTGGCTGGGGGTGGCTTCGCCGTCAAACAGGATGCCGAACGCCTGCTCGGCTTGTTCGCGGGTCAGGGGGCCTTCGGCGGCGGCGTGGATCAGGGGCTTTAACGCATCACTCATGCGGCCACCTCTTTGGTCTTGATGCCGGCAATATCCAGAAAATTCTGTAGCAATTTATGCCCGTGTTCCGAGGCAATTGATTCCGGATGAAACTGCACCCCGTGGATCGGCAATTCCTTGTGGCGCAGACCCATGATGGTGCCGTCCTCAAGCTCGGCGTTGACTTCCAGACAATCAGGCAGGCTCGCACGCTCGACAATCAGCGAATGGTAACGCGTGGCGTCAAAGGGCGAGGGCAGGCCGGCAAAGACGCCGGTGCCGTCATGTTTCATCTTGCCCATCTTGCCATGCACAATTTCATGGCAACGCACCACCTTGCCGCCGAACATTTCGCCAATCGCCTGATGGCCCAGACAAACACCCATCAAAGGCACCTGCGCGGCAGCGGCGGCGCGGGTCAGTTCCAGACAAATGCCAGCCTGCGCCGGATCACACGGGCCGGGGGACAGCAGGATCGCCTGTGGACCCATCGCCATTGCCTCGTTCACGCCAAGGGCATCGTTGCGTTTAACCACAACATCGGCCCCCAATTCGCCCAGATAATGCACCAGATTATAGGTGAAACTGTCATAATTATCGATCAGAAGCAGCATAGTTTCGCTTTCATTTACCTATTGGCGCATAAAATGGGTGAATATGCGCCTGTGTCGGGTTATACATCCCCCAGAGGCGTCATAGGGTCAAGGCCCGACAACAATAGGCGCAGATACAGGTAGCATAAGGCAAAGCAAACATGGCACGCGGATTTGTTTCAGGTGTAGTCTGGGGACTTGTGGTTTCGGGGCTGGGCGGGGCGACGGCCTCGTTGGTGGCGGGGAATGATAGCCGCGTGGTGCTTGCACCCGTCGGGCAGGGGGCTGCTGTGGCAAAGGTGGTCGAGCCGCCAACGCCGGTTGTGACTGCCCCCGTTGCGGTCGAGCCAGAGGTCGAAACGCCCCGAACCGACACACCCGATCCAGTGATCACACCAGAGGTCGCCGAGCCTGCAGTCGTCGAAACACCCGCGCCTGAAATGCCGATCGCACAAGTGGAAACGGCGCCGCAAGAACCCGCGACAAAAACAGTGACGGAAGAAACGGCGCAAGACGTTACTGTGGACGAAGCGGTTGATCCCGCAGTGACACAAGAGCCGCAAGCGCCCGTTGCCGAGGTTGAAACAATGGCGCCTGCCGAAGAACCGGCAAAAGCTGTGGAACCGCAAGCGCCGGTTGAAGATACGGTTGAAGCCATCGAAGCTGAAACACCCGCAGAAGATACTGTGGAAATGGCTGAAACGGTCGAGCCCGAGATGGTTACCCCCGCAGTGCCGGAAACAGTGGCCCCCGAAGTGCCGGTAGTTGTGGAACCGGTTACGCCAGAAGTGGTTGAACCCGCCGCCCCGCAAGTCGCCGAGATTGTTGAACCCGCAGAACCTGAAGCACCCGCAGTCGAGGAACCTGTAAGCGAGCCGGAAATGGTGGAAATCACCGAGCCCGAGATCGCCCCGCAAGAGGCCCCCGTGGTTGAGGCCAATGAGCCCCCCGTGGTTGAGGCCCCTGCGCCAAAAAGCGAGTCGCCTGAATCAAAGATAGCCGCATTGCCGCAAATCACGACGCCCGCGCCATCTGTTGAACCGGAATCACAACCGCAACCTGTGGCCCCTGAATCCGGTGCTGCACCTGATGCGGATGCCGCCAATTCGGCCACAGGCACGAATACCCGGCATTTGCCCACCATCGGTGGCCCGACCGAACCGGAACCGGAAGTGAACGATCAGGACGCGACCGAGCAAACAGCCCAAAGGGCGCTGGATGCATATGCGATGCCGTTTGAAAATCCCGATGCCAAGCCGGTTTTGTCGGTCGTTCTGATTGACGATCCGGACGCGCCGCTGGCTGACGACGCACTGGCACATCTGCCGTTCCCGCTTAGCTTTGCCATTGATGCCACACGCGATGATGCGGGTGATGTCGCAGCAAGGTATCGTGCCGCCGGCTTCGAGGTACTGCTGCTGACCAATCTGCCAAAAGGGGCCAGCGCCAGCGATGTCGAGGTTGCATTCGAGGCTTACTCCAACGCCATCCCGCAGGCGGTTGCTGTGCTGGATCGCGGGGCAACGATGTCCATTGCCCGACAAATCGCCGGTATTCTGGCGGCGGGCGGATTTGGTCTGGTGACCCCCAGCAAGGGATTGAATTCGGCCCAGAAGGCGGCACAACGTGAAGGGGTGCCCGCCGCGCTGATCTATCGCGAGTTGGACGGTGATGGCGAAAACGTACCGGTGATGCGCCGTTATCTGGACCGCGCAGCGTTTCGCGCATCACAAAAGGGCAGTGTGATCATGCTGGGCTCCACCCGCCCCGAAACCATCGAGGCGCTGGTGCTATGGGCACTGGAAGACCGCGCCGCCAGCGTGGCGATTGCGCCGGTTTCGGCGGTGTTGAAGGGGGGGTAAGGGGCTGCAACCTGGCCGCGAACCCGTCACTTTATCGTATTGAACTGCAATATTTTTGCCGGAAGGGGCGCAGGTATAGGCAGGCGTAAACCCCCGCCCTAATTCCGCCCGCGCACAAACAGCCCTGCGTCCTCGGCAGCCTTGCGGATGGCTTTGGATTTGTTGACCGATTCCTGATACTCGGCCTCGGGGTCGCTGTCATAGACTACGCCGCCACCGGCCTGAATATACAGCATCTCGTCCTTGACCACCGCGGTGCGCAGGGCGATGCACATGTCCATGTCGCCATTGGCGGCGAAATAGCCAACGCCACCGCCATAGATGCCGCGTTTTTCCGGCTCCAACTCGTCGATAATCTCCATCGCGCGCACCTTGGGCGCACCGGACACCGTGCCCGCTGGCATACCTGCGAAAAACGCCGACAGGGCGTCCTGATCATCGGCCAATTCGCCCACCACGTTAGACACGATGTGCATCACATGGCTGTAGCGCTCGACGATGAATTCCTCGGTCGGATGCACCGTGCCGATCTTGGCCACGCGGCCCACATCGTTACGGCCCAGATCCAGCAGCATCAGGTGTTCGGCCAGCTCTTTTTGATCGGCCAGCAGGTCCGCTTCCAGCGCGCGATCCTCGTCGGGTGTCGCGCCACGATGGCGGGTGCCGGCAATGGGCCGGATGGTGATTTCACGGCCAAACACACGCACCAGAATTTCGGGGCTGGCACCGATCACCTGAAAGCCGCCAAAGTTGAAGTAGAACATGAATGGCGACGGGTTGGTGCGGCGTAAACTGCGATAAAGCGAGAATGGCGGCAGGGTGAAATCCTGTGACCAGCGTTGGCTTGGCACCACCTGAAAGATGTCACCGGCGCGGATGTAATCCTTGGCCTTTTCAACGGCTGCTTTGTAACCCTCGTGGGTAAAGTTGCAGCGGATGTCGCCGATGGGCGCGGCATCGCCCAGATCGCGGGCGGCATCGGGCGTCTGGCGTTCCAGATCACGCACCGCGTCCATCACCCGTTCGGCGGCCTGTGCATAGGCGGCTTTGGCAGACAGCCCGCTGTCGGCCCATGCGGGGGCGACGACAATCACTTCGCCCTTCACCCCGTCCAGCACCACCACGACCGAGGGGCGCATCATCACCGCGTCGGGCAGGCCTAATGGGTCGGGGTTCACATCGGGCAGGTGTTCGACCAGCCGGATGGTATCATAGCCAAGGTATCCGAACAGACCAGCCGAGGCGGGCGGCAGGTCATCGGGCATGTCGATACGGCTTTCGGCCAGCAGGGCGCGCAGGTTTTCCAGCGGCTTGCCGGATTGTTCCTCAAACGCGTCACGATCAATGCGGGCCATGCGGTTTATCCGGCTGACTTCGCCATGACATTGCCAGATCAGATCAGGCTTGGCGCCGATGATCGAGTATCGCCCGCGCACTTCGCCACCGGTGACAGATTCCAGTATGAAGCTGTCGGTGCGGGCCTCGGACAGTTTCAGCATCAGGGATACCGGCGTGTCCAGATCTGCGGCCAGACGGGTATAGACCAGCTGGTTATTGCCACTGTCGAAACCGGCCTCGAAGGCCGCAAAAGTCGGTGTTAACGCCACGGGATCAGCCTGTTTGGTTTATTGTGCGAACTGGGAATGCACCGCATTCACCGCCGCGCTGTTGACAGATACGCCCGCTTCGCTTTGCAGCGAGGCGTTGAAAGCGGTGAAAATATCGTCCGACAAGGCCTGTGCGATGGCTGTTTCCAGCCCGCTGCGGGTGGTGGCCAGATCGGGGTCGGATTCGTCGGGGGTAAGGATATCGTCCAGACGCACCAGATAAACCACGCCGCTGCCGTCAACGATTTTGGCCTGTCCCTTGTCCATTTCGAACACCGTCTGGACCATGCCAAAGGGCAGTCCTTCCAGCGTGGAACTGCGCAGAATGTTTTCCTCGCTTGTGACGGGGTGGCCAAGGGCATTCATTGTTTGGCCCTCATTCAGGCGGGCCAGCAGACCATCGGCCAGTTCGGTCAGGCGCTTTTCGATTTCTTCGGTTTCCCAACCCGAGATAACGTCGGACATGACGGTATCAAGCGGTTTTAGGGCAGGGGGGATGGTTTCAACAAACTCCAGCGCAAAGATGCCGCCATCGTCCAGTTCCTTGGCTTCGGCATAATCGCCGTCCTGAACCGCCGCTGCGGCCTCGCGAAAGGCGTTGTAGCCGGCAATGTCGTCGCTGTCGCCTTCGGCCCAGTCGATTTGGCCAAGTTCCAGATCAGTTTCACCCGCCACTTCTTTCAGGCTGGCCCCACCGGCCAGCAAATCGTCGATTTCTGTCATGCTGGCGGCGATCTGGCGGCGCGCGCGCTCTATTGCCAGTTCGCTTTGCAACTGCTCACGCACATCATCCAGTGTGGTTGTCTGGGCGGGCAGGATGCCGTTCATGCGAAACAGTGCCGGTCCAAGGTTTGTGGTTAGTGGCCCGATCACGCCGGGGGCGTCCATTGCAAACACGGCTTGACCCGCGTCACCCAAGGTATCGATCGTGGCATCGCCCAGATCAATGTCCAGCAGGGTCAGGCCGCGGTCCTTGACCAGATCCTCGAAGGTGGCAGAGCCTGCATCCAGACGGGTCTTGGCGAAACTGGCGGCGTCTTCATCCGGAAAAATCAGGCGCTCGACCAGACGGCGTTCGGGTTTGGAATATTCATCGGCGCGGCTGTCATATTCCTTTTGCAGGTCTTCCTCGCTGACTTCGATCTTGTCGACAATCATATCGGGCGTGACCCAAATATAGGACAGGCGTTTCTTTTCCGGCACGGTAAAGGCGGCGGCGTTGGCGTCGTAATAGGTCTTTAGCTGCTCGTCTGTGGGTTCGGGCACCTGTTCGGACAGCGCCGAATTGTCCAGCTTGATCCAGCTGAAATTGCGCCGCTGGCGGGTATATTCGACAAAGGCGTCGGTCATCGCCACAGGGGCGGCGGTGCCATTCACGATGGCACCTTGCAACAGGGTGCGGGCGGTTTCAGCGCGAATTTTTTCTTCGTATTCTGCTTCGTTCAGGCCAGCACGACGCAGGGCATCGCGATAGTTGTCGCGGCTGAATTTGCCATCAAGGCCCTGAAAGGCCGATGTTGCAACAATTTCTGTTCGCACACGTTCATCACCAACCGACAGGCCGATATTTGTGGCCTCATTATCCAGCGCGGCCGATGTAACCAAACGGGCGAGGACGGTGCGATCAACCCCAAGAGAAATGGCCTGATTTAAGGGCATCGGCTGACCGGTCTGGGCTTGATAGCCACGCAGTTCCTGTCGCAGGGCGCTGTAATAATCGTTCACGTTGACCTCGGTATCACCGATGGTGGCAACGGCTGTGGTGCGGCCGCCAAAATTGGTCACGCCAAACCCGCCCAAGCCAAGGACAAGTAAAAGCAGGATCATCCAGACAACAATATTGGCCGATTTTTTCTTAACGCTGCTTGCCATGGGGCCCTCGCTGAATAGTGTTTAGCGATGTTTAGGCGGTTGTGGGGCGGGGGGCAAGAGTGGCAAGGCAGGTTTTACCTGCACTTAGCCGGTGATGGTTTTTAACCGGTCAAAAAGCAGGGAAACACCGCTGGAATCGATATTGGCAAATGCGATGCGCAGCTGGTGCTGTCCGCTGGTGTCGCTCTCGGGCATAAACATGGTGCCGGGGAGCAATAAAACAGCCGCATCGCGTACCAGATTTTGCGCCAGCCTGTCAGACGGGATCGGGAACGGGTGTTCGACATAGGCAAAATAGGCGCCACATCCCAGCAGGGTCCACCCCTGTTTCTCCAACACACCGAAACCGGCCAGAATAGCCCCGCGCCGCGACAGGATTTCGGTGCGCTCGCCGGCCAGCCATTGCGACAGATTTTGCATCCCCCAAAGGGCGGCGTGCTGGCCCAGTTGATTGGGGCAGATCGCGACGGTATCAAGGAATTTCTCGACCTCGGACAGGCGGCTTTGGCTGGCAACAATCGCGCCCACACGGTGGCCTGTCAGACGATAGGCCTTGGAAAAGGAATAAAGCTGGATCAGCGTGTCGGCCCAGTCCGGATCATGGAACAGGTCATGCGGCGGCCCCTCGCGGCTGTCGAAATCGCGGTAAGTTTCATCGACAATCAGGGCGATGCCGTGGCGTTTGGCCAGATTGTAAAATCGGCGCAGTAATTCGGCGGGGTATTCGGCACCTGTGGGGTTGTTCGGTGTGACCAGCACAATCGCGCGGGTGTGGTCGGTCAGCAAGGTGGCGGCGAATTCGGGGTCGGGCAACATGCCGGTGCCTGTGGGTAGGGGGATGGTGTTGATCCCCTGCATGTCCAGCCACATTTTATGATTGAAATACCAAGGGGTTGGAATGATAACTTCATCTCCAGCACCAGCCAGTGTGGCGATGCTGGCGGCAAAGGCCTGATTGCATCCGGCAGTGATGGCGACCTGTGTGTCGGCAATCTGTCCGCCATAGGCTGTGGACCATTGCGCCGCCACTTCGGCCCGCAGCGCGGGCAGGCCCAGAACGGGGCCATACAGGTGGGCCTCGGGGGTGTTGACGACGGTTTGCGCCAGTGCCTCAAGCAACGGGTCCGGCGGTGCCTCGACCGGCGCGGCTTGGGATACGTTGATCAGCGGTTTGTTACGGGTGAACTCCACCCCCTCCAGCCAACGCCGCGCTTCCATCACCGGTGGCGGGAAGGTGGCGTGCATGGCTGGATTGACGGGGTGGGTCATAACAGGGGCCTAATCCTTGCCGCGGTAAGGCTCGACATATTGCAGCGCCATATCCCAAGGAAAGAAAATCCATGTGTCCTGCGACACTTCGGTGATGAAACTGTCCACCATCGGGCGGCCCATCGGTTTGGCGTATACTGTGGCGATATGCGCCTTGGGGTACAGGTTTTTCACCACTTCCAGCGTTTTGCCGGTGTCGACCAGATCGTCGATGATCAGGACGCCTTCGCCGTCCCCCATCATGGCAGTGTCGGGGGATTTTAGAACCTTGGCTTCGGATTGTGCCTGATGGTCGTAGGATTTGATGCTGATGGTATCGACTGTGCGCACGTCCAATTCCCGCGCGATGATCATCGCCGGGGCCATACCGCCGCGTGTGATCGCCACGATTGCTTTCCATGCACCATCATCCGGCCCTTTGCCATCCAGCCGCCATGCCAATGCGCGACTGTCGCGGTGAATCTGGTCCCAGCTGATGTGAAACCCTTTTTCATGGGGGAGGCGGTCGCTCATTGTGGCAGTCCTTTATTGTTCAGGTGGCTGCGATTTTGACGCCAAGCAAGGCAAGCAGCCCGCCAAACGCCCGATCAATCCAGCCTTTCAGGTTCAGATAACTCGCGCGGGTCTTTTCCAGCGAAAAGATGCGCGAAACTAGAGTGTTCCACATGGTTTCATTAAAGAATACCGCCGCCAGCAGGGCCACATAAGTGCCCCAGCCTGCGGTTGCGGGAACGGTGCCGACAAAAATGGCGGCAAACAGGATGGCGGGTTTGGGGTTGGAAACCTGCGTCACCAGCCCCAGCAAAAACGCCGAGCGCAGGCTGCGGGGCGGTGTATCGGCACCGGTTTGCACCAGTGGCTGATCTGCCGATTTCCACAGCTTATAGGCCATATAGATCAGGAACATGCCCCCGATCAGTTTAAATCCGGTCAGCAGCATTGGTGCGTATTCAAACAGCATTGCCAGCCCGAACAGCGCCGCCATGGCCCAGATCACGCCACCAACACCAATGCCCACGGCCAATGCGGCACCGGCGGCAAAACCCTGGGTCACACCGGTGCGGGCGGCCATCAACACCGCAGGCCCCGGGCTGATGGCGGCCATCAGATGCAGCAGGACAACGGCGATGAAGGCGCTTGTGGTCATTTGCGCCCCGTCACAACATCAATATCGGGGGCATCGACGGCTTTCATGCCGACAACGTGATAACCGGCATCGACATGCAGGTTTTCACCCGTCACGCCCGATCCTAGATCGCTAAGCAGATACAGCGCCGATTTGCCGACCTCGTCCTGCGTTACGTTCCGGCGCAGTGGCGAATTCAGCTCGTTCCATTTCAGGATGTACCGGAAATCCCCGATGCCCGAAGCGGCCAGTGTCTTGATCGGGCCAGCGGAAATGGCGTTCACGCGAATGTTATCCTTGCCCAGATCCTCGGCCAGATATTTCACCGAGGCTTCCAAAGCGGCCTTGGCCACGCCCATCACATTATAGTGTGGCATCACCTGTTCGGCGCCATAATAGGTCAGCGTCAGGATAGAGCCGCCATCGGGCATCATCTTGATTGCGCGCTGGGTGACGGCGGTGAAAGTGTAAACCGAAATGTCCATCGTCATGCGGAAGTTTTCTGCCGACGTATCGACGTAGCGGCCGCGCAATTCGGATTTGTCCGAAAAACCAATGGCATGCACAACGAAATCCAGTGTTCCCCATTCCTTTTCCAGTGCCGCAAACATTGCGTCCAGCGAATCCGCGTCCGATGCATCGCAATCGAATAGCAATTTTGTGCCCAATGTTGCTGCCAGTGGCTCAACCCGTTTCTTGAATGCGTCCCCCATATAAGAGAATGCCAATTCGGCACCTGCGTCGGCACAGGCCTTGGCAATGCCCCATGCGATGGATTTATCGTTGGCAAGGCCCATAATCAGCCCGCGTTTTCCCTTTAGTAATCCTGTTGACATTTTGCGCCCTTCAGCCACCTGTAATAAGAACCCAATCTTTAGGCGATTGCGCGCAAGGCATCAAGGGCGGGGCATTTGCACAGTACTAACGGAAAGGATAGGTTGCCTTAGCTTTATTGGCCGCGTATTCCGCAGGTGATATTAAGGAATCAGCATGACAAAGCGATCTGGTATCTTTTCCGGGGATGACCCGTTCCAAATTGCTGGCCAATGGCTGAGCGAGGCCGAAGCGGTGGAGCCCAATGATCCGAA
>CAZIDQ010000003.1:14358-35141 GCA_964538015.1 uncultured Marinosulfonomonas sp.
AAATTGCTGGCCAATGGCTGAGCGAGGCCGAAGCGGTGGAGCCCAATGATCCGAACGCGATAGCGCTGGCCACCGTTGACGCGGGCGGGATGCCGAATGCGCGCATGGTTCTTTTAAAGGAAATTGATCCGGAAGGCTTTGTTTTCTATACGAATTACGATAGTGTCAAAGGGCAGGAACTGGCTGAGGGTAGCAAAGCCGCCTTTGTGATGCACTGGAAATCCCTGCGCCGCCAGATTCGCGTGCGTGGACCGGTTGAAAAGATTGGTGCAGAACAGTCGGATGCCTATTTCGCCAGCCGCTCGCTGCAAAGCAGGCTGGGGGCGTGGGCCTCGAAGCAATCGAAACCGCTGGCATCGCGCACTGCGTTGCTGGCCAAGGTGGCGAAAGTCACCGCAAAACAAGGGACAAACCCGCCGCGCCCGGACTTTTGGGGTGGCTACAGGATTGTCCCGACCGAAATAGAATTCTGGGCTGACGGTGCCTTCCGGTTGCATGACCGGTTCCGTTGGACCCGAAAAAATCCGCAAGACAGTTGGCATATTCAGCGTCTTAATCCATAAGTACTGTGAAGCGTAACGATCACTCCCCTTTAGGTATATTTATTTACCCTTTGCAAATGAGCGAAGGTTTGCGAGAACATGGTTGACGTATTGGTAAAGCTGGGTGAGTGAAGTAGAGCAGGATAAAAAAGAGCACGACGAGATGAGCGAACAAGAAAACGAGACACGTCATACTGTTACAGGCCATGTTAAGTGGTTTGACCCCGGTAAGGGGTTTGGTTTTGTGGTGGCCGATGACGGCGGCCCCGATATTCTGCTGCATGCAAATGTGCTGCGCAACTTTGGCCAAAGCTCGGTTGCCGATCAGGCCCGAATCGAAATTCTGGTGCAGGAAACCGACCGCGGTATGCAAACCACCGAAATCCTGTCGATTGAACCATCGGTTGGTGTGGCAGACGATGATTTTGACGGTTTTCATTCGGACGACGATATGGATGAACCCCAAGGCGAGCTAGAGCCAGCGCGGGTGAAATGGTTCGACAAAGCCAAGGGATTCGGATTTGCCAATGTTTTTGGCAGTTCTGACGATGTGTTTGTCCATGTCGAGATTTTGCACCGCTCGGGTCTGGCCGATTTACAGCCGGGCGAAGCAATCAGCATTCGGGTTGTCGATGGTGAACGCGGACGGATGGCAACTCAGGTGCTGTCGTGGGACGCTTCCTTTCGGAGCAAATCCTGATGCGTAACGCCCTTGCTGCCGTGATTATGATGATCGGGGCAGGGGGGGCTGGTGGTGCCACAACCTGTTCGCCAGACGCAGTTGATCTGCGAGGCGAATGGGGGCAGGCCCGATTTAGCGTCGAACTGGCTGATGATGCCAAGGAACAGCAACAAGGGCTGATGTTTCGCGAGAAGATGTCGGCAAGCGCGGGAATGCTGTTTGTTTATAAACGGCCCCATGCGGCGCGGTTCTGGATGAAGAATACGCTGATTCCGCTGGATATGCTTTTTCTGGACCGGACTGGCCGCGTAACAAAAATAGCCGAAAACGCCAAGCCGCTGGATGAAACCCCGATTGACGGGGGCAATGATGTGTTGATGATTCTGGAAATCAACGGCGGTATGGTGCGTGGACTGGGAATCACTGTTGGCAGCGAGTTGCGCCATCCTGCGTTTGATTCGGCCATTGCGGCGTGGCCCTGTCAGGCAGAATAACCCCTACCCGCAAATTAATCGCAGGTTCCTGAAAAAGAAGCGCATTCTAGGGGTTTCCAATCCCTTTCACACTCTGTAGAGAAGCCTTGTTCGGGGCGTAGCGCAGCCTGGTAGCGCGACGGTTTTGGGTACCGTAGGTCGCAAGTTCGAATCTTGCCGTCCCGACCATTCATCTTTTTAATAAAAAAATACCACCACGGGAAAACCGGGCTCGGCAGTGTTCCGTTGCGTTAACCTTTGCCACATCTGCAAATATGAATCCTCATGTGGATTCTTAGGTGTTTTTGACAAGTCAGCCGAAATAAAAAGGAAATTCACTTTGCGTGAAAAGGTCCGGCAATCAAAGGACGTCACCCCTTCTGACCTAAGTGAATCAGCTTGGCCGGATTCGGTCGGAGTGAAAAATGTCGGTCAACAGAAAATCGCTGTGGAAAAGTGAAATATAAAAGTTGACGCAGTAGGGGTCTCTACTCCACATTGTGGTGGCTGACCAAGGCAACACTAGATTTAGTAGTGAGGGTCGACAAGGGACGAAATACCGGATTAAAGCATCCAGCTGCGTGGCACCATTCAAGGTGTGTAAAACACCTGTTGGGCTGTGGTTTCGTTACTTTGGGGGCAGGTTGGCACGAGTTTGGTGAAGGACTCCTGAACAAGGGGGCGCGCCAATATATAGTGACGCACGATGGGGCAGACCACAAAATGAAAATAGAGCGCAAGTTCACCAAGGCAGATCAGGACGCATATTCTGATCTTGAATTTACCACCACCGCTTCAGAAATCCGCAACCCTGATGGCACGATTGTGTTTCATCTGGATGATTGCGAAGTCCCCGCCGCCTGGAGTCAGGTTGCTTCGGATGTGATTGCACAGAAGTATTTCCGCAAGGCAGGCGTTCCCGCGCGGCTGAAGAAGGTCAAGGAAAAGGGTGTGCCCGAATTCCTGTGGCGTTCGGTTGCAGACGAGGCCGCTTTGGCCAAGCTGCCCGCAGAAGAACGCGTCGGCGGCGAGATCTCGGCCAAGCAGGTGTTTGACCGTCTGGCCGGCACCTGGGCCTATTGGGGCTGGAAGGGTGGCTATTTCAGCAAGGAATCTGACGCCCGTGCCTATTACGACGAAATGCGTCACATGCTGGCCAGTCAGCGCGCGGCACCAAACAGCCCGCAGTGGTTCAACACCGGTATTCACTGGGCCTATGGCATCGACGGTCCAGCACAGGGTCACCATTATGTCGACTACAAAACCGGCAAGCTGACCAAATCGAAATCATCCTATGAACATCCGCAGCCGCACGCCTGCTTTATCCAGTCGATTGCAGACGATCTGGTGGGCGAGGGCGGCATCATGGACCTGTGGGTGCGTGAAGCGCGGCTGTTCAAATACGGCTCGGGTACCGGCACCAACTTTTCATCGCTGCGTGCTGCTGGCGAATCGCTGTCGGGTGGTGGATCGTCCTCGGGTCTGATGGGCTTCCTTAAGATCGGTGACCGCGCTGCTGGCGCGATCAAATCCGGTGGCACCACACGCCGCGCCGCCAAGATGGTGATCTGCGATGCGGACCACCCCGATATTCAGGAATTCATCAACTGGAAGGTTCTTGAGGAACAAAAGGTTGCGTCCATCGTGGCCGGCTCCAAGATCCACGAGAAGTGCCTGAACGAAATTTTTGCGGCGATCAAAACATGGGACGGCAAAGAAGAAGATGCGGTTGACCCCAAGGCCAACGACACGCTGAAATCTGCTATTCGTAACGCCAAAAAGTTTGCAATCCCAGAGACTTACGTTAAACGCGTGCTGGATTATGCCAAACAGGGCTATACCGCGATTGAATTCCCGACCTACGACACAGATTGGGATAGCGAGGCCTACAACTCGGTTTCGGGCCAGAACTCGAACAACTCGATCCGCGTGACAGATGCGTTTCTTAAGGCGGTCAAGGACGATGCCAACTGGGATCTGATCAACCGCACAGACGGCAAGGTGGCCAAAACCATCCGCGCCCGCGATCTGTGGGAAGATGTTGGTCACGCCGCGTGGTCCTGTGCCGATCCGGGCATCCAGTATCACGACACGGTCAATGCGTGGCACACATGCCCCGAAGATGGCGAAATCCGTGGCTCGAACCCTTGTTCGGAATATATGTTCCTGGACGATACCGCCTGTAACCTTGCCAGCATGAACCTGCTGACCTTCCTTAAGGATGGCGAGTTTCAGGCCGAAGATTACATGCACGCCACACGCCTGTGGACGCTGACACTGGAAATTTCGGTGACGATGGCGCAATTTCCGTCCAAAGAAATCGCGCAATTGTCTTATGATTTCCGCACCTTGGGCCTTGGCTATGCCAATATCGGCGGCTTGCTGATGAACATGGGCTTTTCCTACGACAGCGACGAGGGCCGTGCCCTGTGTGGTGCCTTGACCGCCATTCTGACTGGCGTTTCCTATGCAACATCGGCGGAAATTGCCTCGGAACTGGGTGCGTTTGACGGCTACGCCCGTAACGCCGACCACATGCTGCGGGTGATCCGCAACCACCGCAACGCGGCCTACGGCAAGACCGGTGGTTACGAGGGGCTGGATATCAAACCTGTGCCGCTGGATCATGCCAACTGCCCTGATAAACGGCTGGTGGAACTGTCCAAAATCTCTTGGGACGAAGCCTTGGCGCTGGGTGAGAAATTCGGCTACCGCAACGCGCAGGTGTCGGTGATTGCCCCGACCGGCACAATTGGTCTGGTGATGGATTGCGACACCACAGGGATCGAGCCTGATTTCGCGCTGGTGAAGTTCAAGAAACTGGCCGGTGGCGGTTATTTCAAGATCATCAACCGTTCGGTTCCGGCTGCACTGGAAAAGCAGGGTTATGGGTCGGCACAGATCGAGGAAATCGTTTCCCACGCTGTCGGTCACGGCACCATCGGCAATGCGCCGGTGATTAACCACACATCATTGATCGGGCACGGGTTTGGTCAACGCGAGCTGGACAAGATCGAAGCAGCCCTGCCGTCGGCATTCGACATCCGTTTCGTGTTCAACCAGTGGACCTTGGGCGAAGATTTCTGCGCCAAAACGCTGGGCATTCCGGCTGAAAAGCTGAACGATCCATCGTTTGACCTGCTGCGCCACCTTGGCTATTCCCGCGCTGAAATTGAAGCGGCCAATGACCATGTTTGCGGCACCATGACGCTGGAAGGTGCGCCGCATCTGGACGAAAAACACTATGGTATCTTTGATTGCGCCAATGCTTGTGGCAAAAAAGGCAAGCGTTATCTGTCGGTTAACAGCCATATCTATATGATGGCCGCCGCGCAGTCGTTTATCTCGGGCGCGATTTCAAAGACGATCAACATGGCCAATGATGCGACGATCGAGGATTGCCAGAAGGCGTATGAACTTAGCTGGTCCTTGGGCATCAAGGCCAACGCGCTTTATCGTGACGGCTCGAAGCTGTCGCAACCTTTGGCAGCGGCACTTGTCGAAGACGACGAAGAGGCCGAGGAAATCCTGACTTCCGGCAGCCAGCAGGAAAAAGCGACTGTTCTGGCGGAAAAGATCATCGAAAAAATCGTGATCAAGGAAATCCACAAAAGCCACCGCGAGAAACTGCCATCCCGCCGCAAGGGCTATACCCAAAAGGCGGTTGTTGGCGGGCACAAGGTTTACCTGCGCACCGGCGAATACGAGGACGGCAACCTTGGCGAAATCTTTATCGACATGCACAAGGAAGGTGCGGGTTTCCGCGCCATGATGAACAACTTTGCCATCGCGGTTTCGGTGGGCCTGCAATACGGCGTGCCGCTGGATGAATTTGTCGATGCCTTTACCTTCACCAAATTCGAGCCAGCCGGCATGGTGCAGGGCAATGACAGCATCAAGAACGCCACATCCATTCTGGACTATATCTTCCGCGAGTTGGCCGTGTCCTATCTGGACCGCACGGACCTTGCGCATGTGAAACCCGAAGGCGCGTCATTCGATGATCTGGGCCGTGGTCAGGAAGAAGGCGTGTCCAACGTGCAGGACGTCAGCGAAAGTGCTGCCAGCAAATCGCTGGAAGTGTTGAAACAGATTTCCTCGACCGGATATCTTCGCAAACGCGTGCCACAGCAATTGGTTGTGTTGCAAGGCGGGGCAGGGATGCAGGCCGGTGCGGTGGCACTGGAAGGCGGAACCGATCCGGCAACCGTGCTGCAAACGCTGGTGCCCGAAGTTTCGAGCGGCACATCAACAAGTACAGCAGCCGTGGCCGGGGCAATGAACCCCGTGGTTAAGGCAAAAATGCAGGGCTATGAGGGCGAAGCCTGTGGCGACTGCGGAAACTACACATTGGTGCGTAACGGCACCTGTATGAAATGCAACACCTGCGGGGGGACCAGCGGGTGTAGCTAAGAGGCGCTTTCCTCCGAGTATGCGCTTGGAGGGATAGCGAGTTCCGGGGCGGGTGCGCTCGCCCCCGACGCGGATCAGGCCGCAGGCAAAAAACAAACCGGGCGGTACAATGACGAGCCTGATCAGCGAAACTGGGGAGCCTTCGGGCTCCCCTTATTTTTAAAAAATTGGGTTAACCGTGGGTTTGCAGAACGGAAAGACGGGTTAATGCGTCACGTTCTTCTTTGCAGAGTTGCTGCGGGTCCTGGGTTTTATTGTGCAGAAATTGCAACAGATCACTAATTTTAGCAATTTCGGAGTCGGAAAAATTGCGGTCGTTTCGCGCAAAACTGCTGACTGAACGCGAACCTTCGGTTTCAATAGCCAACACAAATCCGTATTTTAAGCCAAATTCTGCGGCTTTCGGGAAAATACCTTGGGTGTCATTGGCCGCCAATTCGTCCCAGTGGATGGTTCCTGTGTTTTCGAATCCCCAGTGAACCGTCGGGTCGTGCAGTACCCAGCCCTTTTGCGAATAGTGTTCAATCCATTCTGTTTTGTAGGTCTGAAACAAATAAGTTGGCGTTGTGAATTTGATATGCAGGGCAATTGCATAACCCTCAGAGCAGAGTGCATCCAGTTCTTCCAGAATTGTGCCAATTTCCGCTTTGGGCTTCATGATTTTCTTAGCTCGCATTGTGGTTGCAGGTGTAAATAAGTATAAACTAGACAAAACTGTTTAGAATATCCATGTATTTCTGGATGGATTCGCGTTAGAGTAGGTAAAGTGAGGCGCATTACTGAATGAAGGGCTTGGATACCTCTTTGGTATTTTCAGATTTCGCGCTTGCGGGGCACTATTTAGCCCTGCGAGTCGGGTTTGCATTTCCGGTATTCGAGCAAAATGAACTTCCGATAGAATGGGTAAAAATTTATACATCCCAAGGATTTATGCTGCATGACCCTTTGATGAAGTGGGTCTATACCCATACCGGTGCAGTGCGCTGGAGTGCGATTGATATTGAAGACCCGCGCGAAATCTTGCGGCTGGCGTCTACGTTCTCCCTTAAGTATGGCGTGGCCGTTTCCTGTGTCGATAATGACCAGACCGGGCAGCGAAGTTTTGGGACTTTCGCCCGCTCGGACCGTGAATTTACCGATGAAGAGATCCATCAGCTGTCCGAAGAAATCCTGCGCTTGCATGTCGAAACAAAGCCACCAACCAACCTGACCAATGCCGAAAAGGAAGTTCTGGCAATGGTCAAGAATGGCTTGTTGCTGAAACAGATGGCGGTCGAATTGGGGGTGTCCCAGGGGGCGGTCAAACAGCGGCTGAAGAATGCTAAAATCAAGCTGAAAGCCAAGAATAGCGCACAGGCTGCCGCCAAGGCGTTGGAGTACGGATTGATCTGAATTCGATTACAATCAATAAAAAAAGTCGATTTGTCGAATTACTGTTAACAAAATAGTAAGATCAAGTTCTAATTAATTCTCCATAAAGGAGAATAAAAATGAAAAACGTCATCTTCAACTTGTCGGAGCTGCATGAACACGGCACGGCTTTCTTTGACTACCTGGCATTGCGCAAGCATTTCTTTGTCGACACATTGGGCTGGGATATCCCGCACAATGAATCGTTCGAGATGGACCAGTACGACAACCCCCTCGCTTATTATTCGCTTGTGTTGAAAGACGGCAAAGTGGTTGGCGGATCTAGGGTTATGCCGACGACCTCGTCTTGGGGGGAATACACCTATATGCTCAAGGATGCGGTAAATGGGAAACTGGCCGATATTCCGGACGGAGTTCTGGACAAAGAAATCAAAACGCCCAAGGTTTGGGAATGCACACGTCTGGTTATCTCGGATGATCTGACCGGCCACGCCGAACGTAGCGAATGCCTGTCTTTAATCGTTAACGGATTGGTTAAACTGGCAAATCAGGGTGGCGGCAGCGAGTTGATGTCCTTGTCACCCATTTCCCTGATGCGCGCCTTGCGCCAACTGGGTTATAAGGCAAATCGGATTGGCGAACCCTATTTCAATCCCGGTGATGGCCGCAAATACGCAGTCCTGAGCATGCCGGCTATTCCCACCAAAAGGCTGGAAGCCGTTGCAAAACCCCCTGCCAAGGTACTGCCGATCCACAACGATCTGGAACTGCGCAAATCCGCCTGACCTGTGTCAGGATGCCATATCCTGAAGCAGGGTTTCCACCGCCCGCGATTTTGGCAGGTTCAGATCGGCGCGTAACTGGGCGCGGGCGCGGGAAATGCGCGACATAACGGTGCCGATCGGCAGATCGAACGCTTTGGCGATTTCGGCGTAACTGTTGCCGTGCAGCGCGGCCATACGCAGCAGGTCTGCCTGATCATCGGGCAGGCGGGTAATCGCGTTGTTGACGTCGCCGCAGGCAAAGCGGCTCCAGACTTCGGCGGGGTGGCTGGGGGTATTGTGTTCGGTTAGCTCCTGATCCTGTTGTGGGGGTCTGGTGCTGGCGTTGCGCAGGGTTGTCATCAGATAGGGGCGCAGATCTTCGATTTCCCCGCCTCTTTTCAAGCGCGCCCAGACGCGCAGCAGGGCTTCTTGGGCCATGTCCTCGGCCATGTCTGGTGTCGGGGCCAGAATGCGTGCCAGCCGTGTCAGGGCGGGTATTAGATCGGTTATGGTATGCGTCGCGTTCGTCATTTTTGCCTCCTGTTTCATATCCTGCAATCTGGTGATGCCCACCGCGTAGAACAACCTGGGGGATTGCCGCCGGTTGGCGGCTAGGGGGCTTTTTGGGCGGCTTCCCGCAGGAATGGCGTTTTGGCGTCGGCAGGGGTTTGCGTGTTTGGCGGTGTTTGGCGCAAACCGGCAAAGGCGCGGAATAAACCGCAGTTTTCATCCTCTTGTTGGGTGAAGGCGCAACAACGCACCTTCAGACGCAACGGGTATAAAGCCCTAAGGAGAGTAAAATGAAAAAGATCGTAACATATACAGCCACCGCAATCGCTCTGACAATCGCAGCAACAGCCGTGAGCGCCCAAAGCGAAATCGATGCGGATGGTGACGGCCTTTTGTCGTATAACGAGCTTCTGGCGGCTTATCCGGCAATGACCGAGGAAAATTTCACCGCAATCGACACCAATTCGGATGGTGCCGTGGATGCGGATGAAATGAAGGTTGCCACGGATGCAGGCATGTTGCCGACCGAAGGCTAAAACGTCTTTCGATTAACGCCGGATGTCCTTGTGACCCCAAGCTCCTCTTTCGGCGTTAACCGTTAAGTTTCCCGGATCTCCCAAAGTTCGGGGAATGTGAAAGAGGCCCCTGTACCCCAGTGCCTTCAACGGGGCCTCTTTCTTTTGCTTTTCGGGTTACGCCCCGCGCGAAATTGCCGCCACACCGGTACGGGCGGTTTCGGTCAAACCCAGCGGGCGCATCAGGTCGGCAAAGGCGTCGATTTTTTCGCTGGTGCCGGTCATTTCAAACACAAAGCTTTCCAGCGTGCTGTCCACCACATTGGCGCGGAAGATATCGGCCAGACGCAGGGCTTCGACCCGTTTGTCGCCGGTGCCTGTTACTTTGAACAAGGCCAGTTCGCGTTCCAGATAGGGGCCTTCTACCGTTAGGTCATGCACCGAATGGACGGGCACAATGCGGCCCAGCTGTGCCTTGATCTGTTCAATCACCTGCGGGGTTCCGGTGGTGACGATGGTAATGCGCGAGGTATGGTATTCCTCGTTGATCTCGGCCACGGTTAGGCTTTCGATGTTGTAACCGCGCCCCGAAAACAGACCGATCACACGGGCCAGAACACCGGCCTCATTGTCGACGGTGACGGTCAGGGTGTGGGCCTCGTTTACATCGGCGTTGGGGTTTTTCAGGTCGTAGGCCGATTTGGCCGATGATCCTTTTTTGATATTTAGAGCAGACATTTGTAGACCTTTCTTAAACCAGAACCGCGCCGGTGCTGCCAATAACCCCTTGGGTTTCGGCATTGCCCATCAGCATTTCATTATGCGGTGCCCCCGACGGGATCATCGGGAAGCAGTTTTCGTGTTTTTCCACCAGACAATCGAAAATAACCGGCCCGTCGTGATTGAGCATCTCCATGATCGCATCGTCCAGATCGGCGGGGTCGCTCACACGGATGCCTTTAGCGCCGAATGCTTCGGCCAGTTTGACGAAGTCGGGCAGGGCCTCTTGCCACGTGGCCGAGTAGCGTTCGCCGTGCAGCAATTCCTGCCATTGGCGCACCATGCCCAGCCGTTCATTGTTCAGGATGAACTGTTTGGCGGGCAGGCGGTACTGCACCGCGGTGCCCATTTCCTGCATGTTCATCAGCCATGACCCTTCGCCGGAAATGTTGATCACCAGCGCGTCAGGATGCGCCAGTTGCACGCCCAAGGATGACGGATGGCCATAGCCCATTGTGCCCAAACCGCCCGAGGTCATCAGCCGGTTAGGCTCATCAAAGCCAAGGAACTGCGCCGCCCACATCTGGTGCTGGCCCACTTCGGTGGTGATATAGCGATCCATGCCTTTGGTCAGCGCTTCCAGCCGTTCCAATGCGTATTGCGGCTTGATGATTTTGCCTTCCTGTTTATAGGCCAGACAGTCCACCGCGCGCCATTCATCAATCTGTTTCCACCATTTGCTGATCGCCGGTTTGTTCACCTTGCGGCCACGGGATTTCCAGATTTTCAGCAGATCTTCCAAAACATGGCCGATATCGCCGATGATCGGGACGTCGGTATGCACCACCTTGTTGATCGATGATGGATCAATGTCGATATGCGCCTTTTTTGAATGGGGGCTGAAATCCTCGACCCGTCCGGTGATGCGGTCATCAAACCGTGCGCCGACACAGATCATCAGATCACAGCCGTGCATCGCCAGATTGGCCTCGTACAACCCGTGCATGCCCAACATGCCCAGCCAGTTTTTGCCTGACGCAGGGTAGGCACCCAGACCCATCAATGTGGATGTCACCGGAATGCCGCTGGCATCGGCCAGTTCGCGCAGCAACTGGCTGGCGGCGGGGCCGGAATTGATCACGCCACCGCCGGTATAAAGGATCGGACGTTCGGCCTGTTCCATCAGCTCGACCAATGCCGTGATCGCGTCAATGTCGCCCTTGATTTGCGGCTGATAGCGCGATGTGTCCACCTTTTTGGGCGGCACATAGGTGCCATCGGCAAATTGCACGTCCTTGGGAACATCGATCAACACAGGGCCGGGACGGCCCGAGGTAGCGATGTGGAACCCTTCGTGGATGATCTCGGCCAGCTTGTCGGTGTCCCTTACCAGCCAGTTGTGCTTGGTGCAGGGGCGGGTGATGCCCACGGTGTCGGCCTCTTGAAAGGCATCATTGCCGATCATGAAGGTGGGCACCTGACCGGTCAGGATCACCAGCGGGATGCTGTCCAGCAGCGCGTCGGTCATGCCGGTGACCGCGTTGGTTGCGCCGGGGCCGGAGGTGACCAAAACAACGCCGGGTTTGCCGGTCGAGCGCGCGTAGCCCTCGGCGGCGTGAACCGCGGCCTGTTCGTGGCGCACCAGAATGTGGCGAATATCGTTTTGTAGAAAGATTTCGTCATAAATCGGTAGCACGGCCCCGCCCGGATATCCGAACACGACGTCCACGCCCTGATCCTTCAAGGCCTGGATTATCATTTTCGCGCCGCTCATTTGACGTGTCATCTTTTCTACTCCGCTTTACATTTTGCCTTTGACCATAAAAAAACCCCCGATCTTCGGGGGCGCATGGGATACCGATATGGTAGTCTTTACAGACCCATGCGCATATTTCCCACAATCACAGATAGGACGTTCATGTCCAAGGCTCCTTTAGTTTGTGGCGGGACTTTAGGAGTGCTGCAAAGGGGCGTCAACGGCAATTTGTAGGAAAAGTGTCGCAGAGCGGGGTCATTTTGGAATTATCTTGCGGGAAGTTGCCTGAAAATGCCGGTAAGTGCGTATTCGCAAGGGGGTGAGGCCGCAAAGCCTCAAAAAGCATCGGCCCATTGGTTAAAAAACAACAAACACTACCGTTGGGCGTCTGGATGTACTATTGTTCGATCAATACGGGAAACGGCCAAAGGATTATGGCCATCAAACACCATTCAGGCATGGCGAGATGCAGATGGGCAAAAAGAATACGGATTTTTCAAAGCGGTTGGCGCAAAAACACAGTGTCACGCTCACATCGCAAGAAAGGCATTTCACCGGTCAGGAACTGGGCAGAAATGCGGTGGCCTACAAACTGACGAGGGAAGGGACGCAATCCTTGTTCAGGGCGTTGTCCCGGGACCGGGAGAATTTGCAATCGGGGGCATCGGACAAGAAAAGGCACAGGTGATAAATGGCACAGTATACGGTCACAGCCTTCAGGTGGTCAGGGACGGGGTATAACGCGGTTTACAACACCTCGTATACGGCGGTTCTGGATGACAATGATTCAGCCTATCAAGGGTCGGGGGACGGCGATGAAACCATCAGCATTGATGGCGGTGCGTTCGGAGGGACCACCGGCAGCCCCTATGCGATCAACATCTCCTTTACCGATACCGGCGGCAATGCCCATGTCGAAACGTTCTATTTCTTTAACACCGGTGGATCGTGGTATTTTGTACCGGCACCCGGGTCGGCGTTTACGGTGGGGGCGACACTGGGGAGTTACCAGAACCATACGGTCGGCTGGAACTATTCGGATGTGACCTGTTTTGCACGGGGCACACGTATCCGAACCACCCGCGGCCAAGTCAAGGTCGAGGATCTGCGCGCCGGAATGATGGTCAAGACTATGGACGCAGGCCCGCGAAAGCTGCGGTTGGTTCTGAGCCGGAAAATCAATGGCAAAGAACTGGCGCAACATCCCAATTTACGACCGGTCCTGATAACAGCCGGATCCCTTGGCGGCGGGTTGCCCACACGGGATTTGCGGGTGTCGCGACAACACCGGATGCTGGTGTCTTCGCCGGTGGTGCAACGGATGTTCGGACAACAAGAGGTGCTGGTGTCGGCCATCAAACTGGCCGCGTTGCCGGGCATATGCGTGGATATGGATATTCCCGAGGTGGAGTATTTTCACCTGCTGTTTGACGATCATCAGGTGGTCTTCGCAGAAGGTACCCCGACCGAAAGCCTTTATACAGGTGAGCTTGCCCTGAATGCCCTGCCACAAGAGGCGGTCGAGGAAATCTTTGATATTCTGCCCGAAGTGGCACGGCTGGATTACCGTTGCAAACCTGTCCGTATCATTCCTGACGACAGGCGTCAGAAACGGCTGATGGAACGTCACGCCAAAAACGAGCATCCGGCGGTATCGCAATAAATCATACGCTTGGGGCCCATATTCCCTCAAGATGAGTGGCCTCATTATCACCCGGCCATGCGGGCATAGTGATGCATATGAATTTTAACGCCTCAAAGCCGTTGCACCGGTATTGAAAGGCCGTTCCAACGGGAATGTCGATCGCGGTTCCGGCAGCCAGATCAACGATCTTCTCGCCGTTATCATCCTTGCGCCAGATTTGTCCCGCGCCTTCAAGGACATACCAGAATTCAGATACAGTGGCGTGGATGGTGGCGCGGTTGATCTGGCCGGGTTTTACGGTGCTGTGGATCATGTTGCCCGTGGTGCCGTCCATAATGAACCGGATGTCGGCCCCAGCGGGGGAAACCGCGTCGGGTTTTGCTGGCAGGGTGGTTTCTTTCATAACCCGCCCGTGCCCTGCAACACCCCGTGTTCCAGTGCGTAGCGGGTTAATCCGGCGGTGGTGGATATGCCCAGTTTGCGTTTGATATTCTTGCGGTGGGTTTCCACCGTGCGCACTGAAATATCCAGTGTGGCGGCGACCTGTTTGTTGGAGTTTCCCTGCGCCAGTTGCAACAGAATGGTTTGTTCGCGGCTGGTCAGGGTTTCGCGGCCATCGTGGGTTTTGGGGGCCAATGCGGTGCTTGCCCCGATACAAAGATATTGCTGCCCCGCCATCACCATATCAATCGCGCGTTTGATTTCCTCGGTTGGAACATCCTTTAGAATATAACCCTTGGCCCCGTGGCTAAGGGCGGTCTGGATGTATTCCGGTGTGTCGTGCATCGACAGGATCAGCACGCGGGTGTCGGGGTGTTTTTCCAGCAGGATTTCAGTGGTCGACAGCCCGTTCATATCGGGCATGTTCAAATCCAGCAGGATCACATCGGGGGCCAGATTGTCCACCTGATCAATGATTGCCTGTCCGTTGTTCAGGGTGCCGACCACGTTGATGTCGTCATAGGTTTCAAGAATCGCCTCGATCCCTTCGGTAACCATCGGGTGGTCGTCGACAATTACAACGCGTGTGGCACGGCTCATCTGGTTATCCTTGGTTTTCTTCGGGCGGCAGAAGGTGGGTCAGGGGTACTCTGGCCTCGATCACGGTGCCGTTTTTGGTGCTGGTCATGTGCAGGGTTCCGTCCAGTTGCTCGACCCGTTCTTGCATATTGCGCAGGCCAAGGCCACCTTGGGCTGCGGTTGGCGTGTTGTTGTCAATGCCACGCCCGTTGTCGCTGATTTGCAGTGTTGCACCCTTTTTGTGACCGAACAGTTTGATCGAAACCTCGGTTGCGCCGGCGTGGCGTTCGATGTTGGTCAGGGCTTCTTGGGCGATGCGAAACAGGGCGATTTTGGACTCAGGATCCAGCCGGTTGCGAAACACCACGGTTTCCAGTTCGGTTTTGATCCCCGTGCGCTGGCTGAATTCCTGTGTCAGCGCCTGCAGGGCAGGGCCAAGCCCCAGATCATCCAGCACGCCGGGGCGCAGATCATGGGAAATGCGCCGCACCTCCTGAATGGCACTGTTCAGACTGTCGATGCCCTTGCCCAGATTTTCATCGGCGCGCGCGTCCCCCGTCTGGACCCGTTTGCGTGCCAGTTCCAGCGCATAGCGCACCCCGACAAGGATCTGGCTGATGCTGTCATGCAATTCGCGCGCAACCCGCCCACGTTCTTCTTCTTGCGTGTCCAGAACCCGCTGGGTCAGCCCCTTTAGCTTGGCGTCGGCCAGACGGCGTTCGCGCAGGTTCAGGAACATGCCTGACAAGAACACCAACAGCAGCGCCCCAAGAGTGATCGCACCGATGTATATAAAGGTGCGCTGTACGCGGCCCTTTACCTCGGCCTGCTCCGAGGCGATTGTGGCCAGCACATCGTCAATAAAGACGCCGGTGCCGATTACCCAGCGCCAGTCCTGCAAGCCGGCAACATAAGACACCATGCGTTCGGTTTTGCCGGTCGACGGTTTGGGCCAGTCATAAGTCATATAACCGCCACCCTGACGGGCGATTTTGATCATCTGGTCCACCACCATCTGCCCGTCCGGCCCCGCCATACCCTGCCAGTTTTTGCCAATCAGTTCGGTGCGGCGCGGGCTGACCAGATTGTTACCGTCATAATCATAGACAAAGAAATAGCCGTCCTGCCCATACAGCATCGCCGACAGGGTTTGCGTCGCCTGCAATTTGGCGTCCTCGTCATCGGGCAGGGCGCGGCCATAGATGTTGATAAAGGCGGTGCGCGCCAGTGACAGATAGTTCTTTAATTCGGCGCGTTTGGCGGTGATCAATTCATCCTGCAACACACGGATTTCCTGTTGCGCGGTTTGGCGGGACTGGGCTGCAACCAACACGGCAATCGCCCCCGCCGCCAGCAACAACGGCAGGGTGGCCAGCAAAAATACCTTTTGCCCGTAACTAAGCCAGAACCTGTTTTTCATCCGCCCGCATTTACCGCCTTTTGCTGATTCTTGCCCTTGGGGAAGCCCGAATCACAGAATGGACAACCATGGCAGGGGCGTCAATTCATTGCCGTTTGCGGTCAAACAGGGAAATTTGCGCCTTTAAAACCCGCAGAATCGTGTTCTCTACGCAATAGTTGGTATTCCATCCCCCCGTGCCAGCCGTTAGGCTTTCGCCACCTGAAACGATCAGCCCGCATTCATGACGGGCAATATTCGACAAACTCTATGGGAGGAGTAACTTTATGGATCGTCGCTCATTTTTGAGAACTTCTGCACTTGGCGGCACCGCCGCAGCCGCATCGACACTGGCTGCACCGGCATACGCCCAAGGCAAACGCAAACTGACTATGGTCACCGCATGGGGCCGTGGCCTTGCCGGTGTGTTTGACGCTGCACAGCACACAGCCGACACCATCAACGCAATGTCCGATGGCAGCCTTGAAATCGAAATCAAAGCCGCAGGCGAACTGGTTGGCGCGTTCGAAGTATTCGACGCTGTTACATCCGGTCAGGCCGACATGTATCACGCTGCTGACTATTACTTCGTCAGCCAGCATCCCGGTTTCGCGTTCTTCACATCGATCCCGATGGGTATGACCGCGCAGGAACTGCACAACTGGTATTACCATGGCAACGGCCGTGCATCGCACGACAAGCTGGGTGAAATCTTTGGTCTGAAATCCTTCCTGGCCGGTAACACCGGTGCGCAGGCAGGTGGTTGGTTCCGCAAGGAAATCAACGGTCCAGAAGATTTCAACGGCCTGAAATTCCGTATGCCCGGTCTGGGCGGCAAAGCCCTGGGTCACCTTGGTGCATCTGTTCAGAACCTGCCGGGTTCCGAAGTGTATCAGGCGCTGGCATCCGGTGCGATTGACGGCACCGAGTGGATCGGCCCATGGGCTGATGAAAAAGCCGGTTTCCAGGAAATCACCAAGTTCTTCTATACAGCTGGCTTCCACGAGCCGGGCGCCGGTCTGTCGTTGGCGACAAACCTTGACGTGTTCAACAGCCTGAGCCCTGCACACCAGAAGATGATCGAAGCCGCTTCGGCCTTCACCAACTCTTGGTCGCTGGCACAGTTCCTGATGAACAACGGCTCCGCGCTTGAGCGTCTGAAAGCCGGTGGCGTTAAAGTTCTGGAATTCCCTGACAGCGTTTGGGATGCCTTTGCTGAAGGCACGCGCAAAGTCTATGACGAATTCATGGGCGACGAACTGTTCAAGGAAATCTATGACGATTACACAGCGTCGATGGCAGCATCGTCCGGCTGGTTGACTGTGGGTGAAGGCACCTACCGCACCCAGCGTGACCGTGTAATGGGCTAACCCCCTTAATTAACTTATAAAACTGCCTGTCCCTTTGCGTGAAAACGCAAGGGGGCGGGTGATCCTGTCGGTTGCCGGGGGCGGTGGCCTGTATTGGATTTCTGGGGACCAAATTTTATGACTGATGATATCGCCTGCTCGGGCTTTTTCAGCGCATCCGCCGAAGACACCATATCCTGTCTGGATAAATTCGAGACCACGGGACCGCTTCAGTGGTTCTTTGGCAATATACTCGAGTCCTTTTACAACTTTGGTTATGCGGTATCGCACCCGTCACTGTGGCTAAGCTGGATTGGCGGGTTTGACGGGGCCGAAGACAAACAGGCGCTGATGCGGTTTATCTACTATGGCGGCTCGCGCGAACTGTTCTTTGTGATCTTCACCGCCTTCCTGATGATGACGGCATACGGCATCTGGCGGAATAATTTCATGTGGGGCGTGGTGCGCGCACTGGAAGGGTTTGCCAATACCATCGGGCGTTTCTTTGCCTGGGCCGGTCTGCTGATGGTGCTGCAACAGATCGTCATCGTCTTTATGCAGCGGATTTTTACCGCTGCCGAAATTACACTGGCCTTTGGGGCCCCCCTGACCAAGGACGTCAGCTGGTGGGCCGAAAGCCTGAAATTCCATAACGCGTTGATTGTTGCGCTCTGTGCCACCTACACCTTTGTGCAGGGCGGGCATGTGCGGGTGGATCTGGTCTATTCCAAGGTCAAATTCCGCACCAAACGTGCAATTGATATGTTCGGTTCGATCTTTTTCATGATGCCCACGGCGGTTCTGGTCTGGATGTATGGCTGGTATTTTATGTGGCGCAACCTGATCAACCCGCCGGTTTCGGCGTCCGACACATTGGAGCGGTTGATGCTGAAATCCCGCGCCGTGCGCTGGAGCGTCGAAACCATCGGTTTTTCGCCCAACGGGTTTAACGCCTATTTCATGTTCAAAATCCTGCTGATCTCCTATTCGGCGCTGGTGTTCCTGCAGGCGATTGCCTTCTTCTACCGCTCGTATCTGGAGCGCAAGGAAGGGCCGGAATCCGAGGGCAAATATCTGAACAAAGACAGCCTTGGCGAAGGCGAAGAAGCCTATGAAGGCACACACTAATTTACTGGGGTAGAGACTATGTTATTCGGACTTGATGGCGTCGAGATTGGCCTGATCATCATCTTTCTGTCCCTGTTTGGCGGAATCCTTTCCGGCTTTCCGGTGGCGTTTGCCATTGGCGGGTCGGCTGTTATATCGTTTTCGATCATCGCCGGGCTGGATAGCGCCGGTTTGCTGATCCACAACGCGATTGACACCTCCAGCGATGCGTTCAATGCGCTGGTGTCTTCGGGGATAAACCCGGACAAGATATCGGTGTTCCGAAACCCCGATCTGCCGCGTATCGCGCAGCCAGTGTTTGAACGCGGCTGGGAACACGCGATGAACACCAATATCAGTTTCATCGTTAACCGGATGAACGAACGGGTTCTGGCGGGGGCGTCAATTGAAACGCTGCTGGCTGTGCTGATGTTTGTGTTGATGGGGATCACGCTGGAACGCTCGAAAATCGCCAATGATTTGTTGACCACCATGGCCCGCGTATTTGGTCCGCTACCCGGCGGCTTGGCCGTTTCGGTTGTGGTTGTTGGCGCGTTTCTGGCGGCCTCGACCGGGATTGTTGGCGCCACTGTGGTGACGATGGGGCTGCTTTCCCTGCCGACTATGTTGAAACACAACTATTCTCCCGAATTGGCCACCGGTGTAATTGCGGCCTCGGGCACATTGGGGCAGATCATTCCGCCCTCGATCGTGATCGTGCTGCTGGGCACATTGGCGGGCGATCTGTATTCCGCCGCACAAGAACAGCGCGCACAACTGGTCGGCTGTTCCGATGCCCTGACCTATCTGGGCGAAGCGGCTGTGGTTTCTGTCGGCACATTGTTTCAAGCGGCGATCCTGCCGGGGATCATGCTGGCGTTTCTTTATGGCCTCTATGCCTTTGGCTATGCGCTGGTGAAACCGCACAAGGCACCGCCGGTGCCCGCAATGGAAACCAGCGGCGAAAAGATCGGCCGCAACGGCGCGTTGACGTGGTTTCTGCTGGCGCCTGCGGTGTTGATCGGTGGTATGTTCATGATGGGCAGTTTCGGCGTGGTCGGATCACAAGCGATTATCGTCGACAGCTATTCCGACGCAACCGCTGCCACATCGCTGCGCACCAATGTATCGGCGCAATGTCAGGCTGCGATCATTGATCTGCACGGGCAGGAAAAATGGGATACGGCAGTGGCCCAACAGGCAGCAATCGACGCGGCCGGCGGCGCTCAAGAGAGCCACAAACTGACCCAAGAAGAGCTGGTTGCAGCCACCAAAGCCAAAATCTTGGCGGCATCCCCGATTGGCTCGGGCATCGCGATTTTCTTTACCTTCATGGCGTTGATCCTTGTGTTTGCCCGTGGCATCGCCCCCTCCGCGGACCCGCGTCCGATTTTGGTCGGACTGGCGGGTGTGGTGCTGGCGTTTCTCGCCGATATAGCGCTGATCACACCGCTAAGCACACCGGGTTGGACAACAATCTATCTGCTGATTCCGGCATTGCTGACGTTCTATGGCGTTTACCATGCGGCCATCCGGTTGGGGCGCAATGAACTGTTGGCGGTGGTGTTCCCGCCGCTGGTGCTGATCATCGCGGTGCTTGGCTCGATTCTGGGCGGCATTACCAATCCGACACCGGCGGCGGCGCTGGGGGCGGGCGGGGCAATCCTGCTGGCGGCCTATCGCAAATTGCAGGATCAGGGTGGCACCGGACGGATTATCCTGATGGCGACGTTCGCGATCCTCATCATGATCCTTGTCGGGGTTAACTTTGATCTGCGGATGAACCGCAGCACCGTTCCCTTCGAGGATATTCTGGCGTTTATCGTCGCCAAAGGCGCCTATCTGTTTGCGATGTTCGGCATCCTTTATGGCTGTGTCGTGCTATACAAAGGGGCGGTTCTAACCCCGATTGTTCGTGAAACGGCCAAGGTGACCAGCATGGTGTTCACCATCCTGATCGGCTCTCAATTGCTGAACCTTGTGGTGATTTCATTTGGCGGCGAGGAATATATTCAGGACTTCCTGAAAAGTTTCGACAACGAGATGAAGGTGTTCCTGATCGTCATGGTCGTGCTGTTCTTCCTTGGATTTGTGCTGGATTTCCTTGAGATCATCTACATCGTGATCCCGATCGTCGGGCCGGTGATTTATGGCGGCACGTTCGATCCGAAATGGGTAACGATCATGATCGCGGTGAACCTGCAAACCAGTTTCCTGACACCGCCGTTCGGCTTTGCGCTGTTTTACTTGCGCGGGGTGGCACCACCCAGCGTGACCACCGGCCATATCTACCGCGGCATCATTCCGTTCGTGTTGATTCAGGTGGCGGGGCTGGCACTGTTGTGGAGCTTCCCCAGTGTGGTTACCATCCTGCCGAACCTGTTTGCGAACTAGGGTTTCATAAGGCCATAGACATGAAAAAGCCCGCTGCGATGCGGGCTTTTTTCGCTTAGTCTTTTTGGGTTGGCAAAATATCGGGCAGCGTGATTTTTGCCACTTGCTCGGCAATTGGATCAA
>CAZIDQ010000003.1:35241-38186 GCA_964538015.1 uncultured Marinosulfonomonas sp.
GTTGGCAAAATATCGGGCAGCGTGATTTTTGCCACTTGCTCGGCAATTGGATCAACCGACAAGGGATGCGTATCGGCATCAAAACTGGCCGGATCCTCTAGCAGTATCCATTCACCGTTGCGATAAATTTCGAGCGCCTTGAACCCCGCCTTATAGGCCATCTTGGGGCTGCCCGGCACCCAATAGCCCAGATAGACATAGGGCAGGCCGGCCCCGCGGGCGATGTCGATATGATCAAGGATCAAATAGGTCCCAAGGCTGTTTTTGGTCAACTCGGGCTCGAAAAACGAATAAACCATGCTGATCCCGTCATCGAACACATCGGTCAGGGATACTGCCGCCAGATCGCGGGTGCCGTCATCCGTCGGGGTGGTGTATTCGATCACCCGGCTTTTGATCGGGGTTTCCTCGATCATCGCGGCGAATTCGAAAATATCCATATCGGCCATGCCGCCATCTGCGTGGCGATGTTCCAGATACCGGCGAAACAGATTGTACTGATCCTCGGTCGCCCAGGGGGACATGGCGTTACGCTGTAATTCGGCGTTCTTTTTCAAAACACGGCGCTGGCTGCGGGTGGGGGTGAAATCGGCCACCCGAATGCGGGCGGAAAAGCAGGCGGAACAATCGGCACAGGATGGGCGATAGAGCACATTTTGCGATCGCCGGAACCCCTGTTTGGACAGCGCATCGTTCAGTTTTGCGGCAAATTCCCCTTGCAGCGCCGTGAACAATTTGCGCTCCATCCGCCCGTCCAGATAGGGGCAGGGCTGGGGGGCAGTCACGTAAAACTGCGGGGCTATGGGAAGGCTGTGGCGCATCTGGTTAATACTGGTCCGATGTTTTTACTCAAATTTAAGATAACAACGGCGGGGCATTGCGCCAACCCCTTTTGGAAAAAGCGGTTAAGGCGGCCCCGAGGGGGGGCCGCTTTAGCGTTATTCAGGCGTCGACAGGCTCGTCTACTTCTCTGGCCTTGCGGGCGCGCTCCTCCATAAAGTCGTCAAATTCCGACTTGTCTTTGGCGTCACGCAGCCGCTCAAGGAAAGCCTCGAAATTGACCTGCTCTTCTTCCAGACGGCGCAGGGTGTCGGTCTTGTAGGCGTCAAACGCCGAGTTGCCAGAGGATTGATAGGCGTGGTGGCGTTCCATGCGGCGACGGGAATGACGGCAAGAACCTTTGAACATGCGTTTGCTCCAGATCATATAAAACAGAAGGGCGAGGCCAACAGGCCAAAAGAAGATAAATCCAAGGACCATGGCGATGATCCATGCGGGTTTGCCGCGCTCATCCAGCCATGTTTCGGCCTGTGATGGCCATGTTGCGACAGTGCTCATTTGGGTCTCCGTTTGTTAGGGTTTCGGTTTGTATGTGAATGCCTTTCACATTACCAAGATTGGCATTTGTAATGCGTCTTGCAAGGGTAGATGTGAAAGCTTTTTACATTAATTTCAATTAGGACGTAAAATCAATGGCTTGCGCGTTTGAAATCCGCTGCAAATCGGCTGGATTTATCGGCAAAACATGACGCGGGGTGCCTGCGGCAGCCCAAACAGTGTCAAATTCCAGCAGTTTGGGGTCGAAAAACGCTCGGATTGGGGACAAGTGCCCGACAGGAGATACCCCGCCGATGGCAAAGCCGGTCTGGCTGCGGATCAGACCCGCATCGGCCTTGCCCAAAGGCTCGCCAGCAACTTTGCTGGCTGCATCGGTGCAGACCTGATTGCCGCCAGCGGTGATGAACAACACCGCTTTCCCCGTGGTTTCCCCGCGAAAGATGATGGATTTGGCGATCTGGTCCAGCGCACATCCCACGGCATCCGCCGCCGCTTGCGCCGTGCGGGCGC
Source organism: uncultured Marinosulfonomonas sp. (assembly GCA_964538015.1). Lineage (GTDB taxonomy): Bacteria > Pseudomonadota > Alphaproteobacteria > Rhodobacterales > Rhodobacteraceae > Profundibacter. Next base: position 37,090 of record CAZIDQ010000003.1, read on the forward strand.
CTTCGCTCATTTCGACAGGCGTTGTGTCTATCCCCGCCGCGTCCAGCGCGCGGATCACACGTTTCAGGCTTTTGCTCATTTTCATCTCTCCTGTTTGCGGGGTCGAGTATTGGTGTAACAAAGGTCAAGCGCAAGAGGAGGCGAAAGGGATGCAAAAATATGATCTGGATACGTTTCTGGCGTTAGAGAAAACCGTGTGGCAAGCGCTGGTCACAGGGGACGAGGGCGTGGATTCGCGTATGTTGGAAGACGGGTTTCTGGGGGTGTATGCCACGGGGTTCTCGGACAAGGCAGGTCATGTCGGGCAATTGGATGCTGGCCCGACGGTGGCCGAATACGCGCTGGATGACGCGCGCTTGCTGGTTTTGGGGGAGGGTGTGGTGTTACTGGCTTACCGTGCCCAGTTCAGGCGCGTTGGCCGTGAGGTGCCGGAAGTGATGTATGTCTCGTCAATCTGGCGGGAAACGGGGCAGGGGTGGCGAAATATCTTTAGTCAGGACACGGCGGCGGAACTGCCCTGTTGACCCTATGTGCCGCGCACCCCATCCTTGCCACATGAATTTCGCATCCCAGATAACCCGCACCCCGATTCCCCATAATCCCGAACGCGGTGCCGAGGTGGTGGCCGCGTTTGCCGATGCCCCCAAACCGTTGCAAAACCTGATTGAAGGGGCGGCAGGGTGCAGTCCCTATCTGTCGGCGGTAATGGCGCAGCAGGCCGAATGGTTATTGGGTGCGTTTGATGATCCTACGGCGGCTTTGCAGGCGCAGTATGAAACACTGAAGCAAGCCCCGCTGGACCAGTTGAAGCCGCTGCTGCGCCAAGCCAAAGCGCGGATTGCGGCCCTGACAGCATTGGCTGATCTGGGCGGCGTATGGCCGTTGGAACAGGTCACCGGCACCCTGACGGAATTTGCTGATCTGGCAGTAGATGTGTCGCTAAAGGCGCTGGTGGCGGCGGAAATCAGGCGCGGTAAACTGCCCGGCATGGGGCCGGATGACGTGGCCACAGCGGGCGGCATGGTGGTGCTGGCGATGGGCAAGATGGGGGCGGGGGAATTGAACTATTCCTCGGACATCGACCTGATCTGCCTGTT
>CAZIDQ010000003.1:38286-40353 GCA_964538015.1 uncultured Marinosulfonomonas sp.
CCGCCTGATGTCGGAACTGACCGAGGTGCATGAACTGACCGAGGGCTTCTTTGCCCCCACGGTCATGCGCCCTGAACCCGCGCCAGATTTGCCCGACGGGGCCGGGGAAATCATGGCCCGCTGGTCCAGCTATCCGGCTCTACGAAGCGCCCGCGCGGTAGAAATTTTTGAGCGCCTGCGCCCCGATCTGCTGGTGCGGCTGCAAAAGGCGGCTAATCCGGCCGAGGCTTTGGCGCAATTTGACGGTTTCCTGTCCGGCCTGCCCGCCGGTGTCCAACTGTTTTCCCTGTTTGAGGCAAATCCGCAATTGATCGACCTGATCATCGACATCTGCACCACCACGCCCGCGCTGGCCCGCCACCTGTCGCGCAATTCGCAGGTGCTGGATGCGGTGTTGGGTGGGTCGTTCTTTGAACCTTGGCCCGACGGGGCGGCGCTGGAACAGGAACTGGCGACGAAGCTGGCAGGCGTAGAGGATTACGAGGGTAAGCTCGACACGGCACGACGCTGGAAGAAGGAATGGCATTTTCGTATCGGCGTGCATCACCTGCGCGGGTTGATAGGTGCGCAGGAGGCGGGGCAGCAATATGCCGATCTGGCAGGGGCCAGCGTGGCGGCGCTGTGGCATCCCGTGGTGGACCATTTCGCCAAAAAGCACGGTCCGCCGCCGGGCAGGGGGGCGATGGTGCTGGGCATGGGGTCGCTTGGGGCGGGGCAGTTGAACGCAACATCCGACCTTGACTTGATCGTGATCTATGATGCGGACGGGGTCGAGGCCTCCGACGGACGCCGCCCGCTGCAAGCGCGGCCCTATTATGCGCGGCTGACGCAGGCTTTGGTCACGGCCTTGTCCGCCCCGATGGCCGAGGGGCGGCTTTATGAGGTCGACATGCGTCTGCGCCCGTCAGGGCGGCAGGGGCCGGTGGCGACATCCTTGCAATCTTTCATGGCCTATCAGCAGGACGAGGCCTGGACATGGGAACATCTGGCCCTGACCCGCGCCCGATCTGTGGCGGGGAAAGCGGCGCTGGGGGAGGAAATCGAGGCGTTTCGCGCGACCCTGCTGGCCGACAAAGGCAAACTGCCCCGCGTGTTGCCCGATGTGGCCGACATGCGCGCCCGTCTGGCCGAAGCAAAACCCGCCCGTGACGCATGGGAGGCCAAGCTGGGCGCAGGCCGGATGCAGGATATCGAGTTGGTGGCGGAAACAGCGGCCCTGCTGGCAGGGGATACCGCGCGGGACATTGTGGGACAACTGGCAGCGGGGAAACGCATCGGCTGGCTGACCGGCGAGCAGCGACAGGCCTTGCAGCAGGCCTATGATATGCTGTGGCGGCTGCGGGGTACCGCGAAATTGCTGAGCGAACAGGCGCTGGATATGGAGGCCTTGGGGCAGGGCGCGCGGGCCTTTGTTTTGCGCGAATTAGGGGTCGAGAACGTGCCTGCAGCGGCCAAAGCGCTTGATACTGTCGTTGCTGCGTCCCATATGGTCGTGGATGGATTGTTGCCTGTGGATGCGCAGGATTAATCAGGGCGTAACAGGAAACGCGAATGACTATGACTGAACTGGACCCGCGCGGGTTGATCCGCGAAAGCTATCGGATTGAGGGGATAAACGCCTCTGAATGTCGCTCGATCTTTCTGGATTGGGCGCTGGGGGTTATGGCGGGGGCCGATACAAAGGCGGCGATAACCGCGTTGCTGGCGCATTACGGCGACGAATTCCCCGACCACCCGATGACGCAGGTTTTGCGCGATGGGCTGACTGAAGCTGCCCCCGTCCAACGGCGCGGCGGGCGCAAGGCGCGGCTGGAGCGTTAAAATAGCCCTATCGCCGCGTTGAAATGTTTTATAACAGGGGGCCATGACACAAACAGCCCCCACCCCCGCCCCCGTTGTCCGCCTGAAACCCAAAGCCGAAGCCCGCGCCATCCGCCACGGCTTTCCTTGGGTGTTCATTGATGAAATCGTTACCGACCGGCGCACCAAAGCGCTAAAGGCCGGCACATTGGCGCGGCTGGAAGATCACGATCGCCGCCCGCTGGGACTGGTGGCGGTGAATATGGC
>CAZIDQ010000003.1:40453-64602 GCA_964538015.1 uncultured Marinosulfonomonas sp.
CATCTGGACATGCTGGCCGAGGCCGTGGCCGATGTCACCGGCGTTTCTACCATCGTGAAAAACGCCAGTGGCCGGTCGCGCGCGCTGGAAGGGCTGAGTGAGGAAACCCTGTTGTTGCGCGGCGCGCTGGATGGGCCGATTGCGGTGCCGATGAATGGCGCGACCTATATGGCAGACCTGCTGGGCGGACAGAAAACCGGTCTGTTTTATGACCAGCGCCCGAACCATGCCTTTGCACAACGCCTGTGCAAAGACGCCCGCGTGCTGGATATGTTTTCCCACGTTGGCGGCTTTTCATTGGCGGCTTTGGCCGGTGGGGCGGCCAGTGCGCTGGCGGTTGACAGCTCGTCCCCTGCGCTGGAACTGGCAACGGCCGGGGCCGAGGCCATGGGGCAGACGGCACGGTTTGACACGCGCAAGGGCGATGCCTTTGCGGTGATGGAGGATCTGGTCAAGGAAGGCGCGCTGTTTGACGTGGTGATCTGTGACCCCCCCGCGTTTGCGCCCGCCAAACCGGCCTTGCACGCGGGCTTGCGGGCCTATGAACGGGTGGCACGTTTGGCGGCGCCTTTGGTGGCCGAAGGTGGCTATCTGGGCCTGTGTTCCTGTTCGCACGCGGCGGATTTGAACGCGTTTCGCAATTCGTCAGCGCGCGGCATTGGCCGTGGCGGGCGACGCGGGATGCAGATTTATTCCGGCGGGGCGGGGGCGGACCATCCGTTGCTGCCGCAACTGGCGCAAAGCGGCTATCTGAAGGCGCTGATTTTCCGGCTGGATTGATGCGGATATTGATCGACGCCTGTGTGCTGTACCCGACCGTGATGCGCGAAGTGCTGATGGGGGTGGCGCGGGGCGGGCTGTTCACCCCGCTGTGGTCGGCGCGGATACTGGAGGAATGGGCACGGGCGGCGGCGCGGATTGGTGACGGGCAGGAAGATGTCGCGCGCGGCGAGATTGCCTTGTTGCGGGCAAGGTGGCCGGAGGCCGAGGTTGTGTTCCCGGCAGAACTGGAAGCCGATCTATACCTGCCTGATGCCAATGACACCCACGTTCTGGCCGCTGCCATCGCGGGCAAGGCCGATGTTTTGCTAACCATGAACCTGAAAGATTTCCCCACCCGCAGCCTGACCAGCCACGGGGTGATCCGCCGTGATCCAGACGGGTTGTTGCGGGAAATGTTCATTGAAAACCCCGATGTAGTAGGGGAAGTGGCCGAAAATGTCCGCCAGACAGCCGAGCATTTGTCAGGGCAGGATTGGGACATGCGCAAGCTGATGAAAAAGGCGCGATTGCCGCGATTTGGTAAGGCGCTGGCGGCATAACCGGCCAGATTTGCCAATTCGCAACCATAATTGGAAATAACCCGCGTGCAGGTCCGTTTCGATTGACAGTAAAAACACCCTCCGGCACTATTTTCGCCTATGGGGCGGCCGAACGGGGCGCACTGTACAACACGCTAAACCAAAAATATTCCCGTCATTGTCTTGCAGCAAACACCAAGGTTGAAAATAATAATGGCAAAAAGTTCAACATATAAACGCTATATTCCGGCCCTTTTCACAGCCACGATTTTCCTAAGCGCATCGTTGTTGTTTTTTGTGCAGCCGCTGTTTGCCAAAATTGTTTTACCCCATATTGGTGGCACCCCTGCGGTGTGGACAACCGCAATGCTGTTTTTCCAGACAGCCCTGATTGCGGGCTATCTGTATGCGCATCTTTTGACAAATCATGTGCCGGTTAAAATGCAGATCGTGATCCATGCGGTTTTCTGGGTCTGTGCGCTGCTGTTTTTGCCTTTAGCCATACCGGATGGCTGGGTTTATGATGCCGAACGGTCTGCGGTGACGCAAACGCTGATATTGTTCGCGCTGGGGGTGGGGTTACCGTTTACGGCCCTGTCGGCCAATGCGCCGCTGATACAGGCGTGGTATGTCAAAAGCGGCGGGCCTTCGGCGGATGACCCCTATTTTCTTTACGGCGCCAGCAATCTGGGGTCACTGGTGTCCTTGCTGGCGTTCCCGCTTGTGGCCGAGCCATTGTTCGGGGCCACGGGGATCGGGACGGGATGGGCCATCGGGTTTTTGGTGCTTGGGGGTATGCTGATGCTGACCGGCCTGTCGGTCAGTGGCCGGCAAGCCCCGAAAAAGGTTGCACAGGCCGGCCCCGCCGGTGGCAAACCGACGATTGGAACTTTGGCCTATTGGTGTTTTGTGGCGTTTATTCCGTCTTCGCTGATGTTGGCGGTCACAACCAAAATTACAACCGACATAGGTTCTTTGCCGCTGTTGTGGGTGATCCCGCTGGCGCTGTATTTGCTAAGCTTTGTCGTTACCTTTCGAAAACGCCCGCTGATTTCCACTGGCAAATTGCGGATAATCTTTTTGCTGACAGCCGTGCCGCTGACCCTGATTATTTCGGGGGTGATCGATCCGCATCTTAGCTGGACTTCGGTGGTGGTGCTGATTGCGGGGTTCTTTGTGACGGCGGTATTTATCCATCAAAAACTGTTCGAAAGCCGTCCGGACGGCGCATACCTGACTATGTTCTATCTGACCATGTCGGTTGGCGGTGCCTTGGGCGGGGTGTTCAATTCAATCCTTGCGCCGGTTATTTTCAACCGCCTGCACGAAGGGATTGCCACGATCGGGCTGGCGGCGTTGCTGATACTGGGGGAAAACACCCCCTTGCGGATCGGAACACTGGCCAAGGGGCTGCTGGTCGGAGCCGCGGCGATTGCGCTGGCGATTGCTGGGCTGACGCTGACGGGGACGTTCAATTACGTGACTATGGTTTCGGGCATGGGGCTGGCAACGCTGGCCGCCATTGTGATCCTACGCAAGAATACAGTTGCAACATTCATGGGACTTGTGACCTCTATCGGGATCGGCGGGGCGGTTTTGCCGGGCAACGAATTGTTCATGGACCGCAGTTTCTTTGGGCTGCACCATGTGGCGGACTATGATCAGGGCATTGGAAATATTGTCAGTCAGGGCGGGCTTCGGGTTTACAGCAACGGTTCAACCATCCACGGGGCGCAGCGCCTGACCGATCTGGGGGCCAAGGTGCCTGCCCCGATTGCCTATTACGATATGGGTGGAGCGATCCAGCAGATTTACGGCTCGCAGCGGGGGGCGCAGGCCGTAAACATCGGCATTGTCGGTCTGGGGGTCGGTGTGCTTTCGTGCTATCGGCAGCCGGGGCAGAAATGGCATTACTACGAGATCGACAAGATGGTTGATGAGCTTGCCCGGAACGAAAAACTGTTTACCTTTATGTCGGCCTGCGGCACGGACATTCCGACCTATCTGGGGGATGCGCGCATGGTTTTGGCACGGCAGGATATCAGATACGATATCCTGATGCTGGATGCCTATAGTTCGGATTCAATTCCGGTGCATTTGACCACAATCGAGGCATTCAAAATCTATCTGGAGCACCTGAACCCCGACGGTTTGCTGGTCTTTCATGTCTCGAACCGGTTCTATCAGGTCGATGTGCCATTGGCGCGGGCGGCCGAAAAACTGGGGCTGGTCGCAAAAATACAGACCTTCCGGCAGGATATAGCCGCCGGCAAAGTGGCGCTGGATTCTGTGGTAGTAATCATGGGACGCACGCCCGAGGCGCTGGGGGATCTGGGTGTTGATCCGCGCTGGATTGATCTGAAAGGCGATGGTGGCAGGATCTGGACGGATGACTATGCCAACCCGCTGTCGATCTTGCGTTAGGGTGCGCGGTTCCAGCGCTTTTCCATCGCTTCGATCGCCTTGATACGTTCGGCAGTTTTCGGGTGGCTCATCAGCCATGCTGGCGCGCTACCGCCACCGGATTTTGTCAGCGCGTCCAGTTTGCGAAACAGGGTTTTCTGCGCTTCGGTGCCGATCCCCGATTTGGTTAACAGGGCCGAGGCATAGGCATCGGCCTCGTACTCATCAGACCGCGACAGGCGGGCGGCCAACAAAGTGGTCAGGAAATTGGCGATGTAAACGCCAAGGCCGGGGATAAAGCGGGTGAACACCATGATCATCGCGGTGCGCAGGGCGTTTTGGCCGGAAAAATCAATCATCCGACGGCGCGAATGGCCAAGGGCAACGTGGCCCAATTCATGCGCAATCACGCTGGCCATTTCCGGCCCCGTCACTTCGCCCGCGCGGTATTTATCGTAAAAGCCACGGGTGATAAAGATACGCCCGTCCGGTGCCGCCAATCCGTTCACGGGATCAATTTCGTAGATGTGGACGCGAATGCGGGGCAGGTCCAGCGACTTTGCCATCTGGTCGGTCAGTTTTTTCAGATTTAGATCGGCAAGCTCGGTTGATTTTGCATCCAGCTCGCGCGAAGTGCGCCAGACCGAGAAACGGTACATGACAAGCGCGTAAAGGATGGCAATCAGGATCGGGGTCAGGCGAAGCATTTTTTATATATGGGGGCCGAACAGTCATTTGGCAACGGAAAACCCGCCACCTGCGCCATTGCAAACCCAACCGAAAAGAGATTGAGTTAGACCCGCAATAACGAGGAGAGTCTGATGCCGTTCAATTTCAATAAAACAGTTGGAAATATCGCAACCGGTCTGGTGGGTAGCCTGTTGGCAACGGCGGCGCAGGCTGTGAATTGCGATACCTATCATTACGGTACCGATCGCGTCGAGGCGGTGAAATATTGTTCCAGTTCCAACCTGCCGCCGTCCAAAGTAGCAACCTATGGCCCCGGCAATGCCGAAGCTTTCAATGCGGCCAACAACAGGCTGGCGTGGTGCGAGGGCGCCAAGGGTGCGGGCATTGGTGAATGGTTGGAGCTGTCCATTCTCAATGGTGGCGCCTTTGTCAAAACGCTGACCATTGCCAACGGCTATCAAAAATCGAAGACGGCGTTTTATTCAAATGCCAGAGTCCGAAAAATCCGCATTGAAATGGATTCAGGGCTGCGGATTACGACCGTGCTAAAAGACCGATTTGGCGATCAGGTGATCACCTTTTCCGACTGGCAGGATATCACAAAAGTGCGCGTCACAATCCTGAGCGTCTATCCGGGGGAAAAGTATCAGGACACCTGCATGACGTCGCTTGGGCTAAGCTTTACCGAAGGGGCCGATTACGAGTGGGAGCAAATGCAGTCGGATTAACCCCGTCTTAACGCGAGGGATAAACCACTAATCCTGCTTTTCGGATTTCGCCTGTTTCGCGGCCCCGCGCAGCCAAAAGCCAAGGCCGATGGTGACGGCGCCTGCTGCAAGGAAGCCGCTGGCGTTGCCCAGAATATCGGCGACCTCGGTGATGCGGTCGGCAAACACATAGCCAAGGCTGACGTAGAGCGTGACCCAGACGGCTTCGCCCAAGGCGCCCCACAGGGTGAAACCGGCCCAGTTATACCCCGTGGCGCCGCCGCCGAAGTTGACGTAGGGGCCAAGTGGTGAGAACAGCCATCGCGACAGGAACACGCCGGGGCCGCCGTAACGTGTGGTCAGGGCGTTGGCCTTGTCCAGCAGGGCCTTGCGTTTGGGGGCACGGGCCAGCCATGCGCCTGCTTTGCGTCCGACCTGAAAACCGGTTTGATCCCCCGCGACTGCCCCCAGATAGGCGGCTGAAACGGCCGTGGCCAATCCAAGGTCGCCACTGGCGACAAACCCACCACCGGCCAGCATCATCAGGGAGGATGGCATGGGGATGGCAAGGCAACTAAGGAAGGTGGTGACAAACAGCATTATCGCGCCATAATCCGCGACCAGAGACAGCAGCAGGTCGGTCATTCGGCGGCCTTGCGGGCTGTGATGGCATCCAGTCTGGATTGCAGTTCTTGCAGGGTAATCCCCTGATCTTTCAGTAAATTTCTTAGATGGACGCGGGAAACCGTGGTTGGATCAATGCCCAGCACCTGTTCCAGTTCATCCGCACCCAGATCATAAGACAGCGCAACATAGCGCGGGGTCATCCAGCCCTCAAGCGGCTGGTTCTGGTGGGCGGGATTGCTGAAATAGACCGTGACAACCACCAGCCGCACGGCGAACATAATGGTAATTCCTGCCGCCAGAACAAAGGCCAGCAACAGTAGTTTGTGGTTTTGCCACAGGTTTATCAGGCCGCTTTTCATAAGGGTATCCTTGACGGGTTTTTGGGTCAGGTCAATGCCTTCATGCCGCGGGTGATCCCCTCAAGTGTCATGGGCACCATCCGGTCCTCGAATACCTCGCGGATCATCGCGATAGAATGGGTATATTGCCAATGTTCCTGCGGCAGCGGGTTGATCCACAGGTTGTCGGGCCATTGTTCGCGCGCGCGCTTTAGCCATGTTTCGCCTGTTTCCTCGTTCCAGTGTTCATTGGCCCCACCGCGATAGGCGATTTCATAGGGCGACATCGAGGCATCGCCAACAAAGATACATTTATAGTCCGGCCCGTAGGTGCGCAGCACCTCCCATGTCGGGATCTGGTGGTTCCAGCGCCGCGCATTGTCTTTCCACACGCCTTCGTACAGGCAGTTATGGAAATAGTAATATTCCATATGCTTGAATTCGGCGCGGGCGGCGGAAAACAACTCCTCGACGATTTTGATATGCGGGCCCATCGAGCCGCCAACATCCAGAAACAGCAGTATTTTCACCGCATTGCGCCGCTCGGGGCGGGTTTTCACGTCCAGATAGCCATGTTCGGCGGTGGCGCGGATGGTGCCGTCCAGATCCAGTTCTTCATGTGCGCCATCGCGGGCCCAGTTGCGCAGGCGTTTCAGGGCAACCTTGATGTTGCGGGTGCCCAGTTCCACGCTGTCGTCAAGGTTCCTGAAATCGCGCCGGTCCCAGACTTTGACGGCCCGCTGGTGGCGTGAACGGTCCTGCCCGATGCGCACGCCTTCGGGGTTGTAGCCATAGGCGCCAAAGGGCGAGGTGCCGGCGGTACCGATCCATTTACTGCCACCCTGATGGCGTTTTTCCTGTTCTTTCAGGCGTTCCTTCAGGGTTTCCATCAGCTTGTCGAACCCGCCAAGGGCTTCGATCTCGGCCATTTCTTCAGCAGACAGGTGTTTCTCCGCCATTTTCTCCAGCCAGTCGGCGGGGATGTCGACCGCGTTCAGAACATCGTCAAAGCTGATATGCTCCAGCCCCTCGAACGTGGCGGCAAAGGCGCGGTCAAACTTGTCCAGATGGCGTTCGTCTTTGACCATCGCGGTGCGGGCAAGGTAATAGAACCCTTCGACATCATAGGTGACAAGGCCGCGCTTCATGCCTTCAAGGAAGGCCAGAAATTCGCGCATGCTGACAGGCACATCGGCGCTGCGCAGGTTTTCAAAGAAACGCAGGAACATGGGCGCCTACGCCCCCCGTGCGGCAAAGATGGTGTAAAACAGGGCGATCATGCCGAAAATCAGCATGTAAACCACCACATATTGCGCGATGTCTTTTACGTTGCCGCCATTTCGCATCGCGTGATAGGCGCCAAGGCCGGCACCAAACAGGGCAGCGAAATAGATGATCATAGATTCCTCATTGAATTTGGATTGCGCAGGGGGGCGAGGGCCGATATTTCGGCCATCCGGTTACGCACAACCTTGTCACTGCCAAAGCCATAGCGCGCCCACCCCAGACTGTCGAGCCGCACTTCACGCGCCTCGCTCGGGTGATCTTGCAGTTCCAGCGCTTCGGCCTTGATCATCAACATCATCGACAACAAGGCCGCGTTTTGCGATTCAAGCATCGCGGGCAGATTGGCATTGACCAGCGCAACGGCCGTGTCGGCATCGCCGGTTGTCAGGGCAAAAGCGGCCAGTTGCATTGCCAAATGGGCCTCTTGGACGCGGGTTTCGCGGATGCCGTGATAAAGGTTCGCTGAATTCAAAAATGCATTCAGCGCGGTGTCCGGTTTTGTGGTCAGGGACAGTCGCCCAAGGATATAAAGGCTGAACCCCATACGGGTGTCGTTCCAGCCGGAATTGCGGGCAATCGCCACCGCACGCGTGGCCGCACTGCGTCGGGCGGTCTGGCTGGCTTTGCGGCCAAGGGCGGTTTCAACGGCGTTGATCCAGACGCGCGGGGTCGGACCGGCCCACGGGGCAGGCGGGATGTTTTGTCCGGCGGGGTTCAGGCGCGCCAACAGGGCGGGCAAAATGATTGCGGCATGGCTGCGGGTTGTGCCATTTTGCATTTCCGGCGCGTAATAGGCGCGCAGGATCAGCATATCGAAACCGGTTAGAATGGTGTGGAAGTTATCATCATTAAAGACACTGTCGGGCAGGCGGTACAGATCGTTCAGTGGTCCCAGCGCCTGTGCCAGTTCTTCGTTCAGGCAATCACGCACCTCTTGCGGGCTGACGTCACCGGGGATGAAAATCGCCAGTTTTTCGCGCTTTTGCAGGGTGGTCCAGCGGACAGCGTCACTGCGGCGAAAACGGCGGTACTCGGCCCAGCTGGAAACACGGGGAACCACAAAACAGGCGGCCTGCGGGGCAAGACGCTGCAGTTGGCGGCGCGGGATCATTTCGATGGTAATATTTGCCGCTGTGCTGGCGCTGACACGGGTGATGTCAATCTGGGCCTCGTCGCGCAAACGCACCAACAGGGTGCTAAGATCACGTGACAGGCTTGCGGGGGGTGTTCCGGTTACACGCAGGCTGATTGGTCCATCAAAGCGGGTCAGAACGGGCAGGGAGCGCCCGCTTTCCATTTGAAATGACAGGTCCAGAAAATCCCGCGCAATTTCGTGGTTGCTGCGGGTCGGGGGTTGGACGTGCGGGGGGCCAAACTGTTTCATCTGTGGCAATGGACCGGTTTGCAGCGGTGCACGCCGGTCCGCCTGATTGTGGCGGGACGGGGCAGGCGCACAGGCCATTAGGGCAAGAAGTGGCAGAAGAAACAGAAAACGCATACAGGTTACGGCCTTTGATACTTGATAAACGGGGTCAGGACCGCGATGCGGTCGTATAATTTGCGGGCCTCGGTGTTGAAATCCTGTGTTAGCCAGTAAACAGCCGGCGCACCGGCGGCATCGGCGGCCGCATAGACGCCTTCGATCAGGGCGCGGCCGATTCCCTTGCCACGCACGTCGGGGTCGGCATAGAGGTCTTGCAGATAACAGGTGTTTTCGATTTTCCAGCCGTGGCGGTGGAACAGGTAATGAGTCAGCCCAACCAGCTTGCCGTCCAGTTCGGCCACCAATCCGATGAAATCCTGCGGGTCATCGCCCAGAAGGCGGGCAAAACTGCTGGCGTAAACCTCGTCAGGGACCGAGGCCTTATAAAAAACCAGATAATCATGCCATAACCGGCGCCACTGCTGTTCGTCTGCGGCTTTTAACGGGCGGATGATTAGGGCGGAATCAGTGGTCATTTGTTTGTTTTCCTTGGGTTTTAGATATTAGTAGCCAAGTGTAGCGGCAGCAGGCGGGCAATGGCAATCACCCATGTTTGTTGCCAATGGGTGACACTGCTTGAACTTGGCCCGATTGGCGCATACATTGCCATCATGCGAGGCCCCGTTGGACGCCGGGTTTTTCGCAGCAGATAACTTGGAGAGCAAAATGTTCAAATTACCGGCTGTAAGCGCGGCAGTCTTCGTACTGGCCGCACAAGGCGCGTCTGCATGTGTTGCCTATGACGGGCCGACTGATACATTCACCAACACCTGCGGCAACGAGGTGTTCGTACAATACCGCACGGTTGGCGGCGGGTGCTATGCAACCGAGCGAGGCTCGGTTTCGTTGAAAGACGGGGAATCCAAGGCCGATCCGTTGTTGTCCGAGACCTGTGGCACATCCGGCAGTTTCCGTGTGGATTGGGCGTGGTGCGATTATCAGGAATGGCAAAGCGGAACCTGTAAACCAAAGTTCTAGCGCCGAAATCTTTGAAAGATTTCGGGCTGTTTTCTTTCAAAGAAAACAGCCCCTCCAAAGTGGGCAGAACCGTTAACGCTGACCACGCGCCATAAACGCCAGCCGTTCAAACAGATGCACATCCTGTTCGTTCTTTAGCAACGCCCCATGCAGCTTTGGCAGCGCATTTGCCCCGTCACGTTTCAGATCCTCGGCAGACAGGTCCTCGGCCAATAGCAGTTTCAGCCAGTCCAGAACCTCGCTGGTGGAAGGTTTCTTCTTTAACCCAGCCGTTTCACGTAATTCATAGAACTGGGTCAGCGCGGTGGTCAGCAACGCATCCTTTAGACCCGGATGATGCACATCTACGATCTTTTTCATCGTCTCCATGTCGGGAAACCGGATGTAGTGAAAGAAACAGCGACGCAGGAATGCGTCGGGCAATTCTTTTTCGTTGTTCGAGGTGATGATCACGATCGGGCGCACACGGGCACGGATGGTTTCATCGGTTTCGTAGACGTGGAACTCCATCTTGTCCAATTCCTGCAATAGATCATTTGGGAATTCGATGTCGGCCTTGTCGATCTCGTCAATCAGCAGAACGACTTTGCTTTCGGCCTCAAACGCCTGCCACAGCTTGCCTTTGCGGATGTAGTTTTTCACATCGTGCACCCGTTCTTCGCCCAACTGGCTGTCGCGCAGGCGGGAAACTGCGTCATATTCATACAGCCCCTGTTGCGCGCGGGTGGTGGATTTGATGTGCCATTCAATCATTGGCACATTCAGCGACTGCGCCACCTGACGGGCCAGTTCGGTTTTGCCGGTACCAGGTTCCCCCTTGACCAGAAGCGGGCGCTCCAGTGTTACGGCGGCATTAACGGCGACGGTCAGATCACCGGTGGCAACATAGGTATCGGTCGAGGTAAATTTCATTAGGGTCACTGCGCCTGTATGGTTTGCGGTTTGGGCAATACCTACCTGTTTGATCACTTTGCTTCAAGCCGATGAGAATGGGGCGTGACAATAGTCACAGATTGCACTAGATCAGCGGCAGGAGTGGGTTCCAGAGGTTTAAGATGCGAGATTCGACAGCCAAAGGACTGCAAGAGGGAGAAGGTATGAAAGCCGAGATTTTCTTGCCAGATGATTATAGACCAGCCGAAGACGAGCCGTTCATGAACGACCGTCAGCTGGAGTATTTCCGCCGCAAGCTGATTGCGTGGAAAGAAGACATAATGTCCGACGGCAAAGACACCATTGAACATCTTCAGGATGGCACGCGCAATATCCCCGATGTTGCCGACCGCGCATCCGAGGAAACAGATCGCGCGCTGGAATTGCGCACACGCGATCGCCAGCGCAAGCTGGTGGGCAAGATCGATCAGGCCCTGCGCCGGATTGACGAGGGCGAGTTCGGCTATTGTTCCGTAACAGGCGAGCCGATTTCCCTGAAGCGTCTGGACGCGCGGCCTATTGCTACGATGTCGCTGGAAGCGCAGGAACAGCACGAGCGGCGCGAAAAAGTGCACCGTGACGACTGAATGTTGGTTTAGATCAACGAAAATGGTTTCAAACTGAAGCATACAGGCACCGGGGCGGCGACGCTCCGGTGTTTTTGATATGGGGACTTGGCAATGGCACTGGATGGACAAAAGATTTGCGTTCTTGGCGCGGGCATTGGCGGACTGGCGGCGGCAACCGCACTGGCGCGGCGCGGCGCCGAAGTAACGGTGATGGAGCAATCCGCCGAGATCACCGAAGTTGGCGCGGGTTTGCAAATCGGCCCCAACGGGTTTGCGGTGATGCGGGCGCTGGGCGCGGGGGCGGCACTGGCTGATTGTTCGGTGCGGGCCAAGGGGGTTTCGCTGCTGGATGGTACCACGGACAAGCCGGTGTTCGGGCTGGATTTCCAGCGGTTTGCCGATGATCAGGAATATTATTTCGTGCATCGCGCCGATCTGGTTGATGTACTGGCCGATGCCGCCCGCAAGGCGGGGGTGAAAATCCGGCTGTTGCAACAGGTTGATGAGGTTCGCATTCAAGACGGCCATGCGCATGTGATGATGAAACAGGGCGGGGGATCATCGCCGGATGTGCTGATCGGTGCGGACGGTCTGCATTCACGGGTGCGCGTGGCGCTGAATGGCGAACGCGAGCCGTTTTTCACCCGTCAGGTGGCGTGGCGCACGATTGTACCCGCGCTGGGCAACGAGCCGGCGGTGGCGCGGGTTTACATGGGCGCGGGCAAGCATCTGGTGGTTTATCCGCTGCGTGATGGCAAAATGCTGAATATCGTGGCGGTGCAGGAACGCGATGAATGGGCCGCCGAGGGGTGGAATTTCCGCGATGATCCGGCCAACTTGCGTGCTGTGTTTGCCGATTTCGGACCCGAGGTGCAGGGGTTGCTGGCGCGGGTCGAGGATGTTTACCTGTGGGGTCTGTTCCGTCATCCGGTGGCGGAAACCTGGCACAAGGGGCGGGTGGCTATTCTGGGTGACGCGGCCCATCCGACCTTGCCGTTTATGGCACAAGGCGCAGTGATGGCGCTAGAGGACGCTTGGGTGCTGGCCGATGCGCTGGACAAGGCGGATACGGTTGAAGCGGGACTTGCCAGCTATCAAACCCGCCGCCGCCCACGGGCCGCACGGGTGATTGATGCCGCCAGCAAGAATGCGCGCAATTACCACCTGCCGCCGGGCCCATTACGCTTTGCCGCGCATACGGCGTTGCGGCTGGGCAGCGCATTTGCCCCGTCACTGGCGATGAAAAAATTCGACTGGATTTACAAACACGATGTTACCCGCGCCTAAGGGGGTGTTTTCTTTTAAAGAAAACACTACGAAATCTTTCAAAGATTTCGGGGCTGTGCGCGTGCCGTTCCGATCAATCTGGTAAAGGAATTTGCCAGCCCTTGTGTCTATCAGAGCTTTGCCTACAGTTGCCCCATTGGAAACGTGCGAAAGGCAGATTTATGTCGGAATCCCAAGACGAATACATCCGCGTCGGCCAACAGATAACCGGTGCCGAGCAAAGCCAGATGTTTGGCAAACCCTGTTTTAAAACCGGCGGCAAAGCCTTCGTGGCTTATTTTCAGGACTCGATGGTGTTCAAACTGACCGGGGACGCCCATGCCGATGCCTTGGCGCTGGAGGGGGCGCAACTGTTTGACCCCTCTGGCAAGGGGCGGGCAATGAAGGAATGGGTGCAGGTGCCAAACGCGCACAAAGACCTGTGGCCGGAACTGGCCAGCGCGGCCCGTCAATACGTTGGCGGTTAGGCTTTGGTCGCCTCGTAACCTTCTTCTTTTAGCGCGGCCAGAATGGCGGCTAGATCGGCATTGCTGTCAATTTCAACCGTGCGCGTGTCCAGATCAACCGCAACCTTGGCAGAGGCATCCACACCTGCCACAGCCTTTTCCACGGCTGCTTTGCAATGGCCGCATGTCATATCGGGTACATTCAATTTAGTCATGATTATCCTCGTTTTAACAAAAGGTTACGCGGCCAAGTCAACCCAGACCGGCACATGGTCCGACGGCTTTTCCCGTCCGCGGATTTCGGCATCTATCTGGCAATCCAGCAACAGGTCCGCGCATTGCGGCGTCATCAGGAAATGGTCAATCCGAATGCCGTCGTTTTTGTTCCATGCACCCGCCTGATAATCCCAGAAACTGTATTGATCGGGCTCCGGATGACGGGTGCGAAAGGCTTCGGTAAAGCCCAGATTGACGATCTTGCGCCACGCCGCGCGGCTCTCGGGGCGAAACAGGGCATCTTCGCGCCACCTGTCGGGGTGGGCGGCGTCTTCGGCCTGCGGAATGATATTGTAATCCCCCGCCATAAGCGCCGGTTCCTCACTCGCCAGCAAGTCCTTGGCGCGATGGTATAGCCGCTCCATCCATGCCAGTTTATAGTCGTATTTCGGCCCCGGAACAGGGTTGCCGTTGGGCAGATACAGCCCGCAAACGCGGATCGGTTTTTCACCCACCACTGTGGCCTCGATCCAGCGGGCATGATCGTCGTCATCATCACCGGGCAGGCCGCGTTGCACGTCCTCGAGCGGCAGTTTTGATAAGATCGCCACGCCGTTGAACGACTTTTGCCCGTGCACTTCGACGTTATAGCCCATGTCCTCGAAAACCTCGCGCGGGAACCCCTCGTCCACAGTTTTGATTTCCTGCAACAGGGCCACATCGGGCTCGCGTTCACGCAGCCAGTCGGGCAGGGCGTTGATCCGTGCCTTGATGCCGTTGATGTTGAATGTGGCTATTTTCATATCGCGCCTCCCTGATTGTGACAGGTGTAATTGGGAAGCAGTGCCAGCCTCAAGCCTTAAATTTCACGGGTTTGTGAACGGGGAAGTGCCCTCAAAGGCGGATATTCATAGAAATGCCGCATTATTGGGTGATAATACGCTTAACAGAATGCTAACGCTCCTTTTGCCGATGGTCCGGCAGGTGAGTTTAGAGAGTGAAAGACGTAACAGGCTATGCCAATTTACAATGATCAGGCGCTGGCAGGCAATTTTGATCCGGGCAACCCACCAGCGTTGCCCGCAGCCGTTACGGTTATTTCTATAACCATGAACGATGCTGACAATGATGGGTCGCTTTCGGCAAACGGGTTGGATCAGATAAATGGCAGCAACATTACGAGCGTTTGGGTCGGTGATACGGTTACAATTGACGGAACCCTGATCACAGGGGTTACATTCTACACGGCTGATGGCTCGCGTTATTTTACCCCGAATGACGGAACTGTTTTGGCGCCGGGAACGGCTACGGCCACGACATTTGTTACCACAAGTACACAGGTGCCCGTTGGTGACCTTGGTCCACCCTGTTTTGCGGCTGGCACCCGCATTGCTACGCCAGAAGGTCTGGTGGCGGTTGAATGTCTGGAAATTGGTGATCCGGTTTTGACCAAAGACAATGGTGCGCGTCCGGTTCGCTGGGTTGGGCAGCGAAAGGTGATCGGGCAGGGCGTTTTTGCCCCGATCCTGATCAAGGCAGGTGCGCTGGGAAATGATCGTGATTTGCGGGTTTCGCCGCAACACAGGATGTTGTTAACCGGCTGGCAGGCCGAATTATTTTGTGGCGAGGACGAGGTGCTTTGCGCCGCCGTCAAACTGGTGAACGACAGCACCATCATCCGCGCCCCTTGCGACGAAGTTCAGTATTTTCATCTGATGTTTGATACCCACGAGGTGATTTTTGCCGAAGGTGCCGCAAGCGAAAGTTTTCTGGTTGGCGAATACCTGTGTGGTGACAATACAGCGTTGCTGAACGAGTTGCAGGAATTGTTCCCGGGGATTGAAAACAGCACCAACCACCGAACCCCGGCCCGCCCTATTGCGCGGGGTTTTGAAGCACAGGCGTTGGCCGGCTAGGCGCATTCCCTTGCGTCAAGTGGGAAAAATGTACCTTCGCTCCCCCTCACATGGAAAAGGACGTGCCGCAACCGCAACTGCTGGTCGCGTTCGGGTTCTCTATCACAAACCGTGCGCCGATCAATTCATCGGAAAAATCGATTATGGCGTTGGACAGGAAGGGCAGGGATACTTCGTCCACCACCACTTTTTGTCCAGCCCCCTCGATCACCAGATCACCCTCGGCCACCTCGTCCAGCGTGATTTCATACTGGAAACCGGAACAGCCGCCGCCCTCGACCGCGACGCGCAGCACTTTTGGTTCGCTTCCATCGCTTATCTCGGCCAGTCGCGCAAAGGCGCGGTCGGTGACTTTGGGGGGTAGGGTTAGGTCCATCATGGTGAAATCGTCCCGTTTCATTCCTGTTTGAACTGACATATAAGCATTCCAACCAAGGGCGACAACAGGCAGGGGATATGCTTGAGAAATACGCATCCGTACCGGCCCATGCGCGCGGGCGGCTATATCCGGAAGAAGAAAGCGCGTTTCGGTCGTGTTTTCAACGCGATCGCGACCGGATCATCCATGCTTCGGCCTTTCGGCGGCTAAAACACAAGACACAGGTTTTTGTCGAACACGAGGGCGATTATTTTCGCACCCGCCTGACACATTCGATCGAAGTCGCGCAAGTGGCCCGCACGATTGCGGGGGCTTTGGGGCTGAATGGCGAATTGACCGAAGCGGTGGCGTTGGCGCATGATCTGGGGCACACGCCGTTTGGCCACACCGGCGAGGACGCGCTGGCCGACTGCATGGCGCCCTATGGCGGGTTTGACCACAACGCACAGGCCATCCGCATCGTCACTTCGCTGGAACGGCATTATGCCGAATGGGACGGGCTGAACCTGACGTGGGAGACGCTGGAGGCATTGGCCAAACACAACGGCCCAGTGACAGGCGACTTGCCCTATGCGCTGGCCGAATATAACGCCCGCCACGATCTGGAGCTGGAAACCTACGCCAGTGCCGAGGCGCAAGTGGCGGCGCTGTCCGATGATATTGCCTATAATAACCATGACTTGCAGGACGGACTTCGCGCAGAACTGTTCACTGATGATGACATTTGCGCCCTGCCGATCATTGGCGATTGCTATGCCGAGGTGGATGCGCTTTATCCCGATCTGGGCAGCTATCGTCGCCGTCACGAGGCCCTGCGCCGTGTGTTCGGGGTGATGGTTTCAGATGTGATTAACGAAAGCTGCCGTTTGATTGCAGCACTCGATCCGCAGCGGGTTGAAGATGTGCGGGCGGCGGGGGCGCCTGTGGTGCAGTTTTCCGCGCCTTTGTGGGCGGATCTGAAGGAAATCCGCAGCTTTCTGTTTGCCCGCATGTATCGCGCGCCAAGTGTGGTCGAGATGCGCGAACGGGTCACCGGGGTGGTGATGGATTTGTTCCCGCTTTACCTGTCACAGCCCGAACATCTGCCCCGCCACTGGAAAGGTGATATTGCAGCGGCGACGGATCAGGTCGCGTTGGCCCGTGTGGTGGCGGATTATATTGCCGGTATGACCGACCGTTTTGCCTTGCAGGAACATGAGCGGCTGACCCGATAGGGTTGGAGTAAAACTTTTATGCCTCCGGCGGGGATATTTGTGGAACAAAGATGGGGAAGGGGCGCTTGAATGTTGACCTTGCCGTCTGCCATGCTAAACCCGCGTCCAACCCTTTCAAGGACAAGAAAATGAACCTGTTTACCGATATTCGTGCGCTGGTGATCGACAGCCTGACCGCACTGCAATCCGAAGGCGCTCTGCCTGACGGGCTGGACTTTGCCAATGTCACGGTCGAGCCACCGCGCGATGTAGCGCATGGCGACATGGCGACCAATGCGGCGATGGTGCTGGCAAAACCCGCCAAGATGAAGCCGCGCGATATTGCTGAAGCATTGGCCGCCAAGCTGTTGCAGGATGCGCGGGTAAAGGTGGCCGAGGTGGCTGGTCCCGGGTTTTTGAACATGCGGCTGGATGCGGGTCTGTGGCGTGGTGTGATAGGTGCTGCGCTGGCGCAAGGCAGTGATTTTGGCCGCTCAAATATGGGGCAGGGGCGCAAGGTGAATGTTGAATTTGTGTCTGCCAACCCGACCGGTCCTTTGCATGTCGGCCACACACGCGGGGCCGTGTTTGGCGATGCGCTGGCCGCATTGCTGGATTTCGCGGGCCATGATGTGACGCGGGAATATTATATCAACGATGGCGGCGCACAGGTCGATGTGCTGGCGCGCTCGGTCTTTGAGCGGTATCGCGAGGCAAACGGGTTGGAGCCGCAGATCGCCGAGGGGCTGTATCCGGGCGATTATCTGGTGCCGATTGGCGCGGCGTTAAAGGAAAAATATGGCGACAGCCTGATTGATCAGCCCGAAAGCGTCTGGCTACAGGATTTGCGCGAATTCGCCACTGAAAAGATGATGGACCTGATCCGCGAGGATCTGGCATCTTTGGGCGTGGAAATGGATGTATTCTTCTCGGAAAAGGCGCTTTACGGCTCGGGCCGGATCGAAACGGCACTTGAAGAATTGGATGCTAAGGGTTTGATTTACGAAGGAACATTGCCCCCGCCCAAAGGCAAACCCGACGATGATTGGGAGCCGCGCGAGCAAACTCTGTTCAAATCGACAGACCATGGCGATGACGTGGACCGGCCGGTGAAGAAATCCGATGGCGGCTGGACCTATTTCGCCCCCGACATCGCCTATCACTATGACAAGGTGCAGCGCGGGTTTGATGAATTGATCGACGTTTTTGGCGCCGATCATGGCGGGTACGTCAAGCGGATGAAGGCCGCTGTTTCGGCATTGTCGGACGGCAAGGTGTCACTGGACATCAAGCTGTGCCAGTTGGTGCGCCTGTTCAAGGATGGCCAGCCGTTCAAAATGTCCAAACGGGCCGGTAATTTTGTCACGCTTCGCGAGGTTGTCGATCTGGTCGGACCCGATGTAACCCGTTTCGTGATGCTGACCCGCAAGAACGACGCGCCGCTGGATTTCGATTTTTCCAAGGTGCTGGAGCAGTCCAAGGACAATCCGGTGTTCTATGTGCAATACGCCAGCGCGCGGATCCATTCGGTGCTGCGCAAGGCGCGTGATGCGAGAATTGCGGTGGATGATGCTACGTTGACGGCTGCCGATTTGGCGCTGTTGGCGCACGAGGCCGAAATGGCTGTGGTAAAAAAACTGGCCGAATGGCCGCGCCTGGTTGAAATCGCCGCTCGCACAAACGAGCCGCACAGGGTGGCGTTTTACCTGTATGAACTGGCCGGTGAATTCCACGCGTTGTGGAATCGCGGCAATGATTTGCCCGAACTTCGGTTCCTGCAAGAGGGTGACTCGTCCGCCACACAGGCGAAAATTGCCCTGATTCGTTCCGTTTCTATTGTTATTTCCGCCGGTCTTGGTATTCTGGGTGTAACACCGGCCGAAGAAATGCGCTGATAACAAGTGCCTTGGCTGCGTGGGTTTGAGCAGTAACTTATGACCGACCCCGGCAAAATCAGGGGCGGCAGTGAGGCAAAAATGGCGGATATCGAGTTTGGCGGCACAATGGATGTGTCGCAGCGGGCAAGTGATTCAGGAAAATTCACCAAGCTGGTCAACGGGGCAGGTGCCCTGATGTCGGTGGCTTTGATCGTCGGGATCGGCGTCTGGGGCTACCGGTTGCTGGTGCGTGATGTAACCGGCGTGCCGGTGGTGCGCGCGCTGGAAGGGCCGATGCGCATTGCGCCGGAAAATCCGGGTGGCGAATTGGCCGTGCATCAGGGCCTTGCCGTGAACCGGGTGCAATCCGATGGCGTGGCCCAACCCGTGGCCGACCGCCTGATACTGGCCCCCGCCGCCGCCGGAATCGGGCAGGATGATGCGGCAGGCCTGCGTCGCCCGACACCCGCACCCCGTGCCGAAGCAACGCCAATGGCCGAAGCTGCCGATGTCGACGCCATCCCCGAAACCACCAGCGAAATAACTGCGCCCGCTTTGCTGACCGAAACCCTGCCAGTGCCGGATTTGCCCGCGACCATTACGGATGGCGAAGGCGTGGTTGTCGCCGCGGCTGATCCCGCTGCTGATCAACCCTCGGCCACCGATTTGGCCGTGGCCGAAGCGCTCTCTTTGGCCAACCAACTGGCAAACAGCACCGAGCCACTGTCCGAGGTCGCCCCCGTAACCGCCCGCACGCCCGCGGTGCCTGCCAGTGTGCCTGGTGTTGTGCGTTCGCCGCGCCCGCTGTCGCGTCCGGCCAGCCTGAACACGACCAGCGTAGACGTCGCCTCGGCACAGCCGGTGTTGGCAACCGCCAGCGAAATTGATCCGACCTCAATTGCGGCAGGGACCCGTCTGGCACAGTTGGGCGCCTATGAATCCCCCGAGATTGCCAAACAGGAATGGGACAAGCTGTACAGCCGGTTTACCGAATATATGGAAGGCAAATCGCGGGTGATCCAGAAGGCCCAGAGCGGCGGGCGCACCTTCTATCGTCTGCGGGCGATGGGGTTTGACGATCTGTCCGATGCGCGGCGGTTCTGCTCGGCCCTGTTGGCCGAAAAAGCCGCCTGTATTCCCGTCAAGGTGCGTTAGGTGGCGGGGCAGGGTGCCTACAACTTTGGCTGTGCTGGTGAATGCCTGACAGCCGGGGAGGCTGCGTTTTTTCGTGATGTGAACCCGTGGGGGTTTATCCTGTTTGCCCGCAACATCGACAATCCCGAGCAGCTAAAGCGGCTGACGGGGGATTTGCGCGATGCGGTGGGGCGCGATGCCGTGGTGACCATTGATCAGGAAGGCGGGCGGGTCGAGCGCATGACGCAACCCCATTGGCGCCATTGGTTGGCGCCGCTGGATCAGGTGGCGCTAAATCCCGAACAGGCCGAACGTGGCATGTATATCCGTTACCGGATCATCGCCGATGAATTGCGCGCCGTGGGGGTTGATAGCAATTGCGCCCCTATTGCCGATGTGGCCACGCCGCAAACCCACGCGGTGCTGCGCAACCGCTGTTATTCCCAAGACCCCGACAAAGTGGCCAGTGTCGGCCGCGCTGTGGCCGACGGGTTGCTGGATGGTGGCGTTTTGCCGGTTCTAAAACACATCCCCGGCCATGGACGCGGCACGCTGGACAGTCATAAGGAACTGCCCCGCGTTTCGGCCAGTCGCGCCGGTCTGGATGCCATCGATTTCGCCGCCATGCGGGCGCTGGCCGATCTTCCCATGGGCATGTCCGCCCATATCGTGTTTGAAGATATTGATGCCAACGGGCCGGCCACAACGTCGCCCGTGATGGTCGATCTGATCCGCAACGACATCGGATTTTGTGGTCTGTTAATGAGTGATGATTTGTCGATGGAGGCGTTGGAAGGTGACGTTTTTGCCCGCGCGAAAAACGCGCGTGATGCGGGCATGGACCTGATCCTGCATTGCAACGGGGAAATTCCCGAAATGCAGATGGTGGTGGATGCGGTTGGCAATTTCACACCCGATGCCCAAAAACGCGCCGATCTGGCGTTAAATGCGCGCAAATCGCCTGATAATGTTGACATTCCTGCGCTTGAGGACGAACTTGCGGGTCTGTTAAACGGGCGTAGCTAATGGCTGAAATGGAATTCGAGGAAGACATGCCGCTTGCGGTAGAGGACCGGCTGGTGGCCGAGGCCTTGATTGTCGATGTCGATGGTTATGAAGGCCCGCTTGACCTGCTGCTGACCCTGTCGCGCACGCAAAAGGTGGATTTGCGCAAAATCTCGGTGCTGGCGCTGGCCGAACAATACCTGAAATTTATCAACGAGGCCAAATCGCTGCGCCTTGAACTGGCGGCGGATTATCTGGTGATGGCGGCGTGGCTGGCATTTCTGAAATCCCGCTTGTTGTTACCGCCCGATCCCACCGAAGAAGGCCCGTCCGGCGAAGAACTGGCCGCGCATCTGGCGTTCCAGCTGGAGCGCCTGCAAGCGATGCGGGACAGTGCCGCCAAACTGATGGCACGCGACCAGATGGGGCGCGATTTTTTCGCCCGTGGCCTGCCCGAGGACGTCACTCGCATACGCCGCGTCACCTATACCGCCACCCTGCTGGACCTGATGCAGGCCTATGCCCGCACCCGCACCAAGGACGAATTTCGTCCCTTTGTGATGGACCGCGACGCGATTATGACGCTGGAACAGGCGCTGGAACGGATGCGCGGCTTGATCGGCTATGCTGGCGACTGGACAGGGCTGGAAAGCTATCTGCCCGAGGGGTGGGAGGCCGATCCGGCGCGGCGGCGCAGCGCCACGGCTGCCAATTTTGCCGCCTCACTGGAATTGGCCAAACTGGGCCAGATTGAAATTCGTCAGGGCGAAGCCTTTGCCCCGATACAGATACGCAAAAAAGGTTCGGAATGACGACTGAAGATAGCGACAAGCCAGAGGTCGAAGAAAGCCTGTTCGAGGCCCCGCCAATGGGCGAGCAGGAACGCATGGTCGAGGCAATATTATTTGCCACAGCCGAGCCTGTGACGGTCAAGGATATGGCCGACCGGATGCCGCATGGCTGTGACCCCGCCGAAGCATTGGTGCATCTGCGCAAGCGTTACGAGGGGCGCGGGGTACGGGTGGTGAAGGTGGGGGATGCCTGGGCGATCCGCACCGCGCCCGATCTGGGGTTCCTGATGCAAAAGGAAACTGTCGAGACGCGAAAACTGTCGCGCGCGGCGATCGAAACCTTGGCGATTATCGCTTACCATCAACCGGTTACGCGGTCAGAGATCGAGGAAATCCGTGGCGTTTCGGTTAGCCGTGGCACGGTGGACCAACTGCTGGAAATGGAGTGGATCCGTTTCGGGCGCCGCCGGATGACACCGGGCCGACCGGTCACATTTGTGGTGACGCCTGAATTCCTTGATCACTTCGGTCTTGAAAATGCCCGCGATCTGCCGGGGCTAAAGGAATTGCGCTCGGCCGGATTGCTGGAGAACCGCCCGCCGCCGGGGGCGATGCCCGGGATGCCGGAATCCGACGAGGACGAAGAGGCCATCGGCCAGAGCGAGTTGTTCGAGGACTAACGGCTATGAACACCAACCGGATTATCAACATGGTCGTGCGGCTGTTCATGCGCAAAGCGGTGAACAAAGGGATTGATTTGGCCGCGAACCGTGGCAAATCCCGCGAGAAAATGACACCGCAAGAGCGCGAGCAGGCACAAAAGGCCAAGAAAACAGCCGGCAAGGTGCGAAATCTGGCCAGACTGGCGCGGCGATTTATCCGCTTTTAACCCCGCCGCCGCCGTCTGCGTCCGCCACCTTCGCCACCACCACCGGTGTTGAAGGTTACATCGGGCAAGGTGACAATGGTGGACAGGATCGGGAACGGATCAACCGCGTTCGGGATGTTTGAGGCATTGACGAAATGCTCCTGAAAGCGCGGCTCGATTGCGGTTTCCACCTTGTGAATATCGCGCACGGTTTTTTCAATCTCGGCACGGGCCGACCGGTTTAGCAGCGCAATACGCGCACCGGTGCCGGCGGCGTTGCCCGCCGATGTTACCTTGTCCAGCACGCAATCAGGGATCATCCCCAGCACCATCGCGTGTTTGGGCGAGATATGCGCACCAAAGGCGCCTGCCAGCACGATGCGATCCACCGTATCCACGCCGAATTTGTCCATCAACAGGCGCGCACCGGAATAAAGCGCAGCCTTGGCCATCTGGATTTCGCGGATGTCGCGGTTGGTGACGGTGATTATGGGGCCACCGTCAGCAGAGCCATCCCAGACCAGATAGGAATTGGTGCGCCCGTCGGTGAAACAGCGTTTTGTGCCGGTCTGCTCGGCGGTGCCGATCAATCCGGGGCCATCGACAATACCGCTCATGCGCATCTCGGCCACCAGTTCGATGATGCCACTGCCGCAAATGCCGGTCACGCCGGTGGTGGCGATGGCGCCGTCAAAGCCCTCTTCGTCCGACCACAAGTCAGAGCCGATCACCTGAAAGCGCGGCTCTTTGGTGACCGGATCAATCGTCACATGTTCAATCGCACCGGGGGCGGCCCGCTGGCCGGAACTGATCTGCGCACCTTCGAACGCGGGGCCGGTGGGGGAGGAACAAGCCAACACCCGTTCGCGGTTGCCCAGCAGCAATTCGGCGTTGGTGCCAACATCCACCACCAGCACCAGGTCATCGGATTTGTCGGGTGCCTCGGACAGGGCCACAGCGGCGGCATCGGCGCCCACATGGCCCGCTATACAGGGCAGGATATAGGCGCGGGTTTCAGGATGCAGGTTGATATCCAGATCACGCGCCTTCAGGCGGATCGCGTCCGAAGTGGCCAGCGCGAAGGGGGCCTGTCCCAATTCATAGGGATCAATCCCCAGCAGCAGGTGGTGCATCACCGGATTGCAGACGAACACGGTATCAAGGATCAGCGTTTTGTCGACCTCGGCATCCGTGGTGATCTGGTCAAACAGTGCGTTCAACCCGTCCCGCACTGCTTTGGTCATCTCGCCCGCACCGCCCTCGTTCATCATGCCGTAGGACACGCGGCTCATCAGGTCTTCGCCAAAGCGGATTTGCGGGTTCATGATGCCGCTGGAGGCCACCACATCACCCGTCTGCAGATCACACAAATGGGCGGCGATGGTGGTGGACCCCAGATCAATCGCCAGCCCGTAGGCGGGGGCGTCATGGAAACCGGACCACAGGCGCAGGATGGTATGCGGGGCGTCATCAGCCGCCTGATGCAGGGCGACGGTGACTTTCCATTCGCCCTTGCGCAAGCGTGTTTGTAGGGTGGACAGAACCGACAGATCGGCGGTGATCTCGCCCAACTCCCATTGGTCCTGCAAGGCGGCAATCAGCCGTTCCAGATCGCCCGAGGGGTCGTGCATATCGGGTTGGGCGACCTCGACGTAATACAGACGCACAGTGGGGTTCAGGGTGATGTCGCGCGCCTCGGCCCGTTTGCGCACCACCTGTTT
>CAZIDQ010000004.1:0-15298 GCA_964538015.1 uncultured Marinosulfonomonas sp.
TAATTAACTTGGCAATGTCCTTGGCAATACTCTTTATGTAGCTTTACAGCACCAAGCTCACTTGGTTTGCAGCTTGCAACCACAAGGTAAACAGCTTCCTTTAGCTTTTCTTTATCCAGTTTAAATCTGCGCATTTTCGGCCTCTCATAACGAAAGGAATGCTAATAACCAACTAGATTCAACAGGTTAGCTTAAGATGTACCAATGCACCTCTAACAGACTCCGATCATTGGGAATTTTTATTTCCAAAATGCCCCACTCTTCAGAAATCCAGATTTTCCACATTCAACGCGTTTTGCTGGATGAATTCGCGCCGCGGCTCCACCACGTCACCCATCAGTTTGGTGAACAGATCGTCGGCCTCGGCCAAATCGTCGATCTTGACCTGCAATAGCACCCGCGCTTCTGGGTCCAGCGTGGTTTCCCACAGCTGATCGGGGTTCATTTCGCCCAGACCCTTGTAGCGTTGCAGCGACAGGCCTTTTTCACCCTCGGCCAGAATGGCGTCCAACAGGTCGATAGGACCAAAGATGGGCACCTCGCGGTCCTTACGGATCAGGCTGGCGGGTTTGGAATAGACCTCTTGCAAGGTTTCGGTCATCGACCCCAACTTGCGCGCCTCGCCGGAGCGCAGCACGCGGCCGTCCAGTGTGCGCACCTCGTCCACACCGCGTAACATGCGGGCCAATCGGATGCCGTGATCCTGCGTCGGACGGCCCTGCCAGCCGCGTTCGTATTCTTCGGCAATCAGGTCCAGACGTGTGGCGACAGCATCGGCCACGCCTTGAAGATCGGCATCGGCCTGTCCGGCGACAAAGCCACCAGAAATCGCGGTCTGCTCCAGAATGTGACGCGGGTAAAGCGTCGGAAAGGCTTCCAGAATACGGCGCACTTGACGGGCCTCGTTGATCACGCGAACCAGATCCTGACCGGTGATTTCCTCGCCTGACTCCAGCCGCAGGGTCGCACCGTCAACGCCCATTTCGATCAGGTAATCCTCAAGCGAGGCCTGATCTTTCAGATACACTTCGGATTTGCCACGGCTGACTTTATACAGCGGCGGCTGGGCGATATAGAGGTAGCCACCCTCGATCAGTTCGGGCATTTGCCTGAAAAAGAACGTCAGCAGCAGGGTGCGGATATGCGCGCCGTCCACATCGGCATCGGTCATGATCACGATCTTGTGGTAACGCAATTTGGAAATGTCGAATTCATCGCGGCCAATGCCGGTGCCCAGCGCCATCACCAGATTGCCGATTTCCTGTGACGCCAGCATCCGGTCAAACCGCGCCCGTTCGACGTTCAGGATTTTACCCTTTAGCGGCAGGATTGCCTGTGTCTGCCGGTCACGTCCGGTCTGCGCCGAGCCACCGGCGCTGTCCCCTTCCACCAGAAAGACTTCGGTCTTGGAGGGGTCTTTTTCAGAACAATCCTTCAGCTTGCCGGCCAGAAAATTCACATCCATCGCGGTTTTGCGGCGGGTCAAATCGCGAGCCTTTCGGGCCGCCTCGCGGGCGTGGGCAGCTTCGACAATCTTGCTAACGATCATCTTGGCCTCATTCGGATTTTCCTCGAACCACTCGCTCAGTTTTTCGTTCACAAGGCTTTCGACCACAGGCCGGACCTCGGAGGACACCAGTTTGTCTTTGGTCTGGCTGGAAAACTTGGGGTCGGGGACTTTGACCGACAAGACACAAGTCAAACCTTCGCGGGCATCGTCGCCGGTAAAGCTGATCTTTTCGCGTTTGGCGATGCCGCTGGACTGGGCGTAATTGTTGATCGTGCGGGTCAGCGCCCCACGAAAACCCGCCATATGGGTGCCGCCATCGCGCTGCGGGATGTTGTTGGTAAAGGGCAGCACATTTTCGTGGTAACTGTCGTTCCACCACATTGCCACCTCGACGGTGATGCCTTCTTTTTCGCCGGTGAACGAAATCGGATCAGGCAGCATGCCGGATTTTGAACGGTCCAGATAGCGCACGAATTCGCGCACGCCACCCTCATAAAACAGATCGGCCTTTAGCGGCTCGGCAGGGCGTTCATCGGTCAGGATGATCCGCACGCCGGAATTCAGAAACGCCAGTTCGCGCAGACGGTTTTCCAGTATGTGGAAATGGTATTCCAGATTTGAAAATGTCCCGGTCGAGGCCATGAACCGCACTTCGGTGCCGGTGCGGTCCCCGCATTCGCCAACCACCTTTAGCGATTCAACCGTGTCGCCATGCTCAAACCGCGCAACGTGTTCCTTGCCAGCGCGCCAGATGCGCAATTCCAGCCATTCGGACAGGGCGTTCACCACAGACACGCCAACCCCGTGCAAACCGCCCGAGATTTTGTAGGAATTGCTGTCGAATTTACCGCCTGCGTGCAGCTGGGTCATAATAACCTCGGCCGCCGAAACGCCTTCTTCCTCGTGAATTCCCACCGGAATCCCGCGGCCATTATCACTAACCGATACGCTGGAATCCGCGTGGATGGTGACGGTTACGGCGTCGGCATGGCCTGCCAAAGCCTCGTCAATGCCGTTGTCCACGACTTCGTACACCATATGGTGCAGACCCGAGCCATCATCGGTATCCCCGATATACATCCCCGGGCGTTTGCGAACCGCTTCTAACCCTTTGAGAACCTTGATAGAATCCGCACCATATTCTTCGGGATTCTTATTGTCGTCAGCCATACGCGCAATCCTTGTTCGTTTGGCTGATTTATACGGGGTTTACGGGCCAGACACAAGATTTAGGGGGTGGAAATGCGCGTCACAGCCGAGATCGCGTTTTCCTCGGTCACTTGCAGATACATCGCCCGATCCCCCAGCGCCGTGAACAGTTCCGCGCCGGTGCCTGTCATCCATGCCTGCGCGCCCAGGGCGCAGATTTCGTCATACAGTGCGGCGCGGCGGTCGGCGTCCAGATGTGCGGCGACTTCGTCCAGCAGCAGGATCGGCGGGGCGCCCACCTGTGCCTTTAGCGCCCGCGCATTGGCAAGGATCAGCGACACCAGCAGCGCCTTTTGCTCGCCAGTGGAACAATCACGCGCAGGCACGCCCTTGGCGGTGTATTCGGCGAACAGATCGGCACGGTGCGGGCCGGTCAGGGTGCGACCCGCCATCAGGTCGCGGGAACGGCTTTGGGCGAAGGCATCCAGCAGCGATGTTTCGTCCATCAATGCGTCTGAGCCTTCTGGGTGGATCAGGGTCAGGGTGGCCGTCGGGAAGGATGTTTCGGCCTCGGCCTGCGCGGATA
Organism: uncultured Marinosulfonomonas sp.; assembly: GCA_964538015.1. Taxonomy (GTDB): domain Bacteria; phylum Pseudomonadota; class Alphaproteobacteria; order Rhodobacterales; family Rhodobacteraceae; genus Profundibacter. Next base: position 3,246 of record CAZIDQ010000004.1, read on the forward strand.
CCAACTGTTCCAATGCGGCCATCCGGTTGGCGTGGATTTCGGCCCCTGCGCGGGCCATTTGCGTCTCTAACGCGGCGTACCAGCCCGCATCGCGCTGCCCGTCCTTCAGCAGCCGGTTGCGTTCGCGCATGGCTTTTTCATAGGTCAGAACGGCCTCGGCGTGGGATGGCTCAAAACTCATCGTCATGCGGTCCAGAAACCGCCGCCGCCCTTCGGCCCCTTCGGTCCACAGCCGGTCCATTGACGGCACCAGCCACAGCACCCGTGCAATGCGGCCCAACGCCACTTGCGGCGCGGCTTTGCCATCAATCCGCACGTTGCGTGATGCGCCGCCCTCGGACCATGTTTCGACCTCGTGCATCTGGTGCAGGCTTTGCAAAATCGCGGTGATCTTCCAGCCCAGCGCCTCGGGCTTGCGGGTCATTTCATCGGCGGTGGCGCGGCGCAGGCCACGACCGGGCGATAGCATCGACACCGCTTCCAGAATGTTGGTTTTGCCCGCCCCGTTCGGCCCGTAGATTGCCACGGGCCGCGCATCCAGCGCCAGAACCAGCGCCTTGTGCGAACGGAAATGCGAGAGCTTAAGCTCTTTTACACGCAGCTCTGTCAAACGCGCATCGGCATCACGACATAGACGGCCGAGGTATCATTCCCCTCGCGCATCAATGTCGGATCACCGGAAGAATTGAACATGAACACCGCGTTTTCACGATCCACCTGCGAGGCGATTTCCAGCAGGTATTTCGCGTTAAAGCCAATCTCCAGCGGCTCGTCCCCATAAGCCACGGCCAGTTCTTCTTCGGCGGCACCGCTGTCAGGGGCGTTGACGGACAGGATCAGCCGGTCTTCGTCCAGCGACAATTTTACGGCGCGCGAGCGTTCGGATGAAACGGTGGCCACACGATCAACCGCTTTGGCAAATTCGGCGGCGTCCACTTCCAGTTTCTTGGTGTTGCCGGTGGGGATAACGCGGGTGTAGTCGGGGAATGTGCCGTCGATCACCTTGGAGGTCAGGGTGATGCCCGGCGTGGCAAAGCGCACTTTGGTTTCCGATACGGACACAGCGATCTGCACATCGTCGTCTTCCAGCAGTTTGCGCATTTCGTTCACGGTTTTACGCGGCACGATCACGCCCACCATATCAGCAGCCCCTTCGGGCAGGTCGGCATCGACACGGGCCAGACGGTGACCATCAGTGGCCACACAGCGCAGCACCTTGCCGCCTTCGGCATCGGCCACATGCATATAAACGCCGTTCAGATAGTAACGGGTTTCTTCGGTAGAAATGGCAAATTTTGTTTTATCAAATAGCCGGCGCAGCACGTTGGCCTTGGCCGAGAAGTTGGCGGCATATTCGGACGACGCCATTACGGGGAAATCTTCTTTGGGCAATGTTGCCAGCGAAAAGTTCGAGCGCCCCGCCTCGATCGTCAACCGGCCCGAGGTACCATCGTCTGCCAATTGCACCAGCGCCCCGTCCGGCAGTTTGCGCACGATTTCGTGCAGCATCACGGCGGAAACCGTGGTGGCACCGGCGCGCTCAACCTGACCGACGATCTTGTCCACCACCTCGATATCCAGATCGGTGGCGCGGAAACTGACGGTTTCGCCCTCGGCCTCGATCAGCACATTGGCAAGGATCGGAATGGTGTTACGCCGCTCAACAACGGATTGCGCCTGTGCGACGGCCTTTAGCAGGTCTGCGCGCTCGATACTGATTTTCATTCCCATCGCTCCTACAGGGTATCGGGGCGACGAAATTACCTGATTTCGCGCCCCGCTCAAGTCTTTTGTTGGAATGTCAGCCGTATTGGCCTGCGCGTCAAGCGTTTACGCCTCTAACGCGCGCCTTAACAGGTCCAGATCGTCGGAAATCTGGCTATCCAGCGTCTTTAGCTCTTCGATCTTGCGCACACCGTGCATAACCGTGGTGTGATCGCGCCCGCCAAAGCGGCGCCCGATCTCGGGCAGAGACCGCGAGGTCAGCTTTTTGGCCAGATACATTGCGATTTGACGCGGGCGGGCCAGATTGCGCATCCGGCGTGGGCCAATCAGATCACTAAAGCGGATGTTGTAATGTTCGCTGACCTTGCGCTGGATTTCCTCGATGGTGATTTTGCGATCCGAGGCCCGCAGCACATCGGCCAGACAATCCTGCGCCAGTTCCAGCGTAATTTCGCGACCCACAAGCGAGGCAAAGGCGAACAGACGGGTCAGCGCGCCTTCCAGCACACGGACGTTGGTGGAAATGCGGTGCGCCAGAAATTCCAGCACCCCGTCGGACATCACCAGATCGTCGTTCTTGGCGCGATAGGCGTCAACCTTGGTTTGCAGGATGCCAAGGCGCAGTTCGTAATCGGTCGGGTGCAGATCGACCACCAGACCGGATTGCAGACGCGATTTGATCCGTTCCTCAAGGCCCTTGATTTCACCGGGCGCACGATCAGCGGAAATGATGATCTGTTTGTTCTGGTCCACCAGCACGTTGAAGGTGTGAAAGAATTCTTCCTGTGTGCTGTCCTTACCGGCGATGAATTGTACATCGTCCACCATCAGCACATCGACCGAGCGGAACAGCTGTTTGAAATCCATCATCTTGCGTTCGCGCAAGGCTTGCACAAAGCGATACATGAATTGCTCTGCCGACAGGTACACCACGTTCAGATCAGGGCGGCGCGCTTTTAATTCATGGGCGATGGCGTGCATCAGGTGGGTTTTACCCAGACCAACGCCCCCATACAGGAACAGCGGATTAAAACTGACCGGGCCACCTTCGGCCACGCGTTTGGCGGCGGCATGGGCCAATTCGTTCGGCTTGCCGACAACGAAACTGTCAAAGGTAAAACGTGCGTCCAGCGGGGCGCCGGGCAGTTCACCTGCGGGTTTTGGCGCGGATGTTTTGGCGGCAGTGGCCTGTTTGGCAGGCGCGCGTTTGGAAACGGCAAATTCAATGCGGGTCACGGCGGAACCCGCTGTGGTCATCAGATGTTTGATCTGGTCGGCAAAATTGCGGCGCACCCAATCGCCAATAAACTGGGTCGGCACGGCAAAGGTGGCTACGCCATCCTGCAGGCTGGAAAACACCAGCGGCTCGATCCAAGTTGAATAATTATTTGCCCCAACCGATTCTTGTAGCTTCTGTCGTACCTGGCCCCACAACTCATCCGTCATTCTGTATTACCCGTTTTCAAAACTCTAACTGCCAAACCGGATAACAGACGGCATTTCTGCCAACCCCACCCGAAGCTACGTGCCCATCACAAATCGCCATTGCTACCGCAAAGCCCATAGGCCGATACACCGAATAAACGGTGCACATAGCGGTGCGTTTACTGGACATGTCCGGCACCACAGACCAACCAAAATACCGATCGGTCCGGCACCTTCGCTCCGGTATTCCTTAGCCTGCATACAGCCAGAAATCCGAACATCAACCAAACGCCCTGACTGCGGAATGTTCTACGCATGACCCTGATTAATCAGACCCCTTGCGCTTTCCGTTTTCCAAGGCTTGCCGGGTTGCATGTCCCCCCAAGACGATGTGAATCGCTTGGGTAAGCTAGCAAGGTCAAACGGGACCACGCAACAGAACTTCGATCTTGACTCAAAGATTGTTAAATCGAATCTGTCGCGATGATATTTTTTCCAATAAATCCGGTGAAACAGTGGCCTTTGGAAAACACAAAAGGACGCAAACCCAAGGCTTGCGTCCTTTCAAATTAAAAGAATCAGGCGATTAGCCCAGTGCTTTGACCCGCGATGACAGGCGCGACATTTTGCGCGCTACTGTGTTCTTGTGGAAGATACCGCGCGAAACGCCACGCATCAATTCCGGCTGTGCCGCACGCAGAGCAGCCTGAGCTGCTTCTTTGTCGCCGCTTTCGATTGCTTCTTCTACTTTGCGCAGGAAGGTGCGCACGCGTGTGCGGCGGGCTTTGTTAACTTGGAAGCGGCGCTCGTTCTGGCGGGCGCGTTTTTTTGCTTGGGGCGAATTTGCCATGTGTCGGTTTCCCTTTCAGGGGTCAGTTTACTATTTCGTTAGCGAAAAAAAGCCCCGTCCGGGTTTATAACCGGTCGTTCCGGCCAAAGCGGGCCTCTCACGCATGTATGGCGGCCTAATAGGATAGAATCACACGAATTGAAAGGCCAAACTTCAACCCGCCCTATTTACCGCGAAACTGTGCCTCACGCTTTTCCAGAAAGGCGTTCATGCCTTCGGACTGATCCTCGGTCGCGAACAGCGAATGGAACAGGCGGCGTTCAAACAGCAGCCCTTCGCGCAGGGTCATTTCATAGGACCGGTTCACCGCCTCTTTGACAGCCATAGTGGTCAGCAGGGATTTCTCGGCGATCTTTTGTGCTGCGGCCATTGCCTCGTCCATCAGCTTTTTCGCTGGCACAACGCGGCTGACCAGACCTGAACGTTCGGCCTCGTCCGCGTCCATGAAACGGCCTGTCAGGTGCATTTCCATGGATTTGGATTTACCCACGAACCGCGTCAAACGCTGGGTGCCGCCGATACCGGCCACCACACCCAGATTGATTTCGGGCTGCCCGAATTTCGCATTGTCCGCTGCTATAATGAAATCGCACATCATCGCCAATTCACAGCCACCGCCCAGCGCGTAACCGGCCACAGCCGCGATCACGGGTTTGCGCGTTTTCAGCAACTGGTCGGTTTCGGTGCCAAAGAAATCGGACATGAACATATCGACAAAGCTTTTGTCGGCCATTTCCTTGATGTCAGCGCCGGCGGCAAATGCCTTTTCCGATCCGGTGATGACAATGCAGCGCACCTTTTCGTTTCCTTCCGCCGCTTTCAACGCATCCGCCAATTCCCCCAGCAGTTGGGAGTTCAGCGCATTCAGCGCCTCGGGGCGGTTCAGTTTGATAAGGGCAACGTGGTCTTCGGTTTCGACGATTAGAGTCTCGTAAGCCATGGAATCATGCCAAGTTGTTTCTGTTAAGAACAATTTCCTAGCATTTCTGACCAAGGGTTCAAGTTATCTTTGGCATTGCGCGCAATAGAAAGTTGAGCGTCCCCCCTGCGTGATTCGCCGGATTTTACCGTTACAACCCTTGGTCACACAGGGCTCCCCCTCGCGTCCGTAGGCGCGAAAGCTGTGTTGGAAATATCCCAGTTCGCCGTCTGCCTGACGGTAATCTTTTAGCGACGATCCACCCGATTCGATGGCTTCGCTTAATACGTCACGGATAGCAGGTACCAATGATCGCACCCGCACGGACGAAAGCTGCCCCGCCTTGCGCGTCGGGGAAATCCCTGTCCGCAGCAGCACTTCGCAGACATAGATATTGCCCAGCCCCGAAACGATTTTCTGGTCCAAAAGCGCGGTTTTGATCGGGGTGTTTCTGCCTTTTAGCCGGTCCAGAAAATAGGCTTCGTCAAAGCTGTTTCCCAATGGCTCCGGCCCCAGACTGGCCAGCAGCTTGTGCCCTTCGGCCTGCTCTGTGGCCACCAGATCCATCGCCCCAAAGCGGCGTGTATCGTTGAACACCACGCGGGCATCGTCCTGCATGTGAAACACCACATGGTCGTGTTTCTGGATATCGGGGTGATCGCCCTTGGAAATCAGCATCCGGCCCGACATGCCCAGATGGATCAACAGGGTTTCCCCCGAATCCAGATCGGCCAGAATATACTTTGATCGCCGCCGCAGCCGTTCCACCCGCTTGCCGGTCAGCCGATCCTGCATCCCGTCGGGAAACGGCCAGCGCAGATCGGGGCGGCGCACCTGCGCGCGGAGGATCTGTTTGCCCTCCATCACGGGGATCAGCCCGCGACGGACTGTCTCGACTTCGGGTAATTCAGGCATATGCGGCTCCCTCTCATTGTATCGGGCGGCAAGGGTATTATAAGGGGGTCAAGTATCAAGGATGATCCGACAATGAGCAACAGCAACGAAAAAACCACCCACTTCGGTTTCCAGACCGTCGCCGAGGATGAAAAGGCCGGAATGGTTCACGGCGTATTTTCCAATGTCGCCAGTAAATACGATGTTATGAATGACGCCATGTCGATGGGCGTCCACCGTATCTGGAAAGACGCGATGATGAACTGGCTGGCGCCGCGGGCCGGTCAAAAACTGCTGGATGTGGCCGGTGGCACTGGCGATATTTCCTTTCGCTTTTTGAAACGGGCCGGACGCGCGCATGCCACAGTGCTGGACCTGACCGAACCGATGCTGATCGAGGGTGCCAAACGGGCCGAGGCCTCGCAATTGGCGGGCAGTCTGGATTGGGTGGTGGGTGACGCGATGGCGCTGCCGTTCAAGGATAACACCTTTGACGTTTACACCATTTCCTTCGGCATCCGGAACGTGACCCGCATTGCCGACGCCCTGTCCGAAGCCTTCCGCGTGTTGCGCCCCGGCGGGCGTTTGATGGTGCTGGAATTCAGCCAGATCCCCAATGACATGATGCAAAAGGTTTACGACCTCTATTCCTTTAACATCATCCCGCGTCTGGGGCAGTTGATTGCCAATGACCGCGACAGTTATCAATATCTGGTCGAATCCATCCGCAAATTCCCCGATCAGGAAACATTCGCGCAAATGATCCGCGAGGCGGGGTTTGACAACGTGAAATACCGCAATATGTCGATGGGTATCGCGGCGCTTCATTCAGGGTGGAAAATCTAGCACATGCGCGGACCTCACAATATCTGGCGGCTGATCCGCACAGCGGCCACGTTCGAGCGCACGGGTGCTTTGGGCGTAGTGCTGAATGAAATGGATGCCCCAACCCCGATCCGGTTTGTGGCGCGTATGTTTGGCTGGACCATGCGTTGGGCGGGGTTAAAAGGTGACCCTGATATGCCGCCGGTCACACGCGCGCTAACGGCGCTGGGCCCTGCCTATATCAAATTCGGTCAGGTTCTTTCGACCCGCCCCGATCTGGTGGGCGGTGATCTGGCAACCCAGTTGCGGGTGCTGCAGGACAAACTGCCGCCGTTTCCAACTGATGTGGCCAAGGCCACGATCGAAGAAGAACTGGGGCGATCTGCCGATACGATTTTTAGCGAATTCAGCGATTCCGTTGCCGCTGCCTCGATTGCGCAGGTGCATTATGCGCGCCTGATCAATACCGGCGAAGAAGTGGCCGTAAAGGTGCTGCGCCCGAATATCGAGCGCGCCTTTCGCAAGGATATCGACGCGTTTTATTTTGCCGCTTCGATGATCGAAATTCTGTCACCATCCTCGCGCCGTCTAAGGCCGCGCGATGTGATCGAGCATTTCGATCACGGCGTGATGAGCGAGCTGGATTTGCGAAGCGAAGCCTCTGCCGCGTCGGAATTTGCCGAGAACACCAAGAACGACGAAAAGTTTCAAGTGCCGGTGGCGAACTGGGAATTTTCCAGCCGCCGCGTGATGACACTGGGCTGGGCCGATGGCTTACCGCTGGGCGACAATGACGCGTTGGATGCTGCCGGGCATAACCGCACAGCACTAGGGGAACGGGTGCTGCAACTGTTCCTTAGCCACGCGTTGCGCGACGGGTATTTCCATGCCGACATGCATCAGGGCAATATGAAGGTGGCCGCAAACGGCGACATCATCGCCTATGATTTCGGGATCATGGGGCGAATTGATGAATACACTCGCCGTGTTTACGCCGAAATCCTGATCGGGTTCATTCGCCGCGATTACAAACGCGTCGCCGAAGTACATTTCGAGGCCGGATATGTGCCAGCCGACCGTGACGTTGATGAATTTGCCTCGGCTTTGCGGGCCGTAGGCGAGCCTATTTTCGGCATGGATGCCTCGCAGATTTCAATGGGGCGGCTGTTTCATTATCTGTTCGAGGTGACCGAACGCTTCGGCATGGAAACCCGCACCGAACTGATCCTGCTGCAACGCACCATGGTGGTGGTCGAAGGCGTGGCGCGGTCTCTGGACCCCTATATCAACATCTGGGAAGTGGCGCGACCTGTGGTCGAGGATTACATCAAATCCAACCTTGGCCCCCGCGCCATGGTGCGTGATCTGCTGAAAACCGCGCGGGTGTTGGCGCGGTTCGGGCCGGAACTGCCCAAAATAGCCGAAGCCGCGCTGCTGCACCAATCCACCCCCGCTGCAAAACCCGTGCCTGAATCACCGTGGCGTTCCATCATGCTGGTTTTTCTGGGGGCGGCCGCCGCATCAACCGGGTTCATCGCAGCCGTTTTAATGAACATTTAGCCCGGATTACGCAGGCCTGATACCGCCGAGGAAGACACTTCGGCCCCGCCGGAAAGAACCAGAATTGTTTCGCCATTCTGGTTCTTGGCCTCGATTATCTTTGAATAAATCTCGGCTTTGGTTGTGGAAAGCAGCTCGTCGCCGGAATAGCTCTCGACCTCGAACGAATATAGGCCATTTGCAAAGGCCGTGCCGTCTTCTGTTACGCCCGCCCACTGGATTTCATCAGTCGAAGGGGTGAAATCCTGCCGCTGAACCACGTCCCCGCTGGCGTCTTTCACCACCAGTACCGCCCGATCTGCTGTGGCCGCCGGATTGGGGGAAATGCCGATCAGGCTTCCGTTGAAATTGGCAGGGGCTGCGGCGCGGGCCTCCAACCCGATCCAGCTGGCCATTTGACCCATACCCATCAGATTCATCTGGGCGCCGAGAGATTGCAACAAATCGTTGGTTTTCACCTGCTGCTCCACGCTGGAAAACTGCGCTAACTGGCTGGAAAAATCATCCGAACTCATCGGGCTTAGGGGGTCCTGATTTTTAATCTGCGCGGTCAGCAATTTCAGGAATGTCTTATAATCCGAATTCACTACTGAACTATTGGAACCCGTTGTTTGGGCCTGCGCTGCCGGTTGAGTTGGGGTCGCGGGGGTTACTTGCATTTCAAAGTCCTTTCAAAGACGCAAATCCAGACCGGTTGACGGTTCTAAAGACAGCTTTGCGGGGGGGGTAGGGTCCGGTTCGGGCATAGGCGCATTCACGGTTTGGCGGTGATCGGCCGCACCGTCGCCGCCATCTGTATTTGCCTGTCCATTCTGCGAAAACTGAAACCCGACATCGGAATATCCCATGTCGCGGAATTCCTGCGCCAGCGTTTCGATATGGCGGCGCAGCAGGTCCATTGTTTCACCGCGTTCCGCCAGAACGGCAACATTGATGCCGCCATCCGTCAGGGTAAATGTCAGGCGAACGCGGCCCAGTTCATCGGGGTTTAGCGTCAATTCGACCGGGCGATCCGGCATTTGCCGCGCCACTTCCGCCAGTTGGCGGGCCACATGACGCGGGATTTCGGGGCGGGTGATCGCCGGATCATTTCGCAACGATGTGGATTCGATATGGCGTGCTTCAATCGGGTGCAGATCGAAGGGCTCAAGTGGTTCGGACACATCGGAATTGATCGCCGCGTCCTTTGTCATAACGGCATTCTTGACTTCAAAAGGCGTGGCCGGTGCTGGTTGTGCCGTGGGATTGTTTGCGGTGGCGGGCGTGTCTGGGAGCGGGGCAAGGGGTACGTCCCTGTGCTGTGGCAATTGCTGCTCATTCCCGTATGATTTACCGAAAGGCACCGAAGTCTGGACTGCGGCCATTGCCAATTGGTTGGTAGAGGTTACGAGCGTGGCAGACGGAGGGGGAACTGTGGATTTTGCGGGCAAAGGTCGATCAGGCGAAATTTTTCGCGGCGGCGTTATCTCTGGCTGATCCGGTATCGCTGATGCCGCTTGTAATGATCCCTGCGCGGCAGATTGCTGGCGCGGTTTTGGCGCTGCTTCAGGTGTCGGGACGCCTTGCGGGGGGATCGTCGGCTTGTCAGGCAATACTGCATTCGATTGCTTTATTTCCGGCTGTAACACGGTTTTGTTAGGCAATCTTGGCATGTCGGGCGTGTCCAAACGGGTGGCCGTTTGCTTTGGGGTAAGGACTGCATCTGGCCCTCGCGGCTTTGGTTCACCAAGGGCAGATGTCATGGTTTCATGTGTGTTATTCAGATCAAAAACCGCACTGTGACCTTTGCGATCATGTTGTTTCGCATCCGATGGCGCAGTCTGGTTTTCCGGGGCGGGCAATGAGGGATTCTGCAAAACCCTGCTCGCAGCTACCATCACATCGGCCTTTGAATTTCCGGGGGGCTGCGTTTCGTTATCAACAGAGTTCAGGGTTTTCTTTTGCACCAAATCCGCTGCCATTTTTTGGGGCGCATTATTTGTATCCGTGATATTTTCCGGCTTTGGAGCAGTATTGGCCGGCATTAAAGAACCGGCATTCCCACCCTCTTTAGTCCCGATTGGAACAGCGGGGGGTATAGTATCCGAAGACACACGGATTTCCGCTTGCGAACCCGAAACACCAGCCACAAATTTCGCCTTTAGATCAGGAGATTCAGTTGGGGTTAAACCCGTCGCCAACACCCCCCCGATATCCATTTCCGAATCACCCACAGGATCAGGCAAATTGCCCTGAGAACCCTCAAGAATGTCGAACCCGGCTTGTGGCACGACCAACACTTGTGTGGGAAACCCCGTCGCAAACAATTGCTCTGGATCATCCACACCGGTTTGCAGCCCGTTCACCCCGTTGGGCATGGAAATTTCCGCCAATGTCTTTAAAAAACTGGCGGTGACCAGCGTATCTGTCTGCCCTTCTGGTACAGTTGTCGCCGTGGCGATACCAGTCGGTGTTAAAAGTTCGGCAATCGGTAAGTTGATCATGTCATATCCGGAAATTCTTCCTCGGTTGAGTCAGGTATGACGGGGATTGGTTACCAGTTCTTTACCCATCCCATGCAAACTGCAGATGAAATGTCTCGAATTGGAATGAATTGCCATGACCCCCATAATACCGGTTTCTTCGCCCCCGATAACGGCCCCAAACACGGATCAACGCGATACCGCACTGTTTCAGGCGGCGCAGGATCTTGAAGCCTCGTTTCTGGCTGAAATGTTAAAATCCGCCGGTTTCGGTAAACCGCGCGATGCCAATGGTGGCGGTATTGGCGAGGATCAGTTTGGATCATTCCTGCGACAGGAACAGGCCAAAGGTATGGTGAAACAGGGTGGCATTGGATTGGCCCAAAGCCTGTATGAAGCATTGAAGGAGCAGGCAGATGCAGAGTAAAACAGTTCAACTTTTCGACGCATTGGAAGGTTTTCTGGACAAGGAACGCCGCGCCATATTGAGTGGTGCGTTTGATGAAATGGGACGGATTGCCCACGAAAAGGAAACACTGCTGATTGGGCGTGACCTGCGGGCCCCAAGCGCAAGGGTTCTGGAGCGTGTACGAAAAAAAGCCGAACGTAATCAGCACCTTCTGGCAGCGGCCATTCGTGGTGTGCGCACAGTGACCGCCCGTCTGGAGGCCTTGAGGAATGGCCCCGGTGAACTGAATACCTATGATAAATCCGGCCAGAAAACCACGCTGGGCGGCGGTCCAAAAGGCGCACTTCAACGTCGGGCCTAGGTGCTTTGTTTCAAATGCTTTGTATCTTGATCGGGGGAATTAGGACCCTGTTAGGACTTGGGCTTCAGGGTAGGTCTCGCATCTCGTGAACGGGGTGGCGCGGTTTTCGTAAAATTCGGTAATCGCATTCGTCAGAAAGACGCCAAACGCTGCCGTAATAATGGTGGCAAGTGTAGCACGGTGCAAAAGCGCCGTATGAATTAGGAAAACACGATGACCAGTATTCTGACAAACACCGGCGCCATGGTTGCGCTGCAAACCCTGAATTCAATTAACTCGAATCTGGGCAATGTCCAGAACGAAATCTCGACCGGTAAAACCATTTCATCGGCCAAAGACAACTCGGCCATCTGGGCCATCTCCAAGGTTATGGAATCAGATGTAAACGGATTTAACGCAATTTCCGACAGCCTTTCGCTGGGGGAATCTACCGTTGCTGTGGCACGTCAGGCATCGGAAACAGTCACCGACCTGCTAACCCAGATCAAAGGCAAAGTGGTCGCTGCCCAAGAAGACAACGTTGACCGCGCCAAAATCCAGACAGACATCGCTGCGTTGACCAAACAGGTTACTTCTGTTGTGAACGCTGCGCAATTTAATGGCCTTAATCTGGTTAACGGCAA
>CAZIDQ010000004.1:15398-18034 GCA_964538015.1 uncultured Marinosulfonomonas sp.
TCGATTGATGCTTCGGCTTCGTTCGGTTCTGTTCAGGGGCGGATTGAAACCCAGAACAGCTTTATCAGCAAACTGACGGATTCGTTGAAATCCGGTATCGGTTCGATGGTGGATGCGGATATGGAAGCGGCTTCGGCCCGTCTGCAAGCCTTGCAGGTTCAGCAGCAGCTGGGCGTTCAGGCGCTATCGATTGCGAACCAAGCACCTCAGTCGGTTCTTTCGCTCTTCCGGTAAGCGTAATTGATCGGGGCGCCAAAACAGGCGCCCCTTTCTTCGCGGTGAAACCCGCGTTCCGATGACCCCTGTCATTGAAAGGTAATGACATGAACGCCTTTAATATGGCCAAAACGGCCTACTCCAATTCTTCGGCCCCGACACGCACACCCCGCAGCACAGAATACGATGCGTTTGCACGCATCACGCACCGCTTGAAATCCGCCAGCCAGAGCGACAGTTTTACGGCCCTTGCCGCAGCACTACATGAAAACAACAAATTATGGACCCTGCTGGCGGCAGATGTTTCAGGCAAGGACAATGCGCTGCCGGAATCCCTGCGCGGGCGCATTTTCTATCTTTACGAATTTACGGCACAACACAGCCGCAAGGTTCTGCACAAGGAAGCTTCGGTTGATGTGCTGCTCGATATCAACACTGCCATCATGCGCGGATTACGCAGCAAGGAAGGTGTGTCATGAGCGGCCTTGTCCTGAAGCTGGGCCCAAAAGAACGGGTTCTGATCAATGGCGCCGTGATTGAAAACGGCGATCGGCGCAGTCGCCTGTCGATCGTCACGCCGAATGCAAATATCCTGCGTCTGCGCGATGCCATCCATCCGGAAGAGGTGAATACACCGGTGCGACGGGTCTGTTATATTGCCCAACTGGTTTTGTCCGGCGATGCCAAAAAAGAAGACGCAAAACTGCAACTTCTGCGCGGGATCGAACAGCTAAGTCAGGTTCTGACCGATCATGACAGCCGCACTATGCTGACCAATGCATCGGAAGAGGTATTGGACGGACAGTATTATCAGGCCTTGAAGGCATTGCGCGGGCTGCTGCCTCGCGAAGAACGCTTGCTTGCGGCGGCACGGGTCTGATGTTTCAACCCGTGCTTCCCTTGGGCGGTTTTGCCGGCTGGTCATTTCTGACCCGAACGATGGACAGTCAGAAAGACGCCTATGCAAAATCGCCCGAGGTTGCCCGCGAAGTGAAATACTTTGAGGAAAATATTGGAAAAATCAAAACTGCCGAAGATCTGGTATCTGATCACACCCTGCTAAAAGTAGCGCTGGGCGCGTTTGGATTAAGCGATGACATCAGCAACAAATTCTTCATTCGCAAGGTTCTGGACGATGGCACCCTGACCGATGATGCACTGGCCAATAAACTGTCCGATAAACGGTACCTGAAGCTGTCTCAGGCTTTTGGATTCGGGGATTATCCCGTTCCAAGCACTACATTAAGCGATTTTGGTCCCAAAATTACTGCCGCGTATAAGGAGCGACAGTTCGAGACGGCAGTCGGGGAGCAGAACGAAAACTTCCGTCTGGCATTGGGCGTTGATCGTGATCTAACAGAAATCGCAAACAAAGATCTTAAGGAAGATACGTTGTGGTTTACCGTGATGGGCAACCCGCCGCTGCGCAAAGTGTTTGAAACCGCGTTTAACCTGCCAAGATCCTTTGGCACGCTTGACCTGGACAAACAGCTTGCCACCTTCAAGGATAAAGCACGCGCTACTTTCGGGGACAGCGGAATCAAACAGTTTGCCTCGTCCGAGAAACAAGAAGACCTGACACGCCTGTTCCTGTTGCGCGCGGATGTTCAAGCGCTGAACGTGGATACCGGCGGTAGCCAGATTGCCCTTACCCTGTTGCAAAACATGTCGAACGCGCGTGGCCGTCTATTCTAGGCGGGGCCTTGTGCTTCTTCCTGCGTTTGCATCAGACAGTTTGCCAACCGCATGAAACTGGCAGCAGTTCCCTCGGTCTCGTCCTCGGCTAAAAACGCATCCAGCTTGGACCAGACCCTGATTGCCTCATCAATCAGTGGATCAGATCCCGCCGTATACAACCCCGCCTGAATCATCATTTCCGCCCGGTCATACGCCCCCAGCAACCGTCGCGCATTGCTGATCAATTCGTTTTCTTCAGGCGTTGCCGCCGCAGGCAGGCTGCGCGAAACCGAGCGCAGCAAATCAATCGCCGGAAAGCGCCCGCGTTCAGCAATCTTGCGGTCCATCACAACATGCCCGTCCAGCACACCCCGCAGGATGTCGGCCACCGGTTCCTCCATATCCGACCCAGCCACAAGCACGCTGAACAGCGCCGTGATGTCGCCCGCCGTCCCAACACCCGGCCCAGCACGCTCGCACAGCGACATGATCATATGCGAGGTTGAAGGGGGGTAACCGCGTAAACTGGCAACCTCGCCCGAGGCCAGTGCGACTTCGCGATGAGCCTCGGCAAAGCGGGTGATCGAATCGGCCAAAAACAGCACATGCTGCCCCTGATCGCGAAAATGTTCGGCCACGGCCATCGCCGTCCAGGCGCAACGGCGGCGCACCAGCGGTGATTGATCCGACGTTGCCGCCACCACAACCGCGCGTTTCATCCCTTCGGGGCCAAGCACATGATC
>CAZIDQ010000004.1:18134-21079 GCA_964538015.1 uncultured Marinosulfonomonas sp.
TGCACCCCGCGCATCATCGGTTTCCCGTCCATCGGTTGACCCGAAGGGTCAATCACCCGCCCGATCCAACTGCTGTCAGGCGCAATCAAGGCCTGCCCCAACAGCGTAACCCGATCGCCGATCACCACCCCTTCGGCGGAATGATCCGGCAAAACCACCACTGCATCCCGTGACAGTTGCAGCACCTCGCCGCCCATCACCGCATCACGATGGGTAATGCGCACCTGATCGCCCAGACTGGCACAGCCCGACAACCCGCACACTGTTAGCGTACCGCGCCCCACTTCGACCACGCGGCCCACATTCTGGACGGGGCGCATCGCGGCCACCTCGGCGGTCAGGCAATCAATATCTGTAACCATTACCGGATTCTCCTGTTTGGTTCCTGAAAACCATTTCTAAAGGAATCACGGTTAAAGCTTGGTTGAGATTGCACGAGGGAGAAGCCCCGATGTTTAAAAAATTAGAGATATTCCAGATGGCAGGCGCAATGGCCCGCCACGCCGAGACACGTCAAACGATGGTCGCCCAGAATATCGCAAACGCCGATACGCCGGGTTACAAGGCCCGCGATATCGCTTCTTTTGCTGAAACTTATCGCACACAGGATACCAGCGCGATGCACGCCACACGGGCGGGGCATCTAACCAGTAGCACGCAGCCCTATACCGCGCGCACCATTGCCGGCGCGGGCAGCGAATCACCTAATGGCAACAATGTATCCCTTGAAACCGAAATGGTGAAAGCCGCCAGCATTCGACAGGAACATGATCAGGCATTGGCAATTTATCAGGCTTCACTGGGGATTTTACGCTCCAGTCTGGGCCGCAGGTAAAGGGGAAACAGGATGAGCGATTTAATGAAAACCCTCGCGCTTTCGGCCAGTGGAATGCAGGCACAGGCCGCGCGCCTGCGCCACGTTTCGGAAAACATCGCGAATACAGATACCCCCGGTTACCACCGCAAAACCGCCTCGTTCGAGGAAGTAGTGGTCGGGGGGAAACGCACGGGTGAAGTGCGGATTGGTCAGGTAGAATTTGACCGCTCCGAACTGACGCAGATCTATGATCCGGGTCACCCGCTTGCGGATGAAAATGGTCACTATGATGGATCGAATGTCGATCTGGTGATCGAAATTGCTGACGCGCGCGAAGCGCAGCGCAGCTACGAGGCGAACCTCAAGATGTTCGATCAGGCGCGGCAAATGTCGTCCAGCCTGCTTGACCTTCTGCGCCGATGAAAGGTGATCCAGAATGGATATAAAATCTTCACTAGCAGCCCAGCAATACGCAGCAACCCGCCCCGCAACAGCGCCAAAGCCTGATGCGGGCGGGGGGGCAGGCAACGCCTTTGGCCGCGCCGCTGCCGATTTTGCCGCCACCCTGCAACAGGGCGAAGACGTGGCCAAGGCAGCAATGACCGGCGGGGCAGATGCCCATTCGCTGGTGACCGCATTGGCCCAGACCGAACTGGCAATCGAAACCGCCGTGACCGTCCGCGACAAGGTGGTCGAGGCCTATCAGGAAATTCTAAGGATGCCGGTGTAATGGATCAGTCAATGTTCTTTGACACGTTGCGGCAGGGCCTGTGGATTGCCGTCACCATTTCGCTGCCGATTCTGGTGGTGGCACTGGTCACCGGCCTGACGGTTGGTCTGTTTCAGGCACTAACCTCGATTCAGGAAATGACGCTGACCTTTGTGCCAAAACTGGCGGCCATTCTGGCGGTGTTCTGGGTTTCAATGAGCTTTATGACCGAAACCCTTGTGTCGTTTTTCACCAGTACAATCGTGCCATTGATCGCAGGGAGCTAACAGATGGACAACGCTGTATACACCACCCTGACCCGACAGGCCGGTCTGATGCGCGAAATGTCGACGGTGGCGAACAACCTTGCCAATCTGTCGACCACCGGTTTTCGCAAGGAAGGCGTGATTTTCGCTGAACACATCAAGGCGCTGGACGGAAACGAGGATTCGCTTTCGATGGCCTCGGCCAATGTGCGGTTGACGGTTCAGCAGCAGGGAACATTGACCCAGACCAACGGCCGTTTCGACTTCGCAATCGAAGGCGAGGGGTTCTTTATGATCGAAACACCCGATGGCAACCAGCTGACCCGCGCCGGGAATTTTACCCCCAATGGCGAAGGCGAACTGGTAACGCCCGACGGGTACCGTTTGCTGGATGGCGGCGGGTCACCCATTTTCATCCCGCCCGATGCCCGCTCCATCGCGGTTGCGGCGGATGGCACCCTTAGTGCCGATGGTGTGCCGCAAACCCAGATCGGGCTGTATACGCCCGCCGATCCAACCGACCTAAGCCGCCAGAATGGCGTGCGGTTTCAGGTCCGCGGTGATGTGGTTCCGATTGAAAATTCCGCCATCATGCAAGGGTTTGTCGAAGATTCAAACGTCAACCCCGTGATCGAAATTGCCCGCATGATCGAAGTGCAACGCGCTTACGAACTGGGGCAGGGCTTCTTGGATAAAGAGGACGAGCGCATTCGCGGTGTCCTTCAGACCCTTGGCCGTTAAATGAAAAGGAAAGCAACATGCGTGCCCTGAAAATTGCCGCCACCGGAATGAGTGCCCAGCAAATGCGGGTCGAGGTGATCTCGAACAACCTCGCCAATATGAACACCACGGGTTACAATGCCCGCCGCGCCGAATTTGCCGATCTGCATTACCAGCAGGCCACACGCCCGGGCACCATCAACGCGGCTGACGGGACGGTTCTGCCAACCGGTGTGCAACTGGGTTTAGGGGTACGGCCCGCATCTGTCACCGTGCAACTGTCGCAAGGGTCATTGGCGGCCACCGGCGGCGATCTGGACATGGCGATTGAAGGGTCGGGGTATTTCGAGGTCACACTGCCCTCGGGCATCTCGGGCTATTCCCGCGATGGCGGGCTGAAACGTTCAGCGGACGGGTTGATCGTGACATCCGA
>CAZIDQ010000004.1:21179-50087 GCA_964538015.1 uncultured Marinosulfonomonas sp.
CAACCACGCAGATCCGCTGATGATCCGTCTGGTTTTCATACTGGCGTTGCTGGCCGCTCCGGCCCCCGCTGACACCCTTGTTGCGGCCCGAACGGTGCGCAGCCATGCCATCATTTCCCCCGACGATGTTACCGTCAAAGATATCGCCATCCCCGGTGCGTTTACCCTGCCAGAAGAGGCCATCGGCCAAGAGGCCCGCGTGGTGCTTTATGCAGGCCGGCCAATCCGCCCCGGTGATATCGGTCCGGCGGCAATTGTTGACCGAAACCAGATCGTGCGGCTGATCTATCAAAGCGGAAGCCTGCAAATCATTGCCGATGGTCGATCATTGGGCCGTGGCGGTGTGGGCGATTTTGTCCGTGTGATGAATCTGTCGTCCCGAACCACGGTTAGCGGAATTATTACGGCAGACGGCAGCGTCACCGTTGGCCATTAGAACAAAGGAATACCGAATGTCCCTGAAACACCCCTTGCCCCTGATCGCGCTGCTGTTGCTGGGTGCCGGATGCGCCAAGCTGGAAAATGTCGGCAAGGTTCCCCCGTTAACCCCAACACAGGGTGGCGATGAATATAACGCAATGGCCACGCCGTCCTTGCCACAACAGGTTGAACACCGGCGCAATACCGACACCGCATCGTTATGGAGCGCTGGGCGACGATCACTGCTGGGCGACCGGCGTGCGGTTCAGCGCGGGGATATTCTGACAGTTGTGATCGAGATTGACGACAAAGCGGAAATTTCCAATTCAACAGCACGCAGCCGCAAGGGCGCGGAAAAGGCAGGTCTGCCCAATTTGCTGGGCATCCCGCAGCGCATAAACGAAAAGCTGCCAGATGGTGCCACAATGGACAACGCCTTCGAAAGCCATTCCACCAGCACCTTTTCCGGCGACGGTTCTGTCCGGCGTAAGGAAAAACTGACTTTGCGGGTTGCGGCCACGGTTATCGGTGTGCTGCCGAATGGCGTTCTGGCCATTCAGGGCTCGCAAGAGGTTCGGGTAAACTTTGAAATTCGCGAATTGCTGGTTACAGGGTACGTGCGACCCGAAGACATCTCGCGGCAGAACCAGATTACTTACGATAAAATCGCTTCGGCCCGAATTTCATATGGCGGACGTGGCCAGATTTCCGATGTGCAACAGCCCCGCTATGGGCAACAGGTTGCCGATATTATTTTGCCGTTTTAGGAGGGCGTGATGGGTAAGATCCTTCCAATTCTTCTGGCGCTAATCGGTGTTGGTGCCGGTATAGGCGCTGGCGTGATGCTTAAACCCGATCCTGCCGAACACGGCGATGTTGTCGATTGTGCCCCGCCAGCAACCGAGGGCAAACACACCGCACCGCCGCCTGCTGTTGATGAACACGGGCAAGAAGTAACCCCCGAATACGTGAAAATGAACAACCAGTTTGTTATTCCGGTTCTGAAAGATGGAAAAATGGCGGCGCTGGTGGTTTTGTCTATCAGTCTAGAGGTAACCCCCGGCGGCAAAGAGGCCACGTTCCAGCGTGAACCGAAACTGCGCGACGCCTTTAATCAAGTGCTGTTTGATCACGCCAATTCCGGCGGGTTTGACGGGGTATTTACCAACAGTAACAAAATGGTTGTGTTGCGGGATTCCCTGTACGAAGTCGCGCAAAAGGTGGCTGGTCCCGTCGTTCAGGATATCCTGATTAACGATATTGTCCGTCAAGATATTCAGGGTTAGGCCCGTCCGGATTTCATCCGCGCTTCTTTTGCAGATTTTTCCAACAACCCGCGCACCGCTTCGTCTTTTCCAAATGCTTTTTGTGCCTTTTGGTGCTGTTCTTCCTGCGTGGCCAAAAGGGCAGCGCGGCGGATGTTTAACTCGCGTTTTTGCTGCTGAATCCAGCTTTGCCAACGCACATCCGCACCTGCCAAAAGGGCTGCATCTGTGCCACCTTTCGCCAGCAGTTGTGCTGCACGCTTGTTACCCTCACCGTCCAGTTCCCTGATCTGTTCAGAAATTTTCTGTTCCGCCAATACAATCTGTTGCAATTTCATCCGCTCGGCATCCAGAACCATGCCCGTCAGATTTTGCAAAGCCGATAACTGTTTGTCCATTTACCGACCTCCTTTTGCGGCTACCTTTTTGCGCAGCTCCTCTGCAAACCGGATTGCGGCAGCGACGGCCTGATAATGGTCCGGCGGAATTTCCTGCCCGATTTCAACCGTTGCAAACAATGCGCGGGCCGTGGGTGGGTCGCGATGGATCGGCACACCGGCCTCATTCGCGGCTTCGCGAATCCGTGCGGCGATTTCATCCACACCTTTGGCGACACAGACCGGCGCCATCCCCGCCGACCGATCCCATTTCAGGGCAACCGCGTAATGGGTCGGGTTCACAACCACCACGCTGGCCTCGGGAACATCGGCCAGCATCTGGTTCATCGCAATCGCATACCCCTTTTGGCGGCGTTGCTGTTTGACATGCGGATCACCCTCGCTTTGCTTGGCCTCATCCGTCATTTCCTTGCGCGACATCATATTGCGGCGGGTATGCTCGGCCTTTTGCCACATGAAATCCACAGCGCCTATGCACAGCGCAATCACCAACACCACCAACAGAAACTCTACCAACAGACGTGACAGGACGGTGGTTATCATGGCGGGCGGTAAATGCACCGTTCCCATAATTTCCTGCATTTTTCCCTTCAGAAAAAACGCCAAAACCAGAGAGTAAATCGTCAATTTGAAAAAGCTTTTGCCAAATTCAAACAACCCGCTGCGCCCGAATTTATTTTTAGCATTCGACAGGATAGAAATGCGTGACAGTTTCGGGATCAGTTTATCCGGTGCCACAACGAAACTACGCTGCGCAAGGATGGACAGTATGACAAGCAGCGCCGGAAACAAAAACCACGGACCGATGGACAACATCAGCCCCTGAAAAACGCCACCCGAAACCGGGCGGGCGCTGTCACTGAAAAACACGGTCGAAATCCGGTCTGCGTTTCCAACCATATTGGCCAGAAGCTGTGCGAATTCCGGTACCGTCGCCGCCCCCATCGCCATTGCCACCAACAATATCCCGCCATAGGATGCCGCCGTGTTCAGGTCCGCCGACTTTGCAAATTCACCTCGTTTTCGGGCATCGTCCAGTTTCTTCTGGGTCGGCTCAAATTGTTTGTCGTCGTCTTCGGAACCATCGCTCATCTTGGTCCTCCGAACGGATCTTGCAGAAAGTGTTGCAAGGCGTCTGACCAGACCGACAACATCAACGGCATGACCAAAAACATCAAAATCAAAGCCCCTGCAGTAATGGCCGGCGCGCCGACAAAGGCCACCATCAATTGCGGCATCGCGCGGTTAATCACGCCCAGCGCGACATTGTAGATCAGTGATGCGATAATGAACGGCGCGGCCAAAGTGAAGGCCAGTGAAAACGCCTGTGCAATCTGGCTCACACCCCAATCTCCCAATATTGACGCATCCGGAAACTGGCCCGGCGTCAAAACTTTATAGGACAGGATCAGTACCTCGGCGATGCGGACATGCAGGCCTGTCATCACCGCAAGCGCCAGACCACCAAAAACCAGAAGGTGACCAATCGCCGGTTGCGGTTCAATCCCGCCACCGCCGAAAACCTGTGACAAGGACGTGGCCTGCGCCGCGATTGAGCCGGCCATTTGCAAGGCCAGAACAAACAGGCGCAGCGCAATGCCAAGCGCCAATCCGGCCAGTGTTTCCGTCACCAGCAATACCCCGATGCCGTTTTTGCGTTCGGTCAATGGCTCTATCTGCGCGGCAACTGCCGGCATCACGATAGCGGTGAATCCCAATGCCAACCCAAGGCGGACGCGCTGTGGAACCGAGCTTTCGCCAAAGGCCGGTAGCAGCGCCATTGCCGCCCCGACCCGCAAGAAAACGATAAAACCCGTTAACAAACCGTCCTGCGCATAGGCCATCAATTCCGTCAGCGCCGCGTTCATGCAGGCACCAAACCAACGAGTGATGGCCGTGCTTCGGTCCCGATTTCCTCGAATGATAAAACAGGGTTTGTGATGCCTTTGGCCGAAAGAACCGTGCGTAAAAATCGGCGCCGGTGACGAGGGGCGGCGATGGCCGGGTAGATGCCGATTTCCGAGGCCTTGGCCAGTTTCTCGGCTACGCCATTTGCCAACCGGTTGAATTCCTCGGGTGGCAGGGCCACATCCCCTTGCCCGCGCTCGCCTTCAATCTGGTATGTGGTAAAGGCCTGTTCCCATTCCGGTGCCAACTGGATCAGGGGGATCGTGCCATTATCGCGCTTTAGTTCTGCCACCAACTGAAATCCCAGTCGTTGGCGGACATGTTCACACATGGCCTCGGCCTGCTGATACATCTGGCGGGCTTCGGCGGTTGCTTCCAGAATTAGCGGCAAGTTGCGGATCGAAACGCGTTCTTCCAGCAACATCCGCATTATGGTTAACAGCAGGTCCACCGGCACCTTGTCCGGCACCAGTTCATCCAGCATCCGGCGGTTTGCCTGTGCCCGTTCATCATCGGACAGGTTTACGAATTCATCCAGCAACCGGCGCAGGGCCTTTAACGTTAACAGGCGCGGGAAGTTCTGTTTGATCACCTCCAGCAGATGCGTTGCCAGAACTTCGGTTGCCGAAACGATGGTGACGCCGGACAGCGCGGCCTCTTCTTGTGCATCATTGGTGATCCAGCGGGCGGGCGCGCCGTAGACAGGCTCGCTTACATCTTCGCCGGCGGGCAGAACATCTGCCCCTTCAGGCAGCAATGCCAAGGCGCGTTCGGGGAACAGGCGGTCGCGCACCTGTTCGACCCCCTGAACCTTGATGACATATGTTCCGGCAGGCAAGGACGCGTCATCGGTTAAGCGGATTTCCGGCAGGATCAGTCCGAATGCCGTGGCCACATGTGTGCGCATATTGGCAATCCGCGCGTCCAATCCGGTAGCCGGATCAAGCACCATGCTGACCAGATCAGGGGCAAATTCAACGTGGATGTCATCCAGATCCAGAAGATCGCCAATGGGCGTCTGGCTGGGTTGCAATTCTTCGGTGGCAGGTGTTTTTTGCGCCAACAGGGCCTTGCGTGTTGCTGTGCGGTGAACTGACCATGCAGCCCCGCCCAAAACTATTGCGCCAATGATGAACGGCAAAAATGGCAGGCCCGGAACCAGCGCAAATAGCGCCATCAATACCGCCACTGTCGCAAGGGCGGGCGGGTAGCGGCCCAGTTGCGCCACAAGCTCCAGATCAACCGATCCTTTTGTGCCACCGCGCGACAACAACAAGGCCGATGCGATGGATATGATAACGGCGGGGATTTGCGACACAAGCCCGTCACCAACCGTCAGGATTGCATAGGTTTTAAACGCTTCCGCCAGGGGCATCCCGTGGATGGCGACCCCCATGATTAATCCCATTACAAGGTTCAAAAGGGTGATCAAAAGACCCGCAACAGCATCGCCTTTAACAAATTTCGAAGCCCCGTCGAGCGAGCCAAAGAACGTAGTTTCCGCCTGCTCCTTTTCCCGCCGCGCCTTGGCTTCGGCGTGATCAATCGCACCTGCCGACATATCGCTGTCAATCGCCAACTGCTTGCCCGGCATCCCATCCAGCGCAAATCGTGCGCCGACTTCGGCCATGCGTGCTGCACCCTTGGTGATAACAATAAAGTTCACGATAATCAGCACACCAAACACGACTAGGCCCATAAAAACGCTGCCGCCCATTACGAAATTCGCAAATCCCTCGATGACGTTTCCGGCGGCACCGGTACCGGTGTGGCCTTGCCCGATGATCAGCTTGGTCGAAGACACATTCAACGACAAACGCAGCATTAATGAGGCCAAAAGCACCGTTGGAAAGGCCGAAAATTCCAAGGGGCGATCAATGAACAAGGTTATGGTAAACATCAGGATTGCCAGCGCAAATGATGCGGCCAACCCCACATCCAACACCCAGGATGGCATTGGCAGGATCATCATTACGATGATCGCCATCAGGACCACGGCCAGCAAAATTGTTGGCTGGAATATCCTGAAGATAAGCTGTTGCGGGTTATCCATCGGTATTTGTCGCACTTATCAAACGTGTGACCGATTGTGCATTCCCCAACGGAACAAGCGAGCCAAGCGTGCGTGTGGCGCTGCCCGCTTGCAGCAGTGGATACTTATTGATCCTAACAACGGACGGCGTAGGCTGCGGTTCAGCATAAACCAGTTGCACGTCCGCATGTGGCGCATCATCCCCCATTAATCCGTTACGGAATCGATTGAACCGCGCCTCGTATTTTTCGGCGTATTTCGGCGTGCGGGAATGATAGGCACCAGCCGCACTGCCCCAATCCCCCTTTTCGTTATACAGTTCCAGTAAGAAATTTGCGGCATACAAAGCATTGGGACCCGGCTCGAACATCTCTTCGATCGAGGCAAATGCCTGCCCATGCCATTTGTAATTTATCTGGAAACAGCCAACATCAAAACTACGCGCACCGCGTTTGTAGTTCTGGTATACAAACGCCCGCGCTTCGTCCTCGGTATCAAACCAGACACCCTTGCCTTCCATATTCACGGTCCAAGGCCAGGGGCGCATTGTGCCGCCACGTCTACGTCCGGTTTCATTCAGGGAAATTGCTTGCAAGACAGACAGCGGAACACCCGTTTTCCTTGCGGCATAAACTGCAGCCTGATCACATATTTGCGACAAATCCTGCGCGGCGTGCAGCGGGTAAGCCATTGCAACCAGTTCGGCTAAAGACAGAGCGGCACAGCGGGCGATCAAAGACACACCCGCCCGTATTCCGATTTTTCTATTGAAGGCAATTCTAGCCATTTTCACAATTCTTGCTGTTCTTTCCACAACAGGCTACGCACCAAGCCTTTAGAAAAGGTAAGCAAAACCGGATTTAACCATCTGCAGGCGCAGGAAATCCATTTATCAAAGACTCGATTGATTGGCGAAAGCGCCCGCTTTCTTCAATCAGGAAGGCATCCCTTGCCAGCATTTCCTCGGGTAATTGCTGTTCCGGTGCCGGCGGCTCTGAAATCATTGACCTGGCTAGCGTTTTCTCTGGTTCGGTCCCTATTTCCTGCAAACGGGACCAATCACCCGCCCGCCAGACAGCTGCCTTATGGCCATCCTGATCCGATATCGCCGCATATTCTCCAGCAGCCAGATCATGATTTCCCAACAGCCCGAATGCCTGCGCGCGCAATCTGGCAGCTTCTTCGCCGGATACATGCTTAAGCAGTTTTATCACCTGCTGCGCCTCGCCATTCAGAAGGGCCGCTTTGGCCATGATCAACTTGTCAACATCGGCAGGGGGTACGGGTGGGTCCAGCATATCCTGCGCCATTCTAGAAAACCCCAAATCAAGCAATTTTTCTGCGATCTTCTGGTGGACAGTTCGGGAAACACTCTGTTTTTCAATTTCCTTGCGGGCCGCGAAGATGAATTTTAGAAATGCTTCATCTGTTGCATCATCTGCAACTTCTAAAACACCCTCCCAAATCTGCCTTTCTGCGTTGTCGTCAAAGAAACTGTTTGTCTTGATTGCACGCAGGTTTTCCAATGCTAACCCCAAATCACCGGATTGCGCCCGAATCAACGCAATGGACCTTAGTAATCTGGCGCCGGCCTCGTTTGTCTTTTGCTCGAACAGATAGGATTCGGCAGTAATCAGCATGTCTTTTGATACATCCGATTTCCGCTCGGCTTTTGTTTCCAACAGCCCGATCAGCGCCTCAAGCGCAACAGCGCTGTTATCTGTCGCAATTTCTTCAAGCGCCTGCTCTGCCGCATCATGATGTCCCCGCTCCTGCTCAAAACGTGCTTCCATCAGTCGGAATTCGGCACCGGCGTCCCCGGGTGCCCGCGCAATTGCATTTCGTATCGCACTTGCAGTTTCAATATCCTCAATTATCAGAAATTTTGCCGCCAGTTGCGGCCCTAGATGTCGCCGCAGATGCAATGGCAATGCCGAAAACCCCGAGATAACTTTGGGTCGGTTGATTTCCATCCCTTTAGACAAAGCAGGCAAGGACAACACAGCCCAAAGTGCAATGTCGGAATCGCAACCGGATTGCCCGTGCAGAACCCCGTTTTGTTGCGGGGCCATGCCATCAACAATCCGTGCCATCGCTTTCAAGATGCCCGCCATTTCAGGATCAACGCCAAATCCGTCGATAACCCGTAGGGCTTCGACCCCGAAACCTGCGTAAATATATGCTTTCGCCAGGGCTTTTGCCGCCTCCGGGTTTGTCCTGTCAAATTCACCCGACAATTTGCGGCGCTGTTCGGAAATCTGATCCCAGAGCGCACCCTTGCCACCCCATTCCAGCACATTAACCACATCATCGCCAATACAGGCATCGCCGGTTCCGGCGACCGTTCCCTTGGGAAGTAATCTTGCAATTTCACGATCAACACTGTTTTCAATATGGATATTGATATGCGCCTGAGCGGCGGGGGTTTCTGTAACAACTTCGGGTGTTTCAGGGGGGGGGGCCGTTTGCGGATTGTGGATTGGTATTGGCAAATTCGCCTCGAGTAGCCCCTGCGCTGCGGCTCGTCCGATCTGACGCAACATTTCCGACTGCATCGCGGTTATACGAGCGGATTTTTCCGGATTTAAGTCGGACTTCAAACCCAGCCCGCCCCCGATTGAAACCGGATGATCCGGCGGTGGTAAAGGCACAGATTTAGGGTCTACCTTGTTGTCAGTTTCCACCATGTCTTCTGTCATTATCACATCGTCTTGCGTGGTTTCACCCGATGCTACAGCCCCTGTTTCGTCGGTAGAAAAGGCCGTTTCAAAGGGGCTATTGTCCTCGGGCAATCCGTCTTTGATATCCACAACCAGCAAGCCTGGCCTGAATTCGAATGCATCCGCATGGCACACACAGTCTACCGATAATGCGATTCTGGAATTGTCCTGCGATACAGAAATATCTTTAATCCTGCCCCGGGAAATACGACGGTATACCCCTGAAACATCAATGGCTTCATCGTTTCCCTGTAACCGTATCTCGTATCCGCCGGAAACGCGCCCCATTTTCCATTCAACCGGTGTTGAAAACGAAAATGCCAAGCGTGAAAAATCCCCGTGTTCGCCTGATCGCACCACAACACTTTGGGCAAAACCACCAGCCGGAAGGCAGGCAAACAACAGGAACAGGGCCAGCCGCATCATGCCGCCGCCTGTTTCACTTCTTTCAGGGCTTCTTCCAGCTCGCCGAAGCTGGGGCGGCAATGGCTCGGAGTATTCTGACGCCCGACCTCGATACAAATATTCGTTGCGTGATTGTGCAGGTTGGCCACCAAAACCTCGCGGATCAATTGATAGAAATGGCCATCTTCTTCGACCACTGTTTTGATCTTGGCGGCAAATGGCCCGACCAGACCATAGGCCAAAAACACCCCCAGAAATGTCCCAACAAGCGCGCCGCCAATCAGTTTACCCAAAATCTCCGGCGGCTGATCCAAAGACCCCATCGTTTTGATAATCCCCAAAACCGCAGCCACAATGCCCAGCGCAGGCAAGCCATCGGCCAATCCCTGCATCGCATGGCTGGAATGCAATGCATGGTGCATGTTCGCATCCATCCGCTTTTCCAGCACCTCTTCTACCTGATGCGGATCGTCATAGTTCATCGAGGCCGACCGCAGTGTGTCGCAAATTAGATTAATTGCCTCGTGATCCTCTAGTATTTTCGGGTATTTCGAAAAAATTGTGGATTCCGCCGGGGCCTCGATATGTTCCTCAAGCCCTACCGGATTCTGGCGGGCAAAGCGGATCAGCTCGAATAAGAGACACAGCAGATTGCGGTAATCCTCGTGCTTCCACTTTACGCCTTTGAACACCTTGCCGATATCTTTCAATGTCTGCTTGATCGCCGGCACATCGTTGGAAATCACGAACGCACCCACGCCGGCACCCCCGATCATCGTCAGCTCGAACGGGGCTGCCTTCAGGATAATCCCCATCTTGCCGCCCGCCGCCAGATAGCCGCCAAACACCATGACGAAAATCACAACAATCCCGATAATTCCGACCATTCAGATTACTCCATCACTATGATTATGGCTGCCGTCAGCCTTGCAGAAGAGAGTTAAGAAACCCTCATTTTCCAGTGGGAACTTCTGCATTTCTACCCGCCAGTATCACGCTGATGGAATAGGCCTTTGACGGGGTCAGCCCGGCAAATATTGCTGCCGCCGCATCGGGGCGCATCCGGCCCAAAAATCCGGCGGAAAATTGCGGGTCCATTTCCTCAAACAATTTGGCGGCGTCTTTGGCCTTCATGTTCTCGTAAACCGACGTCAGACGTGACAGGTCATCCTCGGCGGCTGTGTCGGCCAGCGCCATCGTCGCCTTTAACCTCTGCTCGGCGGCGGTCAATGCCGCCAGGTTCCTTTTGGCGCCTTCTTCGGCCACCGCCAAAACCTGCATCCGGTCGGCCAGCGCCGTTTCTTGCGCGGCGACCCGCGCCTCGCGGTTCTTTAATGCTGCCAGCAATTCACCAATACCTTCGCCGGTTTCGCAAGCGGCAGGGGTCACATGATCCGCCGTGTCCGCTTCGGCTTCCGCATGGCTTAGTGACTGAATTTCCCGCGCAATCGCACTGCCGGTTCCCGACCCCAATCGCAGCAATCCCGAGGCCAGAAAAAACCCTGTAATCAGGAATAAAACCCCGCGGCCAGCCTTGCGGGAACGTTTATTTTTGGCACGTTTCTTGGTCATTCCGCAGCCTCCACAACTCTGCCTTGATGCCGCAGGAACACGGCCTCTTGTATTGGTTCTTCGACAGGTTCTGCTGCTGGCGGTTCTTGTGGCTCTGGCAAGTCATGCATCGACGCCATTAACAGTTCTAGCCGCTTGGCAACATCTTCAGCCTTGCCAGTCAGCGCCTTGAGGGATTCTGTTGAATTCCCCGCTGCAACCCGCGCCTGTTCCAGTGTTTTGGTCATATCATCCACCTGAACAGCCAACACGGCCACAGCCCCGCCAACACCGTTTTCCAGATCGTTAAACCGGTTCAAACGCCGCGACAAAACCATACAATAAAACGCCGCCCCAAGGGCACCGGCAACCAGCAAAATATCCGCAATCAGTGTCATCGCACCCTCCTAATTCAGCACAAATTCCATTATCAGCAGGTCCTTTACATGGCCCTCGCCGGTGACCGTCTGAATCCGCCGCAACATCTGGGCGCGCAGACGGATCAGGGCGCTGGGATCTTCCAGATCCTTCACATCCACAGCCCGCAAGTAACCGTTCAGAATGTCCAGGACCCGGGGCAACAACGCCGTCACCTCGGCCTCGTATGCGCCGCCCACTTCCAGCTGTGAACGGAACCGCAAGAACTGATTCCTTGACCGCCCGCCAAGGTTAATAATCAGCGGATCAACCGGCACAAAAACCACATCCGGCATTGCCGCTGCTTCTTCATGCGAATCGGCTGCAACCTCCTCATGACTGCCAAAAATCATGCCTGACTGCACCGCGAAAAACCCGCCGCCGCCGCCGGCCAGAGCCAGCACAAGCCCAATAATCAAAGGCATTTTCGACTTTTTCTTCGGACCTTCGTCTTCGACTTCTTCTTCGTCTGCCATGATCTCACCGGTTTTTTTCATCCCCACCCTAATAAACGTCAGGAGCTAACCGATTATTAAGCCTGTTCAACGAAACATAAGGCGACGCATGGGTAAAACGCCCAACGAATATTCGGAGAATCGTCTTGCAACAGCTACTGTCAGTCTGGTCTGCACTTGAACCGCGCCGCCGCGTGATCGTGGTGCTTGCCACCCTTGCAATGTTCGCGGCAGTTCTGACCCTCTCGCGTATGGCGGCATCCCCGGGCATGTCACTCTTATATGCGGGGCTGGAAAGCAGCGCGGCAGGCGAGGTGGTGGCAAAACTGGAACAACAGGGCGTTGCATTCGAGGTGCGCGGCGGGGCGATCTTTGTTGACGGCGCGCGGCGGGACGAATTGCGCATGACATTGGCCAGCGAAGGGCTGCCGGCAAATAATTCCGCTGGCTATGAATTACTTGATTCGCTGTCGGGATTCGGCACCACATCGCAAATGTTCGACGCCGCCTACTGGCGCGCCAAAGAAGGCGAGCTGGCCCGTACCATCATTTCCAGCCCACACATCCGCAGCGCGCGGGTACACATTGCCAGCCCGTCCTCGCAACCGTTCAAACGGCAGGTGCAGGCCACGGCTTCGGTCACGGTAGGCACTGCGTCAGGGTCGCTATCGGCATCACACGCAAAGGCGCTGAAATTCCTTGTGGCGTCGGCTGTCGCGGGATTACAGCCCGAAAACGTGGCCGTTATCGATTCCCAGGGCGGGTTGATTATGGGGGCGGATGACGGGGCAACGGGGCAAAGCAGCAGCGAAAACCGTGCGGCTGAACTGAAGAAAAATGTCGAACGCTTGCTAGAGGCGCGCGTGGGATACGGCAACGCAGTGGTCGAGATTAGCGTCGAAACCGTGACCGATCGGGAATCGATCACCCAGCGCACATTCGATCCGGATTCGCGCGTGGTAATCAGCACCGACACCGAGGAACGCACAACTGCATCCGAAGACGCCCGCGGCGGGGCCGTTTCCGTGGCCAGCAACCTGCCCGAAGGGGATGGCAGTCGCAATGCGAACTCATCCAGCCAAAACAGCGAAACCCGCGAGCGGGTGAATTACGAGGTGTCGGAAACCCAGCGGGAAATTCTAAAATCTCCGGGGGCGATCAAACGGCTGACGGTGGCTGTGCTGGTGGATGGCACTATGGAAATTGACGATTCCGGCGCCGAGATTTTTGTACCCCGCGGCGAGGACGAGATGGCAGGCCTACACGATCTGGTGGCGGCGGCTGTCGGGTTTGATGAAACACGCGGTGATGTGATCACCCTGAAAACCATGCAGTTTGAGCCGATCATCGAACAGGGCAGCGCGGCGAACCCGTCGTTCCTGCAATCCATGAACCTGAACGTAATGTCGATTATTCAACTGGTGGTTCTGGGTGTTGTGGCCCTTGTCCTTGGCCTGTTTGTGGTGCGCCCCATTCTGAACAGCAAACCCGCATCTGCCGTGGCTGAACTGCCTTCCCCGACCGGCTCAATCCCGCCGGCCCCCTTTCCTGACGGGTTTGGAAATTCTGATCCTGCGGCCCTTCCTGCCCTGACTGGTGAAATTGATGATGGCAACTTTAATACCCCCGCGATGGCAACCATACCCGATTTTGGCATGCCGGAAATGGGCACCGCCCCCCTTGGCGATTTTGGAACGGCCAGCGGTATGGGCGCTACATCGAATGATCCCGTTACCCGCCTGAAAGAACTGATCGAGGAGCGTCAGGAAGAAACCGTCGAGGTTCTGCGTGGTTGGATGGAAGACAGCGGGGAAACGGTTTGATGGCTGCTCTTACCCTTGAAGAATTCAGCACAACTGTTGCTGCCAATAGCGCGGAACCGATTCTGGAAACCAGTTTCGAGGAACACCGGATAGAGGCTTATGAACAAGGATACAAAGCAGGCTGGGACGATGCCGCCGCCGCCCAAGCCGAAGAACAATCCCGCGTTTCAGCCGATTTCGCCCGAAACCTGCAGGAATTGTCTTTTACCTATCATGAGGCCCGCAGCCAGATCCTGAACTCGCTAAAGCCGTTATTCACCGAAATGGTATCCAAGGTGCTGCCCAAACTGGCGCAGGAAACCCTGCCCCAATCCATTGTAGACGAGGTTCTGTCAGTTGCTTCCACCCAAACCGAAGCCGAGATCGAAATCGTTATCTCGCCGGCCA
The DNA here is from genome assembly GCA_964538015.1 of uncultured Marinosulfonomonas sp. Classification (GTDB taxonomy): domain Bacteria; phylum Pseudomonadota; class Alphaproteobacteria; order Rhodobacterales; family Rhodobacteraceae; genus Profundibacter. The sequence goes on from CAZIDQ010000004.1 coordinate 34,961, forward strand.
ACCGGCCCGCACTGGAACAGTTGCTGGAAGGGCAGACCACCCTTGATGTCAACATCATAGAAGAGCCGACAATGGCCGAAGGTCTGGCCTATTTGCGCTTTTCGGATTCCGAAAAACAGATTGATCTGACAAGCGTTCTGTCCGGGTTTTCCCAACTGGTCGAAGGCTTCTTTGCACAACAGGAAAAGGTAGCAATCAATGGATGACACCACGACAGACACGCCCGCCGATAGCCAGAACCCGTTTAATCAGGTGCCAATTGAAATCACCATTTCGGTGGGCAAGGCCCGCCCGAAAATCAAGGAACTGTTGCAGCTGGAACAGGACGCCGTTTTGCCATTGGACAAACGGATCGAGGATCCGGTCGAACTCTATGTCGGTGATCGCCTGATTGCGCGTGGGGAATTGCAGGAACTAGACGGCGATCAGGCTGGCCAGCTGGCGGTGCGTCTGACCGAAGTCGTAAACCTGCAAGACGGCCTGTAAACCATGAAACCCAGCCCTTCTTTCCGCCTGTTGCTTGGACTCACCGCAATTTCGTTAACCATGATTGCCATGCCGGCCGTTGCACAGGAGATTTCGATTTCACTGGGCGACAGCGGCTCGGTCTCGGCCCGCAGTATCCAGCTGTTACTATTAATCACGGTCCTTAGCATCGTACCGGGGCTGGCCATCATGCTGACCTGTTTTCCGTTTATCGTAACAGTCCTATCTATCTTGCGACAGGCAATCGGGTTACAACAATCCCCGCCAAACATGCTGATTATCAGCCTTGCAATGTTCCTGACCTACTTTGTGATGGAACCCGTTTTCACTCAGGCCTGGACCAGCGGTATCGACCCGCTGATCAACGACCAGATCACGGTCGAGCAGGCCTTTACCAATACAATCACGCCATTCCGCCATTTCATGGCCAACCGCATTGATCCTGACACATTCGAATCCCTTGCCTCTTTGCGACCGGATGCCAGACTGACGGGCGAAACCGCCACCCAACCGCTTTCGCTGCTGGTTCCGTCCTTTTTGCTATCGGAAATTGCCCGCGCTTTTGAAATCGGCTTTCTGGTTTTCCTGCCGTTTCTGATCATCGATCTTGTCGTAGCTGCTATCCTGATGTCGATGGGAATGATGATGGTGCCACCGGCAATCGTATCTCTGCCCTTCAAGCTGGCGTTCTTTGTGGTTGCCGATGGCTGGACCCTGATTTCCAGCGCATTGGTCAGAAGCTACTTCTGATCAAAAAGGGGCAGCCACCTTGGAACCCTGCAGCCAGCTTATCCATTAGCGCACAATGAACTCGGCATGCAGGGCACCCGCCGCTTTTATGCTTTTCAGAATGTCGATCATATCACGGGGTGAAACCCCCAACGCGTTCAAACCCGCGATCACTTCGGACAGCGAAGTTCCTTCGGACAGTTCGGCCAACCCGATCCCCGGCTCTTCCTGAATAGAGGCATTGGTGCGCGGCACCACAACGCTTTCACCTGCGGCAAACGGGTTGGGCTGCACCACAATTGGTTGTTCTTCGATCCGCAAGGTTAGATTGCCCTGCGAAACCGCCACCCGCGAAATGCGCACATCTTCGCCCAGAACGATCGTACCAGAACGCTGATCCACCACCACCCGCGCTTTGCGCTGTGGCTCGACCAGGATATTTTCGATCTTTGAAATTGCATGTGCCGCCGATGCCTGCCGCGTGGCCTTGATATCCAGTTGAACCGTTCCTGCATCCAGCATCACAGCCACCCCGCGCCCGAATGATTTGTTAATTGCACGCTCAATCCGCTCTGCTGTGGTGAAATCGGGTGTTCGTAGCGCCAGACGGATCTGCTCCAATGCACCAAAATCAAAATCAATCTCGCGTTCAACATAGGCACCGGACGGTATAACCCCCGCCGTTGGCACGCCCTGCACCACACCACCCGCATCACCGGTTGCCGAAACACCACCGGCAATTACCGTACCCTGACCAACCGCATAAATCTGCCCATCCGCCGCATTTAGCGGCGTCATAATCAACGTGCCGCCCAGTAGGCTTTTGGCATCACCAATAGCGGAAACCGTCACATCAATGCGCCCGCCCGCCCGCGCAAAGGCAGGCAGATTAGCCGTAACAAATACCGCCGCTACGTTTTTGGGTCGGAACTGCTCGCCGGTTATGTTAACCCCCAAACGCTCCAGAATATTGGACATAATTTCTTCGGTAAATGGCGCGTTCCGGATACCGTCACCCGTACCGTTCAACCCGACAACCAGACCGTAACCGACCAGATCATTGCCACGGACCCCGTCAAATTCAACCAGATCCTTAATGCGTATTGGCCCCGCAATTGCGGCCGAAGCCATCATAACAACAGCAACAAAACAGGCGATCATTCGGTTTATCATCTTAGAAAATCCACAAGGTTCATGCGCGACATGCGCGATGTTAGGGCGTAAAGTGTCTCAAGCTGGGTTTTGACGGCTTCCAGTTCACTGGCGGCTTTGTACGGGTCAACCGAGAGCAGCTCAGTTTTGGCTATTTCAAGGCCGGAAATCTCGGCGGCGGTTTGCACCGAAACTGTTTCAATTTGTGCCTCTACCGATCCAAGGCTTGCCCGCATTTCGGTCTGCTTGTTTCCGATTGAAAGCATCCCATCCCCGGCCCGCTTTAATAACAATGCCTGTTCCGGCACATCCCCGGCCAGCGCCCCGTCAGCAACCAAGGACGCCAAGGCAAGGTTTTTCAATGTTTCGCGAACGGTAGAGTCAGACGCGGTAACGGACATATCCGCATTTTGACCCACACCAATTTTAAACGGGGTCAGCGGATTGGTTGACCCAAGATACCCCGAAACATCATAGCCCCCCGGCAAGTTGAACCAGTCATCCACAGCCGAGGCTACTCCGGCGGCGGTGGTCTGCCCTGCGATCACCACCTGCAGGTCGGCAAGGATAGAACTGGACGAAGCAATTGCCGGTTTATCGGTTGCCGCGCCTGCAAAAACGCTGCGGCCCCCGACCTGGGTGTTCAGCGCGGACACTACCGCATCAAATTTTTGCCGCACATCTATCGCGGTGTTCTGGACCTGTGTTTGGCTGGGCGCGGTGCGGGCCAGCAATAGCACCGAAACAGCCGCGTTGGATTGCTCTTGCACGACCCCCAATGATGTTTGCTGGGCTGTTGCAAATTGTGTGGCTTCTTTTGTGGCAGTTTTATAGGCATGAAGCGCTTTTAGCGCGGTCTCGATTCCAGAAACCATCGTAAAATCACCCGAGAACCGTTTGGCCACATCACTGGTTCTACCCGTCGTCAGTTCATTCCCCAGACGGCCCATTTCTGTTTTCAGATGGGCGCTTTGACGACGAAACGAATAGGTTTGCGCCATGTCCCCGATTGATACGTTGCTCATGTTCTAAATCCTCAGCAAAGTCTGGATCAGCTCGTCAATTGTCTGCATGACGCGCGCGTTCGAGGCGTAGGATTTTTCGACCACCAGCAATTGCTGCAGTTCGTAATCCGTATCAACCCCGTCTTTCAGTTCTTGTGCTTTCAACGTGTCGAGCTTGGTTGTAGCAAAGGCAATTTCGGCTTCGACCGTTTGGCGGGTGGCCCCGATGTTGGACAGGTAATCCGATGCCAGCCCCGAAGCGGACCGTGCAGCGGAGGTTAGGCCACCAGATACCGGAACCTGTGATCGGGTAAGCGCCCCTGACATGTCCTGCAAAAGGGTGGCATTGCCCACGTCACCCTGTGTTGCAGCGCCAATACCATCGCGCAATCGCCAGATGGCACCGCCAGCAAGCGGATCAACCCGTGCGTTGATGGACAAGCGAGTTGAAAGGCCGGGCTCGTTGACCGGGTCAAAGAAAACGCCGGCATCGGTGAACAGGCCCGCATCCGTTGGTGCAAGTGTTGGGTCAATCGCGGGGTCCTGAAATCGTTCCACCAGATCGCGGGCGACTGAGTCCAGATTGCTTTGGGCCAATGTTGCCAGTTCATCGCGAACCTCGAACGACGCCATCAGAGAGCCGCCAGCCAGAATACCGTTTCCGCCCGTGCTGACCGGATTTCCGTTCAATGTCAGCCCCGATAATGATCCGGCGCCCAGCGTCATGTCTTCGGTAATCAGACCGGTTCGGGTAAACCCGATTTCTGCCGCACGCCCATCCAGCAATATTGCCCCGCCTGTGGTGATCAGGGCGATCTGACCGCGTTCACGTGGCACTGCGCGCATTGGCACAATTGCGGAAATTTGGTCAACCAGTTGCTGTCGCTGATCCTTCAGGGCCGATGTATCGCGACCACCACTGTTTTGGGTCAGAATGGCATGGTTCAGCTGTTTGATATTTTTCAAAGCACTGTTCAGCTGTTCAACCTGCTGCCCGATACTGTGGTCCGCCCGGGTGCGCTGCGTCTGGATTTCGCGGGAAATGTTGTTGATGTGGCCCGCCACGCCTTGGGCGCTACGCAGCACATTCTGCAGACGGGGTTCTGAATCTGGTCGGCTGGCGGATTCAATAAATGCTGAATCCAGCCCCGCCAACCGGTCGGACAGGGAACCGGCTGTGCCTGGTTCGCCAATCACGTCCTCGATCCGTTTCAGAAAACCTGCCCGTGTAGAAGCGGCCCCCAGATCTGCATCTGCCAGCCTGCGGTCGGCAATCACAACCTGATCGACAAGCCGCGATACCCCATCGACATGAACACCCGACCCTTCGCCACCTAGTGCGCGTGACGAAAGATCCAATTCGCGTCTGCCGTAGCCGTCGGTTGTGGCATTCGCAATGTTGGACGAAATCACATCCGCCGTGCGGGCCGAAGCCGTCAATCCGGACAGGGCGTTCGAGAGTGCACTGGTCATTCCCATAGCCTAACCTCCTTCAAATCACCGCTGATTAACGCTTGATGTTCGTTGTCTCCTGCAACATCTCGTCCACTGTCTGGATCACTTTGGCGTTTGAAGAATAGGCCCGCTGGGTCTGGATCAACGCGGTTAACTCGCCAGCGACATCTGTGGTTGATGTTTCGCGGGCATATCCCTCGATCGAACCTGTCGGGCCGTCGCCTGCATCCCACAAGAAGAACGAACCGGAGCTAGGTGAGACCTGATACGCCTGATTACTCAGCGAAATCAGCCCGTTTGTGTTAGGCACGTCCACCAGTGGAACCTGGTAAATACGGCGAATAAATCCGGTGTCATATGTGGCGCTGATAAATCCGTTGTCATCAATTTCAACCGACGTCAGGTTGCCCACCGGTGATCCATCCTTGGTGATCGAGGTCGGGGCAAAACTGTCGGACAGTTGGGTCAGCCCGTTCGGGTCCCCCACCTTGCCGATTGTCATTGTCAGCGGTCCACCATCAACCGTTAGCGCCAAGGTGCCATCACCCGCATTATACGCACCACCTGAAACCGTCGTCACCGACGCCAGCGTACCACCGTTGGCGCGCGTGTCATCGAATACCAATGTGTATTCGCCAATCACCGCCCCACCTTGTGCGGAATCCTTGATCTGCATTGTCCATGTATTGGATGAACCCGTCACCGGAACTGTCGGCGTAAAGGAAATGTCCAGAGTTTCCGAAGTGCCAAGGTTACCAAAATATTCGACTGACAGCGGAAGCGCATCACCGGATTCCCCCGCTGCAGTGTTGGTCGCAGGCAGGTTTACCCCCAAATTCATTTTTGTTGTCGGGTCACCCGCTGTCTGGTTCGCGTTGATCACCACCGGCTCAAGCCCGGCGATTGTGTCGCGCGGATAGGTCGAAATACTGCCGTCCGATTCTGCAGGCCAACCCATCAAAACCAGTCCGGATTCAGTTTTTAAAACACCGTTTGAATCCGTATGAAACGACCCTGTTGTCGTCATCATCAACGGGCGGTCCCCCGTCGTCGCCCCCAGTGAAACAGCCGATGTCACCGGCAACATCCCGCGCCCGCCAACCGCAATATCCATCGCATTCTTGGTCGAAACCAGCGCCCCGCGTTCCTCGATCAAACGTACGGTCGAGGCACGAACCCCGCCAGCCGAATAGGTGCCGGAGCCCGGATTGTTATTGATCACAAGTGACTCAAAATCAGCCTCGGCCCGTTTATAGCCGTAGGTGCCGGAGTTCGCGATATTGTCGGAAATTGTCGCCAGACGTGTTGCGTTGGCCGCAAGGCCCGCAACGCCCGCATTCAAAGAAGATGAAATAGTCATGGTGCGCCTTTCTGCTGCATCAACCAATATGGTTTCAGGCACCAGCAATAAGGGCGCGCCATTAACAGGCCCCTAACATCTAAAATTCAACAGATATTCATTCAGTACCCTTACGCAGCAGGATCAGTTCCAGCCGGTTATTTCGTGGGGCCATCGGGTTGGAGGCAACCAGTTTTCGGTCGGCAAACCCTGTTACCCGCTGAATTCTTTGTGCCTCGAACCCGCCCCTTTCCAACAGGCGGCGCATCTGGTCGGCGCGTGATTGTGACAGATCCCAAACCGGATTATTCGCCAGCACAACCGGACGCGAATGCGTATGCCCGTTCACGGCCAATTCATTCGTGACGATGCCGAAAACATCAACCATCATTTTGGCAATGTCCTGCAACATCGGGGTTGGTGTATCACTGCCTTCGACAAACAGCGGATCATCCGCCAGATCGAAAATTTCAATGATCAGACCTTCGTCGGTGACGCGGGTCATGATGTGGCGCATGGCATTGTCCATCACCATGCTTTCTCCACCACCACCGGACAGCAGCGTTTCCACCTCGGACAAGTTGTCCGAATCCTCGCTGTTGCGGCCACCGGACCCGTCCAGCGCCGATGGCATCGTTACAGACGCCCCCGATCCATTGCGAGCCAGCGTTTCTTCGGTAAAGACACTATCCCCGCCAAAGGCCCCGTCACCCCCGCCCGAAATCCGTGCCAGCGGTATCGTTGGACTAAAATAATCCGCGATCCCTTTTCGTTGACTTTCAGTTGTCGCGTTCAACAGCCACATCAGCATAAAGAAGGCCATCATGGCCGTCACAAAGTCAGCATAGGCAACTTTCCATGCACCACCGTGGTGCCCGCCGCCAGCTATGACTTTTTTACGCTTGATGATTATGACTGGCGCGTTTGCTTGCGCACTCATCCCACCACCTCGTTTGTATTCACCCAAAGACAGGGGTAACAGGCGCGGGTAAACACGCGCTTAACCTTTCAAATTGTCGGTATATTGCATATCGAAATCCCCGTATACATTGACACAGGAGCAGAAGTGTTTTAGTTAGTACGCTATAACTTACTCCAATTCCTTACTTGAGGCACTGCCCATGAGCACCCCGCGCCCCTTCGGAAAATCCTTGAAAATCGCCGCCGTTGTTGCCGCACTGTTTGGCGCTTTGACCGTCTTTTCGGGTGGCATGGCCCTAACCGGCATCAAAGAAGTCGGCAATGCGGTGCCCTTTGTTCTGTGGTTCAACTTTACCGCAGGATTCGCCTATTTGGCGGCCGCTTACGGATTGGCGAAACGGCTGGGTTGGGGGCTGAAACTGTCGATCACGATTGCCGTTGCCACCGCGTTGGTCTTTGCGGCCTTTGGTGTGCATGTGATGCAGGGCGGCGCCTATGAAATGCGCACGGTTGGCGCGATGGTTATCCGCACCGGTGTCTGGGTGGTGATTTCGGCCGTTGCCGTTAAAGCGTATCGCGAGGGCTGAGTGTTCCGGACGACCAAATAGGGCGGCCAAAGGTATTCACCCCTTGCCGCCCCACGGTTTCAAACCATTTAGATCAGCACATCACTGATATCGAAATCCGCCAGCTGGAAATTTTCGATAAACAGGATATCTCCACCGCCAAAATTCAGCCGCATATTAACACCTACATTGTTGGCCAAGGATAAGACATTGCCAAAGCTGGCATATCCAAAGCTCCGAATGTCGATCACATCGGTGCCGTTGTCAAAGTCCTTGATCCGGTCAAATCCACCACCGCCATTGCCTGTGCTTTTGTAAACAAACGTATCGGTAAACGCATCCGCAATGCCGCCACCGGAACCGCCGGTCAATGAATCATCCCCGGCACCACCAAACAGGATATCCGACTGGTTTTCGCCAAACAGGAAGTCATTGCCGTCACCACCATTCACAATGTCGTTCTGGCCGCCGCCCCGCAGGATATCACTGCCGTCACCACCGTTGATGGTATCTTTCCCGCGATTGCCGCGGATATTGTCGTTTCCGGCGTCACCATTCAAAACATCGTCGTCTTGTCCACCAAACAGGAAATCGTCGCCATCGCCACCATTCAAAATATCCAGACCGGACAGCGCAATCAGTGTGTCACTACCGGCGCCACCGAACATGGTATCATTGCCGCTACCGCCAACCATTTTATCGTTACCGTTACCGCCATAAAAGACATCGTTGCCACCTTTGCCCTTTAGAACATCGTTGCCATCGCCGCCGGTCAACACATTGTCATTGCTATCCGCGATCAACCGGTCGTCATGGACCGAGCCTGTCAGGTTCTCGATGCTTACAAGCGTATCAATCCCCGAACCGATGGTATCGGTGCCAGTGAACATCAGATAGATATTCACTCCGGCCACCGCACTTTCATAAGATGCGGTATCAATGCCGGCACCACCATTAATAACGTCGTTGCCCAGCCCCCCGACCAGATAGTCATTTCCATCATCGCCATTCAGAATATCATCGCCAGACTGGCCATAGATTTCATCATTGTCGCCACCGCCGCTTAATACGTCATTGCCAGCCCCGCCAAAAATCTGGTCTTTGCCATCCATGGCGATAACGGTATCATTGCCACTACTGGCCATAATCACATCATCGCTATTGCCGCCATACAGGGTGTTATCGGTTGTATCCCCGGTGATCGATCCGTTTCGCGGGTCTATGATCTGATTGACAATTGCTGTTGCACTTCCGTCAACGTTGAATTGCTCCCATGATACCAGAATACGACCGTCTTCCAGTAACGTGGCATCCAGATTATCGAATTCTACGTTGGCACCATCAGCAGAAACGGTAAATTCAGTACCAATAAGCGTACCGCTAATATCAAATATCTGGCCACGAATATCCTGATTAGCCCCCACATTGGTAGCATATAGAAGGGCAAAACCACCGTTTTTCAACGCCACGGTAACTGGGTTGAATTGGTTGCTGCTAACCGTTGAATTCATCAGAAATGTGCTACCGCTGGCAGTTCCGGACCGGTCATAAATCTGCCCCCAAACATCAAAGCTGGATCCTGGAAATGGCGAGAAATTATCCGCCCAGGTAATAAGGAATCCACCATTTTCCAGCGCCAGAACATCGGGTTTGCCCCAGTTATCATTCGCGGCATCCACAGCGCCATTGGTCACCAACTTATCGCCGGCTGACAGACCCACACCAGCATCGTTAAATATACGGAATTCAATGTTTGCTCCGTCACGCCAGGCAATAACAACATCAGAATTTACCAGCTGGGTTCCGGCCGGATTTCTTTGTAACCCAGTTGTCACACCTTGAACACTAATGCTTCCTTGCGGCGAACCCGTATCCGAATTGAAGCGATATGCAGTTATAGTATTGTCTACGCCACTCCCTACGGTAACCGCCCAGAATGTCCCGCCAACATTTATGATTTCGGGATAGCTATTATTCAAATTACCACTGATGACGCTTGTTGATATGCTAAAGCCAGCAGCATTATAAACCCTGAATAAATCATTCCCCGCGCCGCCAGAATTATCGTATCCAATCGCCCAGCCACCATTATCCAGCGCGGTGACCACAGGATTATGCAAATCGTTACCATCAGAAGTTCCCGCAACGATTTCGGCACTTGCCGGCGTCCCATCCGAGTTGAACAGACGATACATGATGCGTGTATCTGCGGCCGAATTATCCTCCCAGACCACAATCACCCGCCCGTCCAACAATGTTGCCACATCCGGATCCGATTGGTAGCTTGCCGTTGATTGATTAACAGTCGTGGGGCCGCCCCAAAGACGTACTGGCATAATAAATCCTCTCTTTTCAATTATTTAACAGCTATAAATCTTGATACTGATCAACCTTAGATTGCGTGCCGCCAAAAAGATCGAAACCAATTGGTTGCAATTCTCGACGGCTATTATTTTCATGAAAACAAATTATGCATTTCTGCGCGGCGTAGTCAAACCTCGCGCCGTCAAATCTGTCGGAGTAAATGGTGCCGCATAAGGGAACCTAACTCTTGTTTCTCCACATTCCACAATACCCCATAAATCATAGCCCATTGCTTCCTGCTGCATCTACATAGGCCATAGCGTATCACTCATAAGGGTGGATAGAAGGGTGGATCATATGGCCAGACAGTTGAACAAATTATCATCTGCATTTGTGCAGAACGCGCCCGCAGGCAAGCATCCTGACGGCGGAGGGCTGTATTTCGTCAAAACAAAATCCAGCTCGGGGCAATGGGTTTATCGTTATTCAATTGCTGGTAAACGTCGCGAAATGGGGTTGGGCGGCTATCCAGCAATGACGTTGGCAAACGCCAGACATGAGCGGAACCGATGGGCGGAGACCCGTGCCCTTGGGATTGACCCGATCCGCAACAGAGACAAGAAACGCCGTGAGGCGGCAAGAGGGTCACAAACCTTCAGAGGTCACAGATTTGGCCTTTGAGGCTCGCAAGGCCAGCCTACGGGACGGTGGGCGCGCTGGGCGGTGGTTGTCACCTCTAAAGATTCATGTGCTGTCGGTTTTAGGTCGCACCCCGATTGATGAAATTGATCAACAAGACATTGTGCGAGCAATCAAACCGATTTGGCAAACCAAACCCGTCACCGCAAAGAAGGCGTTAAACCGTTTGGGTATCGTGTTGAAGTATGGCGCAGCAATGGGCCTGCCTGTTGATCTAAACGCCAAAGAGGCGGCAAAAGCCCTGTTAGGGGATCAATGCCACCAAGAAACAAATATACCCGCCCTGCACTGGCGTGACGTTCCAGAGTTTTATCAAAGCCTGAAAGATGGAACCCCGACACAACTTGCATTGCGGTTGCTGATCCTAACGGGGTCTAGGTCCAAACCTATCCGCTTCCTGCATGTCGATCACATAGAAGGCGACGTATGGACCGCGCCAACCGAGCTAATGAAGGGGCGCAACGGCAAGGCAACAGATTTCCGGTATCCACTTTCAAACGAGGCGCATGAGGTCATTGCCGAAGCAAAGGAGCAAGCGCGCGATGGGTTTCTATTCTCTGGTGTCCGGCGGGGGGTAATTTCTGATGCGTCAATGTCTCGCTTAATGTCGCGACGCGGCATGGTCGAACGCCCGCACGGTTTTAGGTCAAGCCTTCGAACATGGGCCGATGATGTGGCCGGAGTTGATTATGTGGTCGGGGAGGCGCTTCTTGCACATACTGTAGGCTCAGCGGTTTCACGGGCATACGCCAGAACGGATCACTTTGATAAGCGGATGGCGATTGTCGAGCACTGGGCGAATCACGTTACTGGAAAAGAGAGAGCGGCAACCAATGTGATTAACTTTGGGGGGACTTGATGTGTGTATTTCGTTAGTTTAATCAGCTTAGAACAAAGAATGAACATTCTTAGGCTGTCGCGTATAGGTTGGCTATGATACAGTAAACATCTTTTCAGCTAAAAGCCCCAAATCAGAGGGCTTCTGAAACTGATATTTGTAATAGTGACGCACGATGGGGCAAAAATGAAAAGAATAGCCCAAATTAAATATATCCGCATTAATGATGCGGTGGAGCGTTATTCCTAAGCCACCGCGAGGCGGCTAAGGCAATTACAATGGGGCGGGATACAGTCGGGGGATATTTCCGAGCGTTGGTATCGCACGGCTTTATCCTAGAAACGCGCGGCCATTGTCTGGGGCCAAGTGGCATTGGGAAATCAACAACCTATGCTTTGACAGAGGAACCTTTGAATGGATCGTCTGCAACCAAGGATTTTATGAAATGGCAAAAACAAAAGCCCCGTCGGAAAACCCGACATTCCATGGCCGGAAAACCCGACAAGGGGTGCGGAAAAACCCAACTTAGGCCCGTTCAAATGTCGGAAAATCCGACCGCTTTTGCCGCAAATCCCCCTGATACCGTGTCGGAAAAACCTGCCATATATACATCTAACCATATCCTACAGCAAAACATTGCGCTGGGCGCAGGGCTGTGAGGCAAGGCTAAGTGAAGTTCACACTAAGCCTTTTAACTCGTTGCTAAACCAGAGAACAAAATCTTGGGCAGCTGCCACCAATCCGGTGCCTTCGGGCGCCACAAAATGGAACACTCTTTCACAATCCAGCCGGTGCTGGAAAGGTTCCACCAATGCCCCCTTACCCAGAGCATCCATGATATAGGTTTCACGTAACAATGCAAAACCCCCGCCTGAAACTGCGGTTTGCAGAATAAGATCTGAGTTATTGAGTGTTAGGACTGGGCGTTTTCGCAACCGTAGACTGGGATGAAAAGTCGACAGGTATTGGGCCCAATGCATGGTTTCATCTTCGTGGATTAGTTGGGCCTGTGAGAGGATTTCAGCGCTCCGGACAACCTCGCCTGCACGTGAGAGAGTGGCAAGATACGCGGGTGAACACACCAGTCTTATCCGTTCGTTTACGATTGGAATGGTGAAACTATCATCAATTTTTGTGCATGTTCCGGCTGGGCGTTGGAGCAATCTAAGGGTCACGTCAATGCGTTCTTTTTCTAGATTTTCAAACCGATTGCTGGTTTGGATGCGGATGTTCAGATTAGGATAAAGGGCTTGAAATTTTACCAGTCGCGGCAATAGGACAATTGACGCCAGTGAAGAGGTCATGCCAATACAAAGTTCTTTTTTCCGCTCCTGGCTTCCAACCAAATACCCGATATGATCGAGCTGGTGAGCAACTGATATGATCTCCGAAATGACCGATCTGAGGAATTCGGTAGATTCAATCTGCCTCCCCTTGTTCCGGAACAACTGTACGTTCCATTTTTTCTCTAACTTACTGACGTGGTATGATATAGTTGGTTGTGAAAGATTCAACTCACGGGCGGCCGCAGAAATAGAGTTAAGCCGATACACAGCTTCTAAAGAGCGTGTTTCCTGAAGAGTGGGAACAAAGCTTCGAATTGATTTCATGCCTAACATATAGAGTTATTCGATAGATTAATCAAGTAAACTGACTTGTTCAGGGGGACGCTTTGCGGAATCGTACAGTTCAATTCAAACAGAAAGCACGGAGCAATAAATATGAAAACCACACGGCGTTTAACAATGGCTGGCCTCGCGGCATCGATTATCATTTCATTCGGAACTGGGGCAGCTGATGCCGGTGAGGTACTGGACCGTATTACAAGCAAGGGTGTGTTAAAAGTTGCAACCAACTCAGATTATCCACCTAACTCATTTCTGAATGATGATAATGAGCTGGACGGCTTTGACATTTCAGTGGCCAAAGAAATTGCCAAGCATATGGGGGTCGATATTGAATTCGTGACACCCGGCTGGGAAGTTATGACCGCAGGTCGTTGGTCGGGCCGCTGGGATATGGTGATCGGCTCGATGACGCCAACATCGGCGCGGGCGCAAATTCTGGATTTCCCTGCTCTATACTATTTCAGCCCTGCCGCGTTCGCGGTGCATAAAGATTCGACAGCAACCAAAGTCAGCGATCTAGACGGGAAAGTCATTGGTGTGGTTTCGGCCTCCACCTATCAACGGTATCTTGAAAAGGATCTTAACCTCGATGTGGTTGGTATGCCTTCCTTTACCTATGACGTGACCCCCGGAGAAATCCGCGCGTACACCGAAGTCAACGAATTCGATGACCTGGTTCTTGGTGACGGGGTTCGGATTGATGCCGTGCTGCAATCGCTGCCAGTCGTTGCCGAAGCTATCAAGAGAGGTCTGCCCGTCAAACAGTTGGGCGAGCCGGTTTTCTTTGAGCCACTGGCCGTTGTCACTGACAAGGGTGATGCCGAGTTGAACGCAAAGTTGAAAGAAATTGTTGAAGCCATGAAGGCTGACGGTTCTCTGGCCGCGCTTTCTATCAAATGGCACGGTCTCGACCTCGTCACGACTAAATAAAAATCCTGAGGTTTCTCGGATTACTTGGGGCATCGGAAGGCGTATAATACTGCGCCCTCCGGTGCCTATAACTTACCATCTTTGACAAGAATGGAAACGACGATGATAACGCTATTCAATGGCAAATTTTCGCACGGAGTGGAGCGCATGCGGATCGCAGCACTGCTCGCTCTTCCGCTGTTTGTTATATTCTTCCTTATTTCCGCGAATGAAACGACTTTCGGATCCTTGCTTCGACCAGCAATGAGCGCCGATACTCTGGCCAGCTGGTGGGGTAGGTTCTCGACGGCTCTTGTCGGGTTTATCATTAGTTTTGGCTTGCTGTATGCGTTGCTTGGGCTGCCGCGCCGTTCGCAATCTTACATAACGTGGATCGGGTTTGCGCTGTTGGCCTTTTCGATGTTCTACTCTTTTGATCTCAGCTTTGCGTTTATCGGAAAAAAGCTGCCGTTTCTAATTTCTCGCGGTGCTGTTACGACTATTTATATATCAGCTATTTCAATCACGCTGGCGTTTACCTTTGCCTTGGTCGGGGCGACTGCAAAATTGTCCGGTATTGGTATTTTAGAAGGCATCGGCGCGTTCTATACGTCATATTTTCGCGGCACACCTTTATTGGTGCAACTGTTTCTGATTTACCTTGGCTTGCCGCAGATCGGTATCGTTGTTGACCCAATACCTGCAGCCATTGCGGCGCTCTCATTAGTATATGGTGCGTATATGACCGAAATTTTTCGCTCTGGAATTCAGTCGATACCGGCGGGGCAATGGGAAGCTGCGGATGCGTTAGGCATATCGCGATTACGGACATTCAAACAGGTTATTTTGCCGCAATCCATGCGCGTGATTGTCCCGCCAACAGGCAACCAGTTTATCGCAATGCTAAAAGACAGCTCTCTGGTCAGCGTTGTTGGGGTTTGGGATTTGATGTTCGTGGCCCGAACGTCTGGTCGGTCTGAATTTCGCATCCTTGAAATGCTGATCTCTGCGTCCGTAATCTACTGGCTCATGTCAATCGTGCTGGAACTGATACAGAAACGGATCGAGACCCATTACGCAAAGTCCCTGGTGCGTTA
>CAZIDQ010000005.1:0-5481 GCA_964538015.1 uncultured Marinosulfonomonas sp.
AATCAGGCAAAATCCGGCCAGCAGCGCTGGAAATACGAACAGCCATACCCACAAGGGCAGACCCAGAAATGGTTGCCAGTCTCTCACCGTGTTATCCCCTGAAACCTGTTTGTGGCCCCCGCATATCTACGGGGGCCACCGGTTTTTACATTTTGTTGTAAGCGTCCAGAATGGCCTGACCTGCATCACCGGTTGTTGCCAACCAGTCGGCGGTCATCTTTTCGCCAATAGCTTTCAACTCGGCCAGAAACTCGGGGCTGGCATCGGTAACTGTCATGCCATTTGATTCCAGCTGCTCGAAATACCAGTTCGCCAGTTCTTCGGATTTGGCGGCACAGGCGGCGCCGGTTTCATCCGCTGCTTTTTGGATGCCGGCTTTGGTGGCATCGTCCAGCCCGTCCCAAACACCCTTGTTCACGATCACATAGTTGCGGGGCAGCCATGCGTTGACCTTGTAGTAATGGGTCAGCTGTTCCCACACTTTGCGGTCGTAACCGGTTGAACCGGACGAAATGAACGCCTCGGCCACGCCTGTTGCCAGCGCCTGACTTAGTTCGGCTGCTTCGACCTGAACCGGAACCATACCAAGGGCTTCGGCAAAGGTGGCCGTCGCGGTATTATACGAACGGAATTTCACGCCTTGTGTATCAGCGGACGAGTTCACCTCTTTCTTGAAATAGAACCCCTGACCGGGCCACGGGCAGGTGTAAAGCGCCACTAGGTTCAGATCGGAAAGTTGTGCATTCACGCTGTCTTTGGCAGCATGCCACAGCTTTTCATTGTCGGCATAGGTGGTTGCAACAAACGGCAGGTTGTCCCAGCCCAGAAGCGGGGCCTCATTGGCATGGGCCGACATAAAACGCTCGCCGATCGGCACCTGCGCAGTCTGGACCGCACGTTTGATTTCGCCGCCTTTGAACAGTGCGCCGCCAGGGTGCACGGTGATGTTGATGCCGCCATCGGTGTATTCGCGCACCTTATCAGCAAACACCACGCCCATTTCCGAATGGAAATTGGTGGCGGAATAGGCCATCGGCATATCCCAGTCCTCGGCCTGCGTGGCAGAAGCGCCAAATGTCAGGGCAACAGAAACTGCCGCCACCAGATTGGTTTTGAATGTGATCATATTTATTCTCCCTATTGTTGATCTACAGTCTTGGTTTTTATTTTGCGAACCTTTGTGGTGCGAAAGGCCGGGCATCGTAATTTGTCAGTGTCCCGTTTACCAGATCGGCCACCATACGTCCGGTTTTCGGCCCGCCGGTCAGCCCGATATGGTGATGGCCAAAGGCGGCAAAGACGCCGCTGTCGCCGATTTCCCCAATCAATGGCAGGCTGTCGGATGGGGCGGGGCGAAAGCCCAGCCATTCTTCTTCGCTGTCGGCCTGCATTTGCGGAAAAATCTCGGCCACCTTGCGGCGCAGCAGCTTTAACGGTGCCTTTGACAATCTGTCTTTCATCCCCCCGAATTCGACAACACCTGCACACCTTAGCCCTTGATCCATTTGTGTTGCAACGAATTTCCCTGTGGCCAGCATCATCGGGTTGCGCGGTGTTTCGCTGGGGTTTTTATAAACGATATGATAGCCGCGCTCGGCCTCAAGCGGCACATTGATGCCCAGCTTGTCCATCAGCGGCTTGGACCACACGCCAGCCGAAAGCACTGCCCCGTCGCAATGGATGCGCCCCTGATCGGTATCCACCGCCGAAATCCGCCCGCCGGACAGATCGAAATCCTTCACTTCGGCCTGCATAAACTGCCCACCCAGTTCCTGTAGATGCGCCACCAGATCTTTGACATAGGCAGCCGGGTTCAGGATAAACCCGTGGTTTTTGTTCACCGCCAACAGTTTGACATCGGGCGACAGGATCGGCTCGGCCTCTTGCACCGCTGGCCCTTCGATGAGTGATGGCACAAACCCCGCCTTGCGCCGCAATTCCCAGACATAGGCGTCGGCCTCAAAGGCCGCGCGGTCGGCATAGACGAAATTATATTCGCTTTCCTGCACCCATTTTGCCGCTTTTGTCCCGGCCGTCAGCGCCTGATGCTGTTCCAGACTATCCCCGACGATCACCGATAGCCCCTCCGAAATTCGGCGGGTATCGGCGTCATTGGCGTGGGACAGATACCGCATCAGCCACGGCAGCAATTTGGGCGCATAGGCCAGCCGCATGAACAGCGGGAAATTCGGATCCAACAGGTATTTCGGGCCTTTGCGCATCAATCCGGGCGCCGTCACCGGCACTACCGAGCAACTGGCCAGAATACAGCCGTTGCCATAAGAGGCGCCCATCCCCGGCTCGCCTTTGTCAACCAGCGTCACCTGATGGCCCGCACGGCGCAGCCAGATCGCACTGGATGCCCCGATTATTCCAGCGCCTATAATGACGATCTTTTGCGCGGCCATGTTTCCCCCTTGGTTCAAACAGCATGAAGGATCAGGTGCATCATTTCCAATACAAATTTCTAGCCATGCCATAAGTTAAAGTGATAGATTTTCAGGCATGACCCTTAGATTTCGCCAAATTCAGGCATTTCACGCCATTATCGAAACCGGAACAGTCACCGGCGCGGCAGCGCTGTTGGGTATTTCACAGCCCGGCATTTCCAATCTGCTGGCCCAGCTAGAGCGTGAAACCCGCCTAAAGCTGTTTGACCGTATCCGCGGCCGGTTGATTGCCACACCCGAGGCGGATCTGTTGTTTCACGAAGTCGATACAGTGGTGCGCGGGCTTGATCATGTAACCCAGACCGTGACCGATTTGCAGAACAAACAGGCCGGACAATTACAGATCGCCTCGCAGCATTCGATTTCATTTGGCTTTATGCCCAAACTGATTGCGCGGTTTGCCCGCGGACGGCCTGATATGACGATCTCGTTTCAATCACAGTATTCGCCGAAAATTCAGGAATGGGTGCAAGCGGGATTATTCGAAATCGGCATTTGCGAATTGCCGTTGCTGCATGACACGCTACAGGCCATTCCCCTGCGGGTTGAAACCCTGCTGGCCATGCCCGCCGACAGCCCGCTTGCCCGTTTCGATGTTCTAACGCCTGCGTTGCTTGAAGGGGCGGCGTTTATTGTCATGGGGCCCGAGCACATGACCCACCGTCGCCTGCGCGAGGCGTTTGACAACGCCGGTATTTCGCTAAAAGCGCGGGTGCATTCGCATCTGTTCAAGAACCTTCTGGACTTTGTCAAAGAAGGGATGGGGGTGGCTTTGCTTGACCCGTTCGTGCTGAATTACGACAATGAAGGCGGTATCGTTACCCGCCCGTTTTATCCAGCGATCCAGATGGACATGGCGGTCATAACCTCGAAGGCACGCCCGCTTTCCACGATCGGGCAGGATTTTCTGGCGCTGCTATTGTCCGAGCTTGAACCCTATACCCGAAAGCAGGTTTGATGGAAAATATACCGAAACGGTCAACGGATGATAATACGACCCGCCCTGCCAGCGTCGGGATTTTGATGCTTGAAACACGATTTCCCCGCATCCTTGGCGATATTGGCAACCCGCATACATGGCCCTTTCCGGTTCATTACCGCGTGGTGCAGGGGGCAACGGCGGGCAAGGCTGTGCGCGATGATCCGCGATTGCTGGCCGCGGCATTTATCAAGGCCGGACGCGAACTGGTGCAATTGGGGTGCGACGGGATCACCACCAGTTGCGGGTTCCTGTCGCTTATTCAGCACGAAGTCAAAGATGCGCTTGGTGTGCCGGTGGCAACATCGTCGCTGATGCAGGTTTCCATGCTTGAACAGCTTTTGCCAAAGGGGCGGCGGGTCGGCATTCTGACCATTTCCGCAAACACATTAACCCCCGCGCATCTGGCGGCGGCGGGTGCACCCGAAGATACGCCCGTTATGGGTACGGACAATGGCCGCTACTTTAGTCAGGCCATTTTAAACGACACCCCCGAGCTGGATGTTGCAGCCTGCCGGCTGGACCTGATCAACGCTGCGCAATCCCTTATCCAGTCATATCCGGATGTTGGCGCAATCGTTCTGGAGTGCACCAACATGGCCCCTTATGCGCACGACATCCATATCGCCACAGGGTTACCTGTGTATTCGATCTATAGCTTTGTCAGTTGGTTTCAGTCGGGCCTGTCGCCGCGTATATTTGAGAACCAATAAATCACCAGCACGCGGTGCCGGTTATTTCCCCTTCCACACAGGATCACGCTTTTCAGCAAAGGCACGGGCACCTTCCAGTTGATCATCGGAAGAATACAGCGTTTTGACTGTCGGAAAAACACTGCCGGTGATTTTATCCAGCGCATCCTGGAATTTCATGTTCTCGGCCTCGCGTACCACTTCCTTGATCGCGGCCTGCACCAGCGGTGGACCGGCGGCCAGTTCGGCAGCCAGTTCATGCGCCTTTTCCAACAATTGATCCGCCGGATACACATAATTCACCAACCCCCATTGTTGCGCCTCTTGCACATCAAACCAGCGCCCCGTCAGCAGCAGGTCCATCGCAACGTGGTAAGGAATGCGTTTGGGCAGCTTTAGCGATGCGGCATCGGCAATCGTACCTGACCGGATTTCCGGCAGGGCGAAACTGGCGTGATCCGCCGCCATGATCAAATCACAAGACAGCATCAACTCCAGCCCGCCGCCACAGGCAATGCCGTTAACCGCAGCAATCACCACCTTGTTCAAATCAGGCAATTCCTGCAATCCGCCAAAGCCGCCGATGCCATTGTCGCCATCCACCGCTTCCCCGTCAGCTGCGGCTTTCAGATCCCAGCCGGGGCAAAAGAATTTCTCGCCCGCCCCCGTGATGATCGCCACGCGTAAATCCGGATCATCACGAAAATCGGCAAACACCTGCCCCATGATCCGGCTGGTCGCCAGATCAATCGCATTGGCCTTGGGCCGGTCAAGGGTGACTTCCAGCACCTTGCCGATTGTACGGGTCTTGATCTGGTTTTCTATCATGTTTTCTCTCCGGTTCGGATCAGGGCGTCGGTGGCAATTGCACCACCCGCCAGGCACATCAGCGGGTTAACCTCGATTTCGGCGACCTGCCCGTGATTGTCGATGACATAGGACTGGATTGCTATCACCGCGTCAATAACGGCAGACAAGTCAGCAGCGGGACGGCCGCGATATCCCTTTAGCTGGGCGTATATTTTCAGCCCGCGCAGGGCGGTTTCGATGTCGGCGCGGCTGGCTGGAATCAGCAGGCTGGCGGTGTCACGCAGAAGTTCTGTCAACACCCCGCCCGCGCCAAGTGTCAGCACGTACCCGTGTGCCGGATCCAGCACCACACCAACCAGCAATTCGCACAGGCAGCCTGTGATCATCTCCTCGACCAGAAAACTGTTGGCGGGCATGTCTTTGGCAGCGCTTAAAACCTGTTTGGTGTTGTCCAGACCCAGCACAACAGCCCCGGCCTCGCTTTTGTGGGCCAGCCCCTCGCCTTTCAGCACCAGCGGATAGGCCAAACCCTGCAACACACGCGCCAGAT
>CAZIDQ010000005.1:5581-46905 GCA_964538015.1 uncultured Marinosulfonomonas sp.
TAGGCTGCAAGCGCGGCTTTCGCTTTGACTTCGCTTAGGGTTACGCATTGGTGCGGTGTTTGGGGCAATAACACCGGTTGGGGCGGGGTAGGGTTCTTTTGCCCAACTTCGGCCCCAACCCGCGCAGCGGTCAGGGCCTCGGATAGGCCGCACAGGGGTATGATCCCGTTGTCAATCAGACGTGCGGCCATCCCTTCGGGCATGTTTTCGGGCAGCGATGCGGCAATCGCCATTGGCTTGCCGCTTGCCTTTTTCGCCGCAATCACAGCTTCGATTACGCATTCCCAGTCTGCCGGATCGCAACGGTCATCACGCGGGAAATCGGCAACCACAATGCCAAGGGCGATATCCCCCTGCATCATCGCGCCAAAGGTCACTGACATCTTATCAATATCGCCCCAGATATAGGTATGATAATCCAGCGGATTGGCCAGACTGACCATTGAGCCAAGTGCCTTGCGCAGAGCATTGTTCCGGGTGTCGGACAACGCTGGGAA
Source organism: uncultured Marinosulfonomonas sp. (assembly GCA_964538015.1). Taxonomy (GTDB): domain Bacteria; phylum Pseudomonadota; class Alphaproteobacteria; order Rhodobacterales; family Rhodobacteraceae; genus Profundibacter. Next base: position 6,079 of record CAZIDQ010000005.1, read on the forward strand.
TACAACACCGCACGGGTCGGCCAGATCAGCCATCAAGCTGGCCTCGCCCCCCGAGCAGGACAGGGATGCGATGTGGTTGCTGGGTAATGGCCCAGTCACATGCAGCAGTTTCAACGCCTCGACCAGTTCTGGTAAGGTGGCGACTTGCGCAATTCCCAACCGTTGCAACAGGGCCGATGCGCCAGCTGCACTGCCGGCCAGCGAAGCGGTGTGCGAAACCGTGGCAGCACGGGCCTGATCGGAATTACCAACCTTCAGGGCCACAATGGATTTGCCCAGTTTACCTGCCGTATCAGCCAAAGATTCCAGCGCGCGAATGTCGCCTATCCCCTCAATATGCAGGCCAAGGGCCGTTACGCGTTCATCTCGCAGTAATTCCATACCAATCTCGGCAAGTCCGGTTTGCGCCTGATTGCCCGCCGTCACTACATAAGCCAACGGCAGGCCGCGGCGCTGCATGGTCAGGTTGATGGCGATATTGCTGGACTGGGTGATGATGGCCACGCCGCTTTGCACTTGCTGCAGACCTTGCTGGTCGGGCCAAAGCAGGGCGCCGTCCAGCGCATTGATGAACCCGTAGCAATTGGGCCCGATCATCGTCATGTCGCCTGCCGCGTGCAACAGTTGTGTTTGCAGGGTGGCGCCGCTGCTGTCCTCTGCCTTGGCTTCCAAAAACCCGCTGGCAAAGCATACCGCACCACCTGTCCCTTTTTCCGACAGCGTTGCCACAACCCCGATTGTGGCATGGCGGTTTATACCGATGAATGCGGCATCGGGGGCGGATGGCAGGGCGTCAATATCCGGGTAGGTCGTTAATCCGGCAATTTGGGTGCGCTTGGGGTGGACCGGCCAAATGTCTCCGTCAAACCCGAAAGCGCGCGATTGCCGGATCACGTTTTCACACCATATCCCGCCGCCGATCACCGCAATGGATTTGGGTCGTAACAGCCTTTTTAGCCCCGTGTTCATATTTCTACCCGTGCGCAGGAGGACAGGGCGGATGCCTCCGGCGGGGATATTTTTAAAAAGAAGAAACGAAATTTTAATAAAATTGTTGTGGTCTGTCGTCGCGGTACAGGCGGGGACGCCGATGACCGTAAAAGGAGAAGGCCCTTCGTTCTGTTGATCAGGGCGAAGGGCTCCTTCTTTCTTCTTTTATTAAATATCCGCGCCGCAGGCATAGACTCTCTTATGCTCCCAATGGCCGCAGCAATTCGCGGCTGATGATGTGGCGCTGGATTTCCGATGTGCCATCCCAGATCCGTTCAACCCGCGCATCACGCCAGAAGCGTTCGATCGGGAAGTCATCCATAAGCCCCATACCGCCAAAGATTTGCAGGGTGGTGTCGGTGACACGGGCCAGCATTTCGCTGGCATAGAGTTTGGCGCTGGCAATTTCGCGATTGGCAGGCAAGCCCTGATCCAGCCGCCAAGCGGACGCCAGTGTCAGCCAGTCGGCGGCATCAATTTCGGTGATCATGTCAGCGATCTGGAAGCTTATCCCCTGAAACTTGCCGATTGGTTGGCCGAACTGTTGGCGTTCTGCCGCATAGTTCAGCGCCAGATCGAAACAGCGCCGCGCCCGGCCAACGGCCATCGTCGCCACGGTAATGCGGGTGGCATAGAGCCATTCGTTCATCACCGCAAAACCACCGTCCACCTTGCCCAGCACCTGCGCGTTAGGCAGGCGGCAATCATCAAATTCCAGGATCATGTTCTTGTAACCGCGGTGGCTGACCGATTTGTATCCTTCGCGGATGGTGAAGCCCTTTGTGCCGCGATCAACCAGAAAGGTGGTGATGCGTTTCTTGGGGCCGCGTGGCGTGTCATCGACACCGGTGGCGACAAAGACGATCACGAAGTCGGCGTGATCAGCCCCTGAAATGAAATGCTTTGTGCCATTCAGCACCCAGTCACCACCATCGCGCACGGCATTGCATTTCATCCCGCGTACGTCCGATCCGGCCGCCGGTTCGGTCATCGCCAGTGCATCCATCTTTTCGCCGCGCACTGCGGGCAAAAGATAGCGCTCCACCTGTTCCCCCTCACACGCCATCAAGATATTCTGCGGACGACCAAAGAAATGGGTCAACGCCATTGATCCGCGCCCCAGTTCCCGTTCAACCAATGCAAAATCCACATGCGATAAGCCCGCGCCGCCCACGTTTTCGGGGAAATTGCAGGCGTAAAACCCCAGATCAATAGTTTTCTGCTTGATCTGCTGCGCGATCTCGGCGGGAACTTCGCCAGAGTGCTCAATCAGTTGTTCATGCGGATAGATTTCGTTTTCAACGAAGCTGCGCACGGTGGAAACGATCATTTCCTGTTCGTCTGTCAGGCCGAAATTCATCACGCATCCTTTAGGTGGTCGGGTAAGGGAATAGCTGCATGGGCAGCGGCCAGCGGTTCAAGTTTAGCCAATATTTCGGGCTGTGGTTCGCAAGCGCGGCGGGTTTTCAGGCTGACGTGGATCAGCATCTGTTCGCCCGTGGCAATCACGCTGCCGTCTTCGGCCAGCATTTCGTGGTATAGACGCAGTTTTTTACCCTCGCCCAGCAACACACGGCTGACGACGCTGAAGTGTTGACCCGCGCGGGTTTCCTGCAAAAACCGGATATGGATATCGACGGTGAAATAGCTGTTGTCACTTTTAATGTATTCCGCACCTGCCCCGATTAGCGCCATCACCACATCGGCGGCATCTGAAAACACCTGACCATAGCGGCTTTCGTTCATGTGGCTGTTATAGTCGGTCCAGTCGATCGGCACACTGCGGTTCAGGGTGATGATCGGCTCGGCCCCGTCAGCAATCGGTGGCTGAATGATCCGGGCCTCGTGATTGTTCAACAGCGCCCCGGCCGCCGCATCACGGGTTTTCAGGCTTCGCAATATGCCGACAAGATTTTCGTCGCGCATCCGCTCCAGATGCCGGATGGTATGGGCGCCGGATTGGGCGTCGGACTGACTGGCGATCATTTCCACCAACTCGTCGGTTAGTTCCGGCACATCCATCAACTTGGTCCAGGGCCATTGCAGGCAGGGGCCGAACTGATCAATAAAGTGGCGCATCCCTGCTTCGCCGCCGGCAATTCGGTAGGTTTCAAACAGCCCCATTTGTGCCCACCGCAGGCCAAAACCATAGCGAATGGCGTTATCAATTTCTTCGGTTGTGGCGATGCCATCCTTGATCAGCCATAACGCCTCGCGCCAGACTGCTTCCAAAAACCGGTCGGCGATATGGGCGTCGATTTCGGCCCGTACCCGCAGTGGAAACATGCCAAGGCTTTCGATTATTGCGGCGGCACGGTCGGACATTTCGGGCGGGTTATTGTCGGTGGCCACCATTTCGACCAGCGGTAACAGATAAACCGGATTGAACGGATGGGCGACGATGATCTGTTCGGGGCGCGTGGCGCAGCCCTGAATTTCGGACGGTTTGAACCCCGAAGTAGAAGAGGCGATGATCGCACCGGCCCTGCAATGCTCCTGCGTGGTTTGATAGACCTTGCGTTTCAGTGCCAGCCGTTCGGGGACGCTCTCTTGAATCCAGTCGGCATTTTGCACCGCGTCGGAAATGGTTTCGCAATATGTCAGAGACCCTTCATTGGGCAGGGCCGTGTCGTAAAGCATCGGCAGGGCATAGCGGGCGTTTTCCAGCACGGCGCTGATTTTGCGCTCGGCTTCGGGATCGGGGTCAAACACGCGCACATCCCAGCCATTCAGCAAAAACCGCGCGGCCCAACCGCCACCAATGACCCCACCGCCGATGATTGCGGCGGTTTTTCTACCCGCGCTCATGTGCGTGGCATCCGTTTGGTCAGGCCCAGCTTTTCGCGCACTTCGGCAGGGCCCATCACGCGGGCGCCCATTGCCTCGATGATGGTCACAGCGCGGGCGACCAGCGCTTCGTTGGTGGCCAGTTCGCCCTTGCCCAGCCAAAGGTTATCTTCCAGCCCGACGCGCACATTGCCCCCGGCCAGCACAGCGGCGGCAACATAGGCCATTTCGTTGCGCCCCAGCGAAAAGGCTGACCAGTTCCAGTCGGCGGGCACATTGTTAACCATCGCCATAAACGTGTTCAGATCATCCGGCGCGCCCCACGGCACACCCATGCACAGCTGCACCAGCGCTGGCGCGTCCAGCACCCCGTCCTCGACCAGTTTTTTGGCGTACCACAGATGGCCGGTGTCAAAGGCCTCGATTTCGGGTTTTACGCCCAGTTCGGTCATCATCCGGCCCATTTCCACCAGCATCCCCGGCGTGTTCACCATCACATAATCGGCTTCGGCGAAATTCATCGTGCCGCAATCCAGCGTACAGATTTCCGGTAGGCATTCGGCAATATGCGCGACGCGGTCTGCGGCGCTGACCATATCGGTGCCCTCAACCAGCGGCAGGGGGGCATCCGGTGCGCCGGTTACCATATCGCCACCCATGCCTGCCGTCAGGTTCAGCACCATATCCACATCCGAGGCGCGGATCAGATCGGTGACCTCGCGATACAGTTTCAGATCACGACTGGGCGCGCCGGTTTTTGGATCGCGCACATGGCAATGCACCACGGCCGCGCCTGCGCGGGCAGCAGCGATGGCGCTGTCGGCGATCTGTTGTGGTGAGCGGGGCACATGCGGGCTGCGGTCTTGTGTGCTGCCCGATCCCGTGATGGCGCAGGTGATGAATACATTGCTGTTCATTTCAAGGGGCATTTGGCGTCTCCGGCTGTCTGTTCGATAAAACACTATCCGGCTTGATTTCTGCCATCATGCAGGATTGTATAAATACTATGCGAAAATGGCAGAAAAAGCCCAGCCAGCCAAAACGGATCGGCGTTTTGTTGTTCGACAGGTTCTCGAACCATTGTCTGGCCAATGCGGTTGAGCCTCTACGCGCGGCCAACAGCCTGCTGGGGTGGCAGGCGTATGACTGGTGTTATTTGTCTGCCGACGGGGCGCCGGTGAAATCGTCCAGCGGATTGCCGGTTTCGGTTCAGACATCGCTAGGGCGGGCGTCGGGCGGGGATGTGCTGATGCTGTTGCCCAGCTATGGATGCCGCAGCTATGCCACACCGGATATGTTGCGCGCACTACGGCAGGCGGCGACACGGTTTCAGGTCATCGCAGCGCTGGATATGGGCAGTTGGCTGATGGCGGCGGCCGGATTGCTTGAAGGGCGCAAAGCAACCATCCATTGGGACGAGATCGAGGATTTCCACGAGGCATTTCCCGAAGTTCAGGTGCAGCGCGAAAGAATGGTAATGGATGGCAATTGCTGGTCCTGCGGCGGGGCGATGACTTCATTCGAGCTGGTGCAAAGGATGATCGCAATTGACCACGGAGAAGCCTTGCGCACCGAAGTGGCCGCCCTGTTCATGCAAGACGACGGTGGCAGCGGGGACGAGGGGCTGCCGCGCAATCCTTCAAATACCGTTGCGGCCGCGCTGGCATTGATGCGGGACAATCAGGAACACCCGCTACCGGTGCCGCAGATTGCCCAACAATTGGGGCTCAAACCCCGCCGAATGACAGCATTGTTTCAATTCGAACTGGGGACCGGACCGTTGCGGGTCTATCGCCGGATCAGGCTGCAAACTGCGCGGCGTCTGGTGGAAAAAACCGGCCTTGGCGTTGCCGAAATCGCCCTTCGGTGCGGCTATGAAAATGCCAGCGCGATGACGCGAGCCTACCGTCAGGAATTTCGCGAAACACCGCAGCAAGCAAGGCAGCGGGATCAAAAAAATGGCGGTTTTTGATTGACGGATCAAAAAAAATGGCAAAGCATACCATCAGAATCTTGCATGTATTTGCAAGCATTATGTCGCACAACGAACTAAAAGCGTCGTGTTTGTGCGTCTTTTGGGAAGGGGGAGTAATTCCGTATCTGCAGAAAAGACGACGTAAATCGTCTTGCTGCTGAATTCAGGGCGCTTGAAATTCGACCGTTAGAATAAAATTCGGGGCCAACTGCGTCCTGTCACTTGGGAGAATATAAAATGTCGAAAGAGCTGGAATATTTTAGTCACAAGGTTGTCCGCGGCCTAATGAATCGTCGCGCATTTCTGGGGCGCGCTACTGCGCTTGGGGTATCATCTGTCGTAGCCACCGGGCTGCTAAGTTCAGCCGCCAAGGCCGCCGGCCCGATGAAGGGTGGCACCCTGAAGGCCGGCTATCAGGGCGGTGCTTCCTCGGATTCCCTTGATTCCGCTCTTTGGGCTTCGGATGCCCCTGTTGGATTTGGCCGCACATGGGCCGAAGGTCTGGTCGAAGTCAGCCCAAGTGGTGAAGTCGAAATGAGACTGGCCGAAAGTGTCGAAGCTTCGGCAGATGCCAAAAGCTGGAATTTCAAAATCCGCGAAGGGGTGGAATTTCACAACGGTAAAACCATGACGCCTGCGGATGTGGTCGCCACCATCGAACGCCATTCGGATGAAAATTCGAAATCCGGCGCACTTGGTATTGTCAAAGGCATCGAGAGCGTGGTGGTCGATGGCCAGAACGTGGTTATCAGCTTGGCCGAACCAAATGCCGACCTTCCTTATCTGATGGCAGATTACCACCTGATGATCATGCCCAACGGTGGCAAGGATGATCCGGCAGCCGGTATCGGCACAGGCGCCTATAAAATCGCGGAAAACGATCCCGGTGTGCGCCACGTTGGCGCAAAGTTCGAAAACTACTGGGATGACACGCGCGGCCATGCGGATGAAGTTGAAATTTTGATCCTAAATGATGCCACGGCCCGCTTGGCGGCGTTGCAATCCGGGCAGGTACATATGATCAACCGGGTTGAGCCCAAAGTTGCCGATCTGGTCAAACGGATTCCCGGGGTCGAGCTGCATAGTGTATCCGGTCGCGGACATTATGTATTTATCATGCATGTAAACACGGCGCCTTTTGATAATAACGATCTGCGTATGGCGCTGAAATATGCGATCAACCGTCAGGAAATGGTTGATAAAATCCTTCAAGGCTATGGTTCGGTCGGCAATGATTTCCCGATCAACGCATCCTATCCGCTGTTTCCCGAAGGGATTGAACAACGCGAATACGATCCTGACAAGGCCAAGTTCCACTTCAAAAAATCCGGCCATGACGGACCAATCGTGTTGCGCACATCCGATGTTGCCTTCCCCGGTGCTGTGGATGCAACACAGCTGTTCCAGCAAAGCGCCGAGGCCGCCGGCATCCAGCTTGAAATCAAGCGTGAACCGGGTGACGGGTATTGGTCCGAGGTCTGGAATGTCAAACCGTTCAGCGCCTCTTACTGGAGTGGTCGTCCGGTGCAAGACCAGATGTATTCCACTGCCTATCTGTCCACTGCTGACTGGAATGACACCAAATTCATCCGGCCCGATTTTGACAAGATCATCATTCAGGCCCGTGGTGAACTGGATGCGGCCAAACGCAAGGAAATGTATCGCGAAGCCGCCCTATTGGTGCGTGACGAAGGCGGCCTGATCCTGCCGATGTTCAATGATTTCCTTGATGCGGTAGGGGACAAGGTTGGCGGTTACGAGGATGACCCGAACGCCGGTCTGATGAATGACAAATCTCTGATCAAGGCTTGGATCAAGGCATAACAGGGTATGTCCTCATTATTGAAACTGGTGGCCCAGCGATTGTTGCTGGGCCTCCTTTTGCTACTCGCCGTGTCGGCGCTGATTTTTGTTGGCACACAAATTCTGCCGGGCGACGTGGCCCAAAGCATTCTGGGCCAATCGGCCACCCCGCAAGCGCTTGCCAATCTGCGCGAGGAACTGGGGCTAAACGATCCTGCTTATGTGCGTTATTTCCACTGGCTGGGCGGGGTTCTGACCGGTGATCTGGGCACAGCCCTGTCCAATGGGGCCGATATCAGCACACAAATCGGGAAACGTCTGGGCAATACGTTGTTTCTGGCCGCTACTGCTGCTGTTGTCGCGGTGCCGCTGGCCGTTTTGCTGGGTCTGCTGGCCGTGCGCTATCGCAACCGCTGGCCTGACAAACTGATCTCGGGCGTCACTTTGGCGTCAATTTCGCTGCCCGAATTCTTTATCGGCTATGTGCTGATCTTTTTCTTTGCGGTAAAGCTGCGCTGGTTCCCGTCGGTCGCCACGATTTACAGCAGTATGAGCCTGCTGGAAAAACTGAACGCCATCGCCTTGCCGGTGGCGGTTCTGACAATGGTGGTGCTGGCGCATATGATGCGCATGACGCGCGCCGCGATCCTGAACGTGATGCAATCGGCCTATATCGAAACAGCTGAACTAAAGGGGCTGTCGGCCTTTAACGTGATCTTTCGCCACGCCTTTCCGAATGCAATTTCGCCCATCGTCAATGTGGTGATGATCAACCTTGCCTATCTGGTGGTCGGGGTTGTGGTGGTCGAGGTGATCTTTGTCTATCCCGGTATGGGGCAGTATCTGGTCGATCACGTGGCCAAGCGTGACGTGCCGGTGGTGCAGGCCTGCGGGCTGATTTTTGCTGCAGTTTACGTGATGCTTAATCTGGTTGCCGATATCGTCGCGATTGTCAGCAACCCAAGGCTGAGGCATCCGAAATGAAGATACCCATTTCAGCCCTTATCGGCCTGATTATGACTGGCAGTTTTTTCCTGATTGCAATCTTTGCGCCCCTGATTGCCCCCTATGGCATGGCCGAAGTCGTCGGCGGTGTGTGGGAGCCACGCAGTGCCGAATTCATGCTTGGCACCGACAATATCGGCCGCGACCTGCTGACAAGAATGATTTACGGCGGGCGTACCACGATCCTGATTGCCACGCTGGCAACGGTGTTGTCCTTTACGCTTGGCTCGTTTCTGGGGTTCACAGCGGCGGTGATTGGCGGCTGGGTGGATCAGGTGATGTCGCGTCTGGTGGATTTGCTGATGTCGATCCCCACGCTGATTTTTGCGCTGGTGGTATTGTCGGTGATGCCGGTGACGTTGCCTGTGCTGATCCTTGTCATGGGCCTGCTGGATTCCACCCGTGTTTTTCGCCTGTCGCGCGCGGTGGCGGTGGATATCAATGTGATGGATTTTGTCGAGGCCGCAAAATTGCGCGGCGAAGGACGCATGTGGGTGATATTTCGCGAAATTCTGCCAAACGCCCTGTCGCCACTGGTGGCGGAACTGGGCTTGCGGTTTATCTTTGCGGTGCTGTTTCTGTCCACCCTTTCCTTCCTTGGCCTTGGCGTACAGCCACCGGCCACTGACTGGGGCGGCATGGTCAAAGAAAACAAAGAGGGCATCGTGTTTGGCATCAACGCGGCGCTGTATCCGGCAGCAGCGATTTCGGTGCTGGCGATTTCTGTCAATCTGGTGGCCGACTGGGTGCTGAACCGCACGTCGGACCTGAAAGGAGGGCGCGGTGGCTAAGGACATGGCAGACAACCTGCTGGACATTCGCAATCTGCGGATCGAGGCAACGATCTATCCCCCCGGCGAAAAGGCGACCGAACTTGTCATCGTCAAGGATGTTTCACTAACGCTGGAAAAGGGCAAAGTGCTGGGGCTGATCGGTGAATCCGGTGCCGGTAAATCCACCATTGGCCTTGCGGCGATGGGATACGGGCGGGGCAGCATCCGGTTAAGCGGGCAGGTCTGGCTGAACGGGCGCGATATTCTGGCGGGCGGCACCCGCGATCTGCGCCGCCTTCGGGGCAAAGAAGTGACCTATGTGTCGCAATCCGCCGCCGCGTCGTTCAATCCGGCCAAGCGGTTGATGGAGCAGATCATCGAATCCGCGCTGGAACACGGCACCGCCAGCAAATCCGAGGCCGAAGCCCGTGCTGTGGCCTTGTTTGACGATTTGGGCCTGCCGGACCCTGAAAATTTTGGGCGCCGCTTTCCGCATCAGGTTTCGGGTGGGCAATTGCAGCGGGCGATGACGGTGATGGCGCTGGTTCCCGAACCCGATTTGATCATCTTTGACGAACCCACCACCGCGCTGGATGTGACCACGCAAATCGACGTTCTGGCCGCGATCAAAAAGGCGATCCGCAACACCGGTGTCGCCGCAATCTATATCACCCATGATCTGGCCGTAGTGGCACAGGTTTCAGATGAAATAATGGTCCTGCGCCATGGCGAAAAGATCGAGCGAAACACAGCCGAGGCAATCATCACCCAACCGGCCGAGGACTATACCAAAGCGCTGGTATCTGTGCGTTCAATCAACCACGAGGAAAAACAGCCAACCGACAATCCGGTGCTGGTGGCGCGCAATATATCGGCGGCCTATGGCAATATGGTGCAAGTGCTGGACGATGTTTCGGTCGAGGTTCACGCGGGCCAGACGCTGGCCGTTGTGGGCGAGAGCGGATCGGGTAAATCGACATTGGCGCGGGTGATCACCGGACTGCTGCCGCCATTCAAAGGCGAGATCCTGTTTGGCGAACGATCCTTGTCCAAGGCGCTGGCAAACCGGTCCAAGGATGATCTGCGCGAATTGCAAATGATCTATCAAATGGCCGATACGGCGATGAATCCGCGCCAGACAGTCGGCACAATCATTGGCCGCCCGCTGGAATTCTACTTTGGCCTGCGTGGGGCCGAGAAACGCAAGCGGGTTGCCGAACTGTTGGAAGAAATTGAAATGGGCGACGGGTTTCTTGACCGTTATCCTGCCGAATTGTCCGGTGGCCAAAAGCAGCGCGTCTGTATTGCCCGCGCACTGGCCGCCAAACCCAGCCTGATCATTTGCGACGAAGTAACAAGCGCCCTTGACCCGCTGGTGGCCGACGGCATTCTAAAGCTGTTGCTGCGGTTGCAAAAAATCGAAAATGTGGCCTACCTGTTCATCACCCACGATCTGGCCACGGTCAAAGCAATCGCCGATAGCATCGCGGTGATGTATCAGGGGCGGCTGGTGCGTTACGGGCCCAAAAGCCAGGTGCTGGCCCCGCCGTTTGACGATTACACCGACCTGTTGCTGAAATCGGTGCCGGAAATGAAGATCGGCTGGCTTGAGGACGTGCTGGAAACCCGCCGGATGGAAAGTGCCGGGAATTAGGGGCGGTCTTATATCATGTCGCGCGGGATGGTTTCGGTGAAGTCCTTTTCGAACACCAGCTGGTCCCCTTCATAGGCTTCGATCCGCGCACTCAGGTGAAAATTTTCTGCATCGGCCCACATTTGTGAGTAGGTTTCGGTGCGCAGGCACCAATCGCCACGCTGCAAAATATCGCTCCAATGGGTGCGCCCGCGTGCCGAAAGTGGATCGTCAGGATGGATCACCCACCATTCCCGCGCGACACTGTCGGTGATCAACCCGTGATCAGCGTCTTTGAGTGCGCCAAAATCATCAACGATATGCAGGGTGGTGGCACCGGTCTGCGGGTCGGTGGTGGTTTCACGCAGATTGCTACCTTTTCGGATTATTTCTGCCTGCCATTCGGGGGCGGCTTGCGGTGGCTCAAAGCACACATCCTGCCCCCCTTCGCACAGCAATGGCAAAGCAATCTGCCCGTCGCTTAGATGCAGTCTGGTCTTTCCCGGTGCAGGCCAGATCAGGGGCCAATAGGCGTTTGAAATAGACAAGCGTAACCGATGTCCGGCTGGAATTTCATAGGCGATCTGGTCTAGCCGCAAGGTGATATCAACCGGCTGGTTCACCGGCATTGGGGCTGGATTTTCCGAGCCATTTCGATGGGTCAGATTTAACACGCCATAGGTAATGCGGCTGGTTTTGCCATCGGGGTGGACATCGTTTAGCCGCACCGCGATTTGCGCCACCGGTGTTTCACTGGCCAGCGTTAACCGGATCACCGGTGCGCCAGTGATGGCAAGGGGTCTGTCCAGCGGCGGGCTGTCAAAACACACCGATTTTGCATCATCTCTGGTCTGGTCACCGGGCAGTTCCGGCCCGGTCCAGATAGCACAATATTCGCCAGCATCCCGACCTGTATCAGCGGCACAATCAATGATGCGTTCAAACGGGGCAGGGGCATCGGTCAGCCCATCTTTGCCCAGATACAGGTGCTTTTGCGGCGCGTTGCAAAAATCCTGATCCACCCAACGCCCTTTGCGATGTTCATACCACGGCTTTGGGGCCTCGCTCTGCATCAGGTACAGACGCAGAGCGGGGTCATCTTCGACACCGGTTTTCAGTCCTTTTAGCCAGCGGTCCCACCAGCGCAGCGCCTCTTGCAGAAAACCGATACGGGGTTCGGGCGCTGCGAAATGCGGGTATTTGTGAATCCACGGCCCGATGATGCCCTTGACTGGTGCCTGCAGGTTTTCGACCAGTTCCTGCACGGTGTTCTTATAGCCATCCCCCCAGCCGCCTATCGCCAATGTTGCGGCGCGAATGGCCGCATAATCCTCGCAGACAGATCCATGTTTCCAATAGGCATCGCGGCGCTGGTGACCCAGCCATTTGGCGGCCAAAAACGGATCAGCCGCCAACCGCTGCATCCACATATCCCGCCATTCACGCCCCACCACGGCCTTGTCCGGCGCACGCGAGGAATAGGAAAGCATCGTCGCCCCCCATCCAAGGTTTTCGTTCAACAGACAGCCGCCTTTGAAATGGATGTCATCGGCGAACCGGTCTGCGGTGGAGCATAGCGTGATGATCGCTTTTAACGGGTCCGGTTGCATGGCCGCCACCTGCAGTGCATTGAACCCACCCCAACTGATGCCCATCATCCCCACCGCACCGCTGCACCACGCTTGTGCCGCAATCCAGTCAATTATAGCCACAGCATCAGTCAGTTCCTGTGGGGTGTATTCGTCGTGCATCACGCCTTGGCTATCGCCATTGCCACGGATGTCGACCCGCAGACAGGCATATCCATGGCTGGCAAACCACGGGTGGGTAAGCGCATCCCGCGCCACGGTGCCGTCGCGTTTTCGGTAAGGTAGGTATTCCAGAATTGCAGGCACAGGATTGTCCACGGCCCCGTCAGGCATCCATACCCGTGCTGACAGGCGGGTGCCGTCGGGCAGGGGGATGCCCATATCGGGGGTTTCGATGACAGTGTATTTCCCAACAGACATGTCGTGGCTCCACAGCAAACGGACGAGTTGCCAAATCGTAGCGGGGGGAATGGATGCGGTCTATAGGGTTGCGCTAATAGGGGAGGGATATCGGTCGATGTTGGCGCGCGCCTGCACAGTCATATCACCATTATTTACGTGCGTGATCTGTTATCTGTCCGGCTGGGAATTGCGCTGGATTGCCTCGCTCATATTCTGATTTTCACGTTCGCGGTCGTGATGACAATCAATGCTGTCACACGGCTTTGTCATGTTGTTGACGCGCCCCGGCTGCACGCATAGCCAACTCTCATGATCAATCAAGTTTCACAACCTCGCCTGAAGGGCTTGCGGTTCCCTCGGCCCAACATCTCCTATGCCGTCTGGGCGTACCATCGGTTTGCCCTGAGCCTACGCAATGTCGGGGATTTGTTGGCCGAACGGGGCGTAATCGTTTCGTATGAAAGCATCCGGGTATGGTGCCAGCGGTTCGGAATGCAGATAGCGACCAGTTCCTGCCGACAAATGGCACCTCGACGAGGTCGTGATTTCAATTCGAGGGCGAAAACATTGGCTTTGACGAGCGGTCGACGCCAACGGAGACGTACTGGAAATCCTGATGCAAAGCCGCAGAAATGCCCATGCTGCAAGCGTTTCCTGATGAAGTTGATAAAGCGATGGGGTGTGCCACGCGTCCTCGTGACAGACAAACTGCGCAGTTATGGTGACCTTTGCCCAAGCGTCGATCCTCGTTCCCACAAGGGGTTGAACAACCGATCCGAGGCGTCGCATTGATACACACGACGAAGAGGAAAAAGCATGGGTCGTTTCAAATCCACCCGTCAGGCGCAGCGTTTTCTATCCGTCCACGATCAGATCGCCACCATCTTTCGTCCAAGCGCCGCCGCCTTTTCGCAGCATCCTACCGCCAATCTAGGGCTGATACGTTCAGCCTGTGGAACAGCTATGCTGCTGAGATGCTTGCCTGAACGGAACGCGGGTCTTTGTCACGTCGCGACATAACAACCTGACAAAGCCCCACCAAGGCCTATCTGGATCAGGCCTGTCGCAATCAGCAATTGGACAAAGGCTGGTTTGACAACCTTGATGATATCCCCGCACAAGCCGTTTCCATGAGCATCAAGCAAATCATGAAAAGCCGTACAATCATGTGTTCGGTTTCCGACGCGGTGCAGGCCGTGCTGGAGGGGCCGTTAACCCCGATGGTGCCCGCCAATATCTTGCAGTTTCACAACGGCTGCCACTTGTATCTGGATCCGTCCTCGGCCAGCCTATTGAAGGGCTGATCAGGTTTTCACCAAGGCCCCGCGTTTCTGGATAACTTTTGCCGACAGGGCAGATCCCGCGCGCATAGCTGTTTTAGGGTCTTGCCCCCTTAGCAAGGACACCAGAAATCCGGCATTGAAACTGTCGCCTGCTGCTGTGGTATCGACAATGGATTGCACCGGTTCCGGTTGAAAGCTGAACGCATCGCCAGCGCTGTTTTGCGCCAGAATTGTTTTGGCACCATTCTTTACCACAACCAGACTGGCGCCATGAGACAGATATCGCACTATCGTTTCCTTCGGGGTTTTGTCCCCGAAATGCAGCGCCTCGTCGTCGTAAGAAGGCAGAACGATATCAGCCAGTGCCGCCGCCCGGCTTGTTTCGCGGCACATCGTTTGGCTGTCGGGCCACAGCGCGGGGCGCAGGTTTGAATCAAACACAATCTGCCGCCCGTCTGCGCGTGCCGCCGCCAGTGCCGCAAACAGGTTTTCGCGCCCGTTTGGCGGTAAAATGGCGACGGTAATTCCTGAAAAATAGATCATCCCCGCGTCTTGCATGGCATTTGCCAGAACCGCCGGATCATCCGCCAGACCCCGCGCCGCCGAAGTGTTGCGCCAATAGGAAAAACTGCGTTCGCCCTGATCAAGATGGATCATATACAGGCCCGCTGATTTGCCGCTGATTTGCATAATATGATCCGTGGAGATCCCGGCATCCTGAAAAAAGGAAACCATACCATCTGATACGGGATCACAGCCAACAGCCGTCAGATAAGACACCACAGACCCCGCCCCCAACGCACTTTTAAGATACCAGGCCGTGTTAAACGTATCCCCTGCATAGGCCATCTTGAATGTCCCGCGCCCAGCCGGTGATAGCTCGACCATACACTCACCAATTGCCAAAAGGCGGGGGATTTCAGGCAAAGTCTTCATCCTTTGCAAAATACTGTTCGTGCTCGGCCTGAAGGCGCGGCAGGTCTTTTTCAATTTTGCCCAGATGGGCGCGCATACGCGCGATGGCGGCGTCCCGATCCGGTGCGGCCAGTGCCTCGAATATGGCCCTGTGTTCGGCCAATGCCTGATCAACGCTAAAGGACAGGGTCAGGTAGCGGACCCTGTCCATATGGGCCTTTTTCTGCTTGATCAGGGTCCAGACAAAACCGGTTCCGTTGGCTTCGCAAATTTGCTGGTGAAAGGCATCATCCAACTGGTGAAAGCCGATTTTATCCCCCTCTTTTGCCGCCTCTGCCTGTTGACCAAGCAAATCGGAAAGCTGCCCCAAACCTTCCTGATCCAGTACCTGCACGGCTTGCCCCACCACCTCGGCTTCAAGTGCGCGGCGGATGTACATGGCCTGCAACACCTCTTTGATCGAGATAGGGCGAACAATCGTTGCCCGCTGGGGCCGGATCTGCAAAAATCCAAGCTGTGAAAGACGAAAAAAGGCCTCGCGGACGGGTTGGCGCGAAATGCCCATTTGCTGGGCTACATCCGCTTCGGACAACTTGGAAAGAGGCGGTAGGCTACAAGTCAGGATTTTGTCATGCAGGACATGAAACACCTGATCCGATACCGATGGGGCACGGAGCGGGGCAAGTGGGTCGATCTGTAGGCTTTCTGTCATGGTCTCTCCGTTGACATAACTGGTATACTAGAATACGTGTATGATTGTCACGCTGTTTTATAACTTTAACAAAGTTGGTTATATATGAATATACCACCGCTGGAACCATCATCATCCTCTTGCCCCGAGACCGGCATCGTCCATCTTGGACTGGGGGCTTTTTTTCGTGCCCACGGGGCGATATATACGGCCGAAGCCATGCAAAAATCGGGTGGCGACTGGGGTGTTATCGGCGTCAGTCTGATGCGGCCGGCCCAGCGGGATTTACTGGCACCACAGGGGTTTGCCTATACGGCGGTCGAAATGGCACCAGAGGGTATGAAAACGCAAGTGATCGAAGTGCTGAACGATGTGTTGGTGGCGCGTGAAGATGCGGTCAAGGTGCTGGCGGCAATGGCTGATCCGGTGGTGAAAATTGTCAGCTTGACGGTCACTGAAAAGGGATACTGCCACGAGCCTTCAACCGGACGTTTGAACCGTAATCATCCCGACATTGTGCATGATATTTCCCATGAACAACCGGTGTCTGCCCCCGGTTATCTGGTGCGGGCATTGCAGATGCGCCGCGCAACGGGGCAGGCGCCCTTTACCGTATTGTGTTGTGATAACCTGCCAAAAAACGGTGCGGTCGTGCGGGGTGTCGTGCTGGAACTGGCGGGTTTGATCGACCCTGATCTGGCCGACTGGATCGCGGCCAACGGTGCCTTTCCAGCAACTATGGTTGACCGGATTGTCCCTGCCACCAAACCTGAAGACATTGCAGCGTTGGCGAAACAAACCGGCGTGATGGACAATGCGCCGGTCATGCATGAACCCTTTCGCCAATGGGTGATCGAGGATCAGTTCGTCAACAATGAACGCCCCGATTATGCCGCTGTTGGTGTGCAGATGGTACGCGATGTGCAACCGTTTGAGCATATGAAACTGCGTTGCCTGAACGGCACCCATTCCGCGCTGGCCTATCTGGGGTATCTGGCGGGGTTTGAAACCATCTATGAGACCGTATCCAACCCCGCTTTTGCCACCTATTGCCGTCATTTGTGGCAGGCCGAAATCATTCCTGCCCTGCAAGCCCCCGAAGGGGTCAGCCTGCAGGATTACACGGATGATCTGTTTGCCCGATACAGCAACCCCGCGATCCGCCATCTGACCCACCAGATTGCGATGGACGGATCACAAAAGTTGCCGCAGCGCATCCTTGGCACCATTGGCGAAAATATTGCAGCGGGGCGCGATAGTGCAGGCCTGATCCTCGCCGTTGCGGCGTGGATGCGGTATGTGGCCGGGGTTGATGAACAGGGGCGTGCAATTGACGTTCAGGATCCGTTGGCCGACCGGCTGGCCGCGCTGGCGGGCAATCCGGCAGCGATGCTGGATATCGACGAGGTTTTTCCCGCCGATCTGGCCACCAACACCATGTTCCGGTCACAGGTTCTAGCCGCATTTGACAGGTTACAAGCCATGGGTGCGCTGGCTTGTGTCGCGGAGGTTGGGTCGTGATCGAAAGCTGGCGCTGGTACGGACCGCTGGACACGATCCAGCTGCCCGAGATTGTTCAAACCGGAGCGCAAGGCGTGGTAACCGCCCTGTATGAAATCCCATATGGCGAGGTTTGGCCGGTTGAAACCATAATTGCCCGCAAATCCGCAATTGCGGCGGCGGGCTTGCGCTGGAATGTGGTTGAAAGCCTGCCGGTGCACGAAGATATCAAACGCGGCACGGGCAATCTGGATCAGTTGTTTTCCAGTTATCGCCAGTCGCTGCAAAACCTTGCCGAATGTGGCATCACCACGGTCTGTTACAACTTCATGCCGTTGCTGGACTGGACCCGCACGCGGCTGGATGCCCCATTGGCGGGGGGGGCGACCGCGCTGCGGTTTGATGCGGTGGAAATGGCAGCCTTTGAAATTCACATGCTGGGGCGGGACGGGGCCGAAGCGGACTATTCCCCCGCAATATGTGCTGCGGCCCAACAGTGGATTGCGATGGCAACCGAAGGTGACAAGGACACATTGCTAAACGGCATTATGGCCGGATTACCCGGTGCCTATGCCCGCTATACGGTTGACGGATTACGCGATGCGCTGGCCGTCTGGCAGGGCGTTTCGCGTGATGATCTGCGCTGCAGCTACGCCCGTTTTCTAACCGAGGTTATTCCGGCGGCCGATGAATTGGGCATGCGCCTGTGCGTGCATCCCGACGACCCCCCGCGTGACATTCTGGGCCTGCCGCGAATTGTCAGCAATCACGACGATATCGGCTGGGTACTGGAACAACAAAACAGCCCCGCCAACGGGTTAACCCTGTGCAGCGGCTCGCTTGGGGCGAACCCTGACAATGATGTGCCTGCCATTGCGAAACGCTTTGCCGATCGGATTCATTTCGCCCACCTGCGGAACGTGACCCGCGACCCTGACGGATCATTTCAGGAGGCAACACATCTGTCAGGTGACACCGATATGGTCACCCTTGTTCGGGTTTTGCTGGACGAGGAAAAGCGCCGCCGCAAAACAGGTCGTGCCGATATGGAAATCCCGTTTCGCCCCGACCACGGCCACGTCATGCTGGATGATCTGTCCCGTGGCGCGCACCCCGGTTACCCGCTGATTGGGCGACTGCGCGGGCTGGCAGAACTGCGCGGGGTGATCGCCGGCTTAAGCCATGAAGGTACCGCATCATGACCACCCTTCGCCTGCATCCCGATGACAATGTGCTTGTCACCCGCGTGGCGCTGACCAAAGGCGACAGGGTAGGGGGGCACCCCGCGCTTTCTGCTGTACCCGCCGCACACAAGATTGCCGCAAACCCGATTACTAAAGGTCGAGCCGTGTGTAAATACGGTCAAGTAATCGGCATCGCCGCCCGAAATATTGCGGCGGGTGAACATGTTCATACCCATAACCTGATCTATGATCCCGCCCCGCTGGATCACGATTTTTGCGCCGGATACCGGCAAACCGAAATCAGGCAAACCGATACATTCATGGGGTACCTGCGGCCAAACGATACAGTCGGCACTCGCAACTATATTGCTGTGCTGTCGATGGTAAACTGTTCGGCCAGTGTATCGGACCGGATCGCTGCCAGCTTTGACGCAAGCGAACTTGCGGATTATCCGAATGTCGATGGAGTGGTGCCATTTGTCAGCGGCACCGGCTGTGGCATGTCCGGTTCCGGTGAAGGGTTCGAGACCCTACAACGGGTGATGTGGGGCTATGCCCGCAACCCTAATATCGGTGGCGTTCTGCTGGTCGGGCTGGGCTGTGAAATCAACCAGATCGATTTCCTGCTGGAGGCCTATGGCATCACCCCCGGCCCCCGTTTTCAGGTGATGAACATCCAGACCATTGGCGGCATGGCCAAAACCATTGCCGCCGGTGTTGCACGCATCCGCGAAATGCTGCCCGAAGTGAACAAGGCCACCCGCACCCCCGCGCCTGTGTCCAAGCTGATGCTGGCATTGCAATGTGGTGGCTCGGACGGGTTGTCGGGGATCACCGCCAATCCGGCGCTGGGGCTGGCCAGTGATATGCTGGTGGCGCAAGGGGCCACGGTGGTTTTGTCGGAAACGCCGGAAATCTACGGGGCGGAACACCTGCTGACCAGCCGCGCGGCAACGCCGGAAGTGGCCAATGCCCTGCTGACCCGTGTGCAATGGTGGGAAGATTACGTTGCCCGCAATCTGGGCTCGATGGACAACAACCCGTCTCCGGGAAACAAGGCAGGCGGATTGACAACCATTCTGGAAAAATCACTGGGGGCGGTGGCCAAAGCGGGCACAACGGGCCTGATGGCGGTTTATAAATATGCCGAGCCGATCACCACAAGCGGCCTCGTTTTCATGGACAGTCCGGGATATGATCCGGCCTCGGTCACGGGGCAGATGGCCAGCGGGTGCAACATCATCGCCTTTACCACCGGGCGCGGCTCGACTTTCGGCAGTAAACCCGCACCGACCATCAAGATTGCCAGCAACACCCCGATGTATGACCATATGTCCGAGGATATGGACATCAACGCTGGCCGTATCATTTCCCATGACGCTGATCTGGCTGTTGTGGCGCAGGATATCTATGACAGCATCCTTTCCGTGTCCTCGGGACAGGCCACTTTGTCCGAGGCGCAAGGATTGGGCGGGCATGAATTTGTGCCTTGGCAAATCGGGGCCGTGATGTGAACAGGCCCTAATTTCGCCACAACGCCAATAACGGGGGCGGCAGACAGATTGCACCGCGCGGGTTGTCTAACCCTCTAGGGCCGGATGAATATTCATATTGGCCGCATTTGGTAGAAAAAGCTCGGGGCAGGCCACACTGTTTTGTTTGATTCTGCGCGTGAAGCTGGTGATCTGCATTACAAACCGCGATCCGCATAACCACTTTTCTTTGAAAGTTATCATGTCGCCGGACCTTAATGATTCAATCACATCCAGCCCTTTGGTAAAGCTCGAAATAGATGCGTACTCCGATCCATCTTCGCACCAAACCATGCCAGCTTGCGTCGATTTGTTGTACCACATTATTACGCCCAGCATCACATAACCTTTAATACACCTAGCATTATATGTTCTATATATATTTAAGGGGTATACTGGCCCATTTGATAGCTGGAAAAGACGAATAATGCGCGTCAATAGCTAGATTATCCGCACCATGTTTGCCCCTAAACAGCACCATAAAACGCATGTGAATTGATACAAAAACCCAATTGTGTTAACCTTTTCGGGTGGAATACCGAAGCTTGTATGTTCCCATAAAGGGCGATTTTATTTTGACGCGTAACAGTTCAACAACCGACCGTGAAATTCTGGCTGTATTTAGCGAAAATCTTAGACAGCTTTCCGAAGCCGAGCCGTCAAAAACCGAGCTATGCCGGAAGCTGGGAATAAACCGGAACCAGTTCAACCGCTATTTATCCGGTCAGGCCAGTCCACGACCCCTGCAATTGCACCGGATTTGTGAATACTTTCAGGTTGACGCGCGCATCCTGTTAGAGCCCCTGAAAAATGCGAAAGATCAGGATCAATCCAAAGAACCCATCAAATTTGGCAGCAGTCTTTGCAAAGCATTTCAACCGGTTTCCAAAGCCGTTTTGCCTGACGGTCTCTATTCCGAGTGGAAGTATTCGATGATACACCCTGGCAAGATCAGTTTCGGGTTGCTTCGTATCTATACAGAAAACGGTATCCGGCGCGTACGATCCAAATATGCCCTTCGGCTCCATCCGGGGATCATCTCGAAACGCCATGACAAGGCTTTTAGCGAAATTCTAGGCGTTGCTTTTACACAGGGAAGCGGGTTTGCAATTCTGGATCAGTCTGATTTATCGAATCTTTTTGCACTCGCATCCTTTAGAGTGGGCCATTATTACAACCCTGATCTTTTCCCCGGTATCGAGGTTACGGGCTCTTCTCACCAACTGGCTTCTGGGGGTCCTATCTTTCTTGAAAGGCTTCCCAGTGAAACAGGCCCGCTGCTTGCTGTTGCAAGGACGCCAAGTATCCTAACCGCTGCCGAAGCACCCGAACATGTGATCGAAATTTTGCACGACATTGCAAAACAGGGTTTTATTGCCGAATTAAGCCCGGATAATACAGGTAGAACCTGACCCTAAACCTGATTACCATCAATCAGTTGCATTTTCATGCGAAACTGTTCGGCGACCTGCGCAACATCACGCAGCACTTTTGGGTGCTCAAGTGTTAGCGCCACCCCGTTTCGGGCAACCCACTGGCCGTTTATCATAACATCGCGCACGTCCGCAGCGTTGGCCGAAAACACCAGCGTTGCGTAGACATCGTAAACCGGATTCATTCGCGCGGCGCTTAAAGCAACACGCACAAGGTCCGCACATTTTCCAATCTCAAGCGATCCTACCTTGTGATCCAGCCCCAGAACCGCGGCGGCATCAATCGTTGCCATTTTCACGACCTCTTTGGCTGGCAAGCATTTTCGACTACCCCCTAGCAACTTGGCAAACATTGAAGCCGGAGCCATCTGGGCAAAGATATCCAGAGTATTGCCGCTCATTGCGCCGTCCGTCGCCAGACCAACAGATATTCCGCTTTTCCGCATCGCCTCGACGGGGGCTATGCCGCGTCCCGCCTTGGCATTTGAACGGGCATTATGCGCAACGGACACACCACGATCAGCCAAGATTGCAATTTCATCCGCTGTTACCTCAAGGCAATGCGCCATGATGGCGCCGGTTTGCAACAATCCGGTTTTGTCGGCCAGCTCTACCGGGCGGCAATTATGGTTTTTGGCGCACCATTCCATTTCGGACTTCATTTCGGCAAGGTGCATCTGGATGCGAACACCCGGATTATCAGCTGCATATCCGGCCACCCGTTCCATTACTTTTGGGCCGGTTGAATAGGGGGCATGCGGGGCGATTGACGCCGTAATGCGATCATTGTCGCGAAATTCGTCTACCAACGCATCCACCAGAGCAAACCCCTGATCAATAGTCGCATGATCCGGCGGGTTGTAATCCGCCAGTGTTTGCCCGACGACACCGCGCATACCCGCCAAATCCAGCACCCGCCCGATTTCCTGTTCGTAATAATACATGTCAGCAGTCGTTGTAACGCCACCCAGTACCATTTCCAGCGCGGCAAACCGCGCGCCGATACGCACGACTTCGGGTGTCACCAGTTCCTGCTCCAATGGCAGGATGTAGCGAAATAACCTGTCATCCACGTCTTCGCCCAGACCCCGAAACACGCTCATTGGCATATGGCAGTGGGTGTTGATCATTCCCGGCATGATCAGATCACCATCGACGTCGATCCTGTGATCAAACG
This sequence comes from uncultured Marinosulfonomonas sp., assembly GCA_964538015.1. Taxonomy (GTDB): domain Bacteria; phylum Pseudomonadota; class Alphaproteobacteria; order Rhodobacterales; family Rhodobacteraceae; genus Profundibacter. Next base: position 28,751 of record CAZIDQ010000005.1, read on the forward strand.
GTGTATCCGTGGCTGGATGGGGACCATTGCCAATGGCCGCGATCAAATCATCCTCGATGATGATCCAGCCATCAAGGTGTTCATCAAAAGCGCGGTTCATCGTCAGGATGCGTGCGTTGTAAAGCAGGGTGCGCATGTATCTCAAACCTTTCGGGGCCAACTGGTGCGGGTGCACATGAAGACCATTGTTACAAAGAATTCAAACTTGACAAGTCACGTCAATTGTTGATTAATCGTTTAACCATACTAGGGAATTGAGTTTGGCAAATCAAAAACAAATTGCACGTGATCTTGGAATATCCGTGGCGACTGTCTCAAATGCCCTGACAGGCAAGGGGCGGGTGTCCGAAGATTTACGACGACTTGTGACCTCAAAGGCAGGGCAACTGGGCTATTTTCCAAGCGCTGCCGGACGCGCCCTGAAAACCGGTCGCAGTGGCATTTTGGGGTTGGTCATGCCGGATATCACCCAGCCAGTGTTTCCGGAATTCGCACAAGGCATCGAAGCCGAGGCCGATAAATGCGGCTATGGTGTTCTGATCGCCAACAGTCGGGGGACCGAAGCCGGACAAACCACCGCAATCCGCCAGTTGATTCAGCGTGGCGTAGACGGGATAATTGTTATCCCGCAGCGCGGAACAACACCGGAATTTGGCCCATTGCCTGCTGCAATTGTCAGCTCGCCCAATGATCCAAACAGCACGGTTGCCGCCAACCATGCCCAGGGCGGGCAGATTTCGGCACGCGCATTGCTGGACCTTGGGCACCGCAATTTCCTATTGCTTGGGGATGATGCCGCCTCGCCGGTTCAAAACGAACGCATCACAGGCATGATCGAGGTGCTTCAAGACGCCGCCTCATACGAGGTTTGCTGGGCAACACAACAATTCCCCGATCTGCTGGCAAAACACCGGCAAGGCGTAACGGCCATCCTGACTGTCTCGGATTTGCTGGCGTTGCGGGTTGTTACCGAAGGCGGGCGGCTGGGGCTGGAATGCCCCCGATCCATCAGCGTCATGGGATTTGACAACCTGCCACTTGCAACGGCGGTGCGCCCGTCTTTGTCAACAGTTGTTCCCGACACGCCCGAGCTTTGCAAACGATCTGTATCCTATCTGGCCGCCGCTATTCAAAATGAACAAACCCTTCCCGCAGCAAGCGTTGTGGACATGACAATTGTGCTCCGTGAATCAACCGGACCAGCCATGACGCACCCAAACAATCAAACAAGGAGACTTCCATGAAACGGTTTTTTGCCATCAGCGCAGTTTTCGGTCTCGTCGCCGGAGCCGCAAGCGCACAAGATAAAACATTGACCATATCCGTCTATTCATTCGGAACCGATGCGATGACCGCAGCCGTATTTGACCCCTTCGAGGAAATATGCGGTTGCGATGTGGTTGTCGAAACCGGCAATAGCGTTGAACGCATGGCCAAGATTGAGGCAAATGCCGCAAATCCGGTTATTGATGTGGCGGTTATGTCGGCGCATGACGCGCTGGCGCTTTCCCGTAAAGGGTTGATCCAATCGCTGGACGTTTCAAAAATCCCCAGCCACGCCGATCTGTACGAATCCGCCAAAGACCCGATTGGTGATCATATGGCTGTTGGCTATAGCTTCTATGCGACGTCAATCGTTTACCGTTCTGATCTGGTCGAGATCAACAGCTGGGCCGATCTGCTTTCCGACGATCTGAAGGGGCGGGTTGCACTGCCCAATATCACCGGAACACAGGGGCCCCTGACATTGTACATGTTGGGGCGGGCCATGGGCAGTGACGACATCACCTTCAAGGATACGATTGATGCCGTTGGTGCACACGCCGACGACATTGTAACCTTTTACGGCCGGTCATCCCAACTGGCGCAACTGATGCTACAAGAAGAAGTCGTGGCCGCCCCCGTGGGCCGCTTTGCCTGGAGCCGGTTTTCCGGCGCTGATCTGCCGTTCAAATGGGCCGAGCCAAAAGAAGGCCAGACAGGTGGTATGAACGTGATGCTGATGACCAAAGGCAACGGCAACGAAGACCTTGCCTATCAGTTCATGGACTACTGGCTGTCAACCGAGGTGCAGACCCGCGTTGCAGAACTGAAGCTGGACAGCCCGGCAAATTCAAAGGTGGTTGTCAGTGACGAAATCGCCGAAAGCCTGACTTACGGGGCTGATCTTATCAACTCTTTGAACATGCTGGACCCAGCAGCGATTATCGACAACCGTGACGCATGGCTTGATCGCTGGAACGAAAAGGTTGTGAACTAAAACACCACCGCCGGCATCGCCATACTGCGGTGCCGGCCGTCGTGATCGGAGACGGGCAGGAATGTTTCAAAACAACAGGGAAGGATTGGCGCTGGCGCTACCGGCAGCTGTTTTCACGGCTGTTCTTTTTCTGTTGCCGGTTGGAATCCTGTTGTCAGAGGCCTTCAGGGTTGATGGCAACTGGTCATTGCAGGGTTATATCGATTTCGCCTCGAAGCCGCTGAACCAAACGGTATTCCTGCGAACGCTGAAACTGGGATTTCTGGTTGCACTTACCAGCGCGATTATCGGATACGCCTGCGCGTTCAGCATTGTGAACCTTGATGGCAAGAACCGCGGCCGCGTGTTCGGCCTTGTTGTTTTGCCGCTGATGATTTCGCCGGTGGCGCGAACATATGCCTGGATCGTAATTCTGGGGCGCACCGGAATTGTAAACGGCGCCATTGTCGGGCTGGGGCTAAGTGACAAACCGGTGCGCATCCTGTTCACCGAAACGGCCGTATTTCTGGGGCTGTTGCAACTGTTCCTGCCGCTGATGATCATCTCGCTTGTTAGCGCGATGGAGAACCTGCCAAAGGATGTCATTCCCGCCGCGCGGGTTCTGGGGGCCAGCTGGCTTCAGGTATTTACCAAAATCATCCTGCCCTTGACCAAGGATGGTCTGGTCATGGGCGGCACGCTTGTGTTTACCGGTTCGCTGACGGCTTATATCACACCGGCAATCCTTGGTGGATCAAAGGTACTGATGTTGGAAACCCTGCTGTACCAGCGGGTCAATGTCGCCAATGATTTCGTATCGGCGGGGATCATCGCAACCATTTTGATCATCATGAGTTTTGGCGCGAATATGTTGCTAAAACGCATTGCGGCGGCGAGGTCTTGAAATGACATCCAAATGGACAACCAGACTGGTCATCGGCCTGACATTGTTTTTCCTGATTGGTCCATTCATCATTATCATTCTGGCGGGGATGTCGGCCGGAGATTTCATGACGTTTCCGCCGGACGGTCTTTCGCTGAAATGGTATTTCAAGGTTTTCACAGTCGAGAGCTTTCACGACAGTTTTATCCTTTCTATGTTTCTTGCCGTGTTCGGCACGCTGACCGCGCTGCTGCTGGGCATTCCCGCCGCCTATGCCATCAGCCGCTATGATATCCCGTTTGGCGAAACCATAAAAACCGTGGTGGCGGCACCCATCATTGTACCGGGGATCATCGTCGGGCTGGCCCTGTTGCGTTACCTTGTGGTGCCGTTGAATTTTACCGTCACACTGGCGTTGTTCATGGCGCACACAGCATTGATCCTGCCCTACGCGGTGCGTGTTGTCTCGTCCAGCTTGCAAAACCTGCGTAGCGACATGGAAGAGGCGGCGGTTCTGCTTGGCTGTTCACGGCTGGGGGCCTTTACACGCGTGGTTCTGCCCAACATTCAAAGCGGTGTTCTGGCCGCGTTCATCCTCGGGTTTGTGACCAGTTTCAATCAGGTTCCCGTTTCGCTTTTCCTGTCCGGCCCCGGCGTGCGCACGTTACCGATTGATATGCTGTCCTACATGGAAATCACCTATGATCCGTCGGTGGCCGCCCTGTCTGCACTGCTTGCGTTATTGTCGGTGGTCATCGTCTTTGCTGCTGAAAAATTTCTGGGGTTCTCTCGCTATGTCTGACGCATTCGTATCATTGCAAAACCTGTCTCTGGCTTATGGGGACACCGTTGTCGTGCCGGATCTTGATTTGAACATCCGAAAGGGTGAATTGATTTCACTGCTGGGCCCATCCGGTTGTGGGAAAACCACAACCATGCGCGCCATTGCCGGCCTTATGACGCCCCAATCGGGAACAATCCTGATTGATGGCGTTGATATGACCCGTACCCCTGCCAACAAACGCGGCATTGGGCTGGTTTTTCAATCATATGCCCTTTTCCCGCACCTGACAGCATTCGAGAATGTGGCCTTCGGGTTGCGATTGAAAAAACTGCCCGGTCCGGAAATCAAAACCAAGGTAGAGCAGGGGCTGCAAACTGTCGGCCTGCTGCATCTTGCCGATAGAAAACCGGCGGAAATGTCGGGGGGGCAGCAACAAAGGCTTTCCCTGGCCCGTTCGCTGGCGATGCAGCCCAAGGTGCTTTTGCTGGACGAACCCTTGTCCAATCTGGACGCAAGGCTTCGTCTGGAAATGCGCACCGAATTGCAGCGCCTGCAACGTGAAACCGGCATTACAATGATATTCGTTACCCATGATCAAACCGAGGCACTGGCACTGGCCGACCGGATCGTTCTGATGAAGGACGGGGTGGTGGAACAACTGGGCACAGCTGATGAATTATATAACTCTCCCACGTCAAAGTTCGCAGCCGATTTTTTCGGGTTCGAGAATATATTCGAGGTGAGCGGCTCGCAAATCACCGGCCCAGACGGCAACCTGCCACTATCCTTTGAAACGCAAGCCGGACATCTGGCGTGGCGCCCCAGTGCTGTTACGGTTGGCAAGGGCCCTTACCGGGGTGTCGTGATGGGCGTTGCATTCGCGGGCGAGCAACGGGAATATGTTGTCAAAACGGGGTTGGGGCAAGTCAAGGCAGCAACACCTGCAACCGATCCCGCATTCGAGATCGGGGCCGAACTGACCTTTGATCTGCCGCAACATGGCGCACGGCAATTACCGGCAACACCGTAAACCGGCCAAAGCCATGATGCGCCCAAGGGGCAAATCAGCGACCGATATTCAGGCACCGCATTACGCAGGTGTGTTTTGGCCATGCAATATTCGCAGCTTTGGTATGCAAATCGTTGCCTGATATGGAAATTTGGCCTAGCTTCCCTAGATATATAACAGGCACCAGAACCCGCAAACGAGGGCAATCGAAGGAATAAACCACCCATCAGCCCACATATCCACCCGTCCCAATCTGCGGGCGATAGCGGGCATTGCCAGAAAAGGACCAATTCAATGAGTTTTCTGTGTTCCATTCCACTGGTCAATTCGCTGCTCTCGGCCTGTCTGGCCCCGCTTCCGATGGCGACCGGATACGTCGAAGGCGAATACATTCTACTGGCACCGATCGAAATTGCACAAATATCCGGTGTATCCGTCAGACGCGGGGATTTAATCGTTTCGGGTCAGGAATTGGCCATACTGGAACATCGTGATGCCGAAATCGCCGTGTCACAGGCAAAGGCCACGCTGGCGCTGGCCAAAAGCAAACTGGCCGATATTTCACAAGGGCGGCGGCCACAGGAAATCGCCGTGATCGAGGCGTCATTGCGATCGGCCGCAGCTCAGGCCGCCGAAGCAAAGCGGGAACTGGAACGCCAAAGCGATCTGGTCCGGCGCGGGGCGATATCGCAATCAAAATACGATCTGTCCAAAACCCAAAGTGAGGTTGCTGACGCGCATATGGCCGAGCTTGAGGCCAATCTGGCGGTTGCAAAACTGCCGGCCCGCAGCGATGCAATTGCCGCCGCACAAGCCAGCGTATCACAGGCGCAAGCCGCGTTGGAAAATGCGCTGTGGCGGCTTTCAAAACGCACAATGGTGGCCAGCAGTGACGGCACCGTAATTGATATCATCCGCAGCGCCGGTGAAACGGCGGGACCGCAGGCGCCCGTGCTATTGGTATTGCCAAGCGGGGCGATCAAATTGCGTCTTTATGTTGCCGAAAGTTACCTTTCCGACATCCAGCTTGGCACGGGCCTGGCGGTGGAATGCGACGGTTGCGTTGACGGTATTACCGCGACAGTCAGCTATATTTCGGCAGGGCCGGAATTCACCCCGCCGGTGATCTATTCACTCGAGAACCGGCAAAAGCTGGTCTACCTGCTCGAGGCGGATATTGAAGGCGACAACACCCTGAAGCCCGGCCAGATCGTCAATGTCGATCTGCTTGAGATCGCGAAATGAAAACCATCGACGTTCACGGGTTGGTCAAGCGTTACGGTGACAAAACCGTTGTCGACAATGTATCCATGTCCGTTGAGCAAGGCGAGATTTCTGGGTTTCTGGGGCCGAACGGCTCTGGCAAAACCACCACCATTCGGGTGATGTGCGGGTTGCTGACGCCGGACGCGGGCGGGGGTACTGTGCTGGGAATGGACCTGCACCGCGACCAGCTAAAGATCAAACGCGAGGTCGGCTATATGACCCAGCGGTTTTCCTTTTACGAGGACATGTCGATCGAGGAAAACCTGATGTTTGTGGCGCGACTTTATCAGTTGAAACCGGCACGGCAGGTCGTGCGCGACACATTGGAAAATCTGGGCCTGTCGGCACGCCGCGCACAGCTGGCCGGTCGGCTGTCGGGCGGGTGGAAACAGCGATTGGCACTGGCGGCCTGCATCATGCACAAACCCAAATTGCTGTTGCTGGACGAACCCACCGCAGGCGTCGACCCCAAAGCGCGGCGCGAATTCTGGGACGAGATCCACGCGCTGGCGGCGGACGGGGTGACGGTTCTGGTCTCGACCCACTACATGGACGAGGCCGAACGCTGCCACAAGATCAACTATATTTCCTATGGAAAACTGCTGGCCAGCGGCACCGTTCACGATGTTGTTGAAAACGCCGCGCTGACAACGATGGTTGTTGAAGGGGCAGATGTGCATCGGGTCGCCAACAGACTTGCCAATCAGCCCGGCGTTGATCAGATCGCCCCTTTTGGCAACACGTTACATGTGGTCGGACAGGATGGGGCGGCGCTTAAGAAATCCGTTGCAACGGCGGTGAAGGGGCAGCACGTGACCTCGCACCAAGGGGAAACCAGTCTGGAGGATGTATTCATCCAGTTCATGTCACAATCACAGGATAATATGACATGAGCGGCTGGTTTTCATTCACCCGTCTGGGCGCGTTATTGATCAAGGAATTGATCCAGATGCGCCGTGACCGGATCACATTCGCGATGATGCTGGGGGTGCCGTTGATGCAGCTGATCCTGTTCGGTTTTGCGATCAACAACGACCCCAAAGAATTGCCCGCCGCACTGGTAACAAGCAGTCAGGACCGGTTCACCCGCGCGATGGTTTCGGCACTGGAAATCACCGGGTATTACCGGTTCAACCACGTGGTCGACAGTCAGGTCGAAGCGGAAAAGCTGATCGAAAACGGCACCGTTTCCTTTGTTGTGACCATCCCGTCGGATTTCACCAGACGGGTTTTAAAGGGGGACCACCCGCAAATCCTGATCGAAGCAGACGCCACTGATCCCGCTGTGGCCTCGGGCGCGATTTCAACCCTTGGCACCGTCGCCAGTCAGGCCCTGACACGCGAATTGGGGGCGGACGTGAAGGCCGCAGAGCAGGCGGCGCATCAGTTGGAAGTGGTGGTGCATCGACGATACAACCCCGAAGGCATCACCCAGTATAACATCGTACCCGGCCTGCTGGGGGTGATCCTGCAAATGACCATGGTGATGATGACCTCAATGGCCCTGACCCGCGAAATCGAGCGCGGCACAATGGAAAATCTGTTGGCAATGCCCGCCAACCCGCTGGAAATCATGCTGGGCAAGGTGATCCCGTTTCTGATCGTCGGATCGGTACAGGTGGTGGTGGTGCTATTGGCGGCAAAACTGCTGTTCGGGGTGCCGTTTGTCGGCTCGATGCAACTGTTGCTAAGCGGCATATTCATCTTTGTCTTTGCGCTGGTTTTGCTTGGTTATGCGTTCTCAACTTTTGCAACGACCCAGATGCAGGCCATGCAGTTGACGTTCTTTTACTTCCTGCCGTCCCTGCTGCTGTCCGGTTTTATGTTCCCGTTTCGCGGCATGCCGGTCTGGGCGCAATACATTGGCGAAATGTTTCCGCTGACGCATTTTCTGCGGGTGATCCGCGCGGTGATGCTAAAGGGTGCAAATCTGGAAGCGGTCAGCGCGCCAATGGCCGCATTACTGCTTTTTGCACTCGGCTTTGGCGTGCTTGCCCTGCTGCGGTTCCGGCGGACACTGGATTAGGGTATCGCGTGGCTTGATGGTGGCTCGTACGGGTGCATAGTGGTATAAGCGCATTGCGCATATCACGTGTATATGTATATACATAATATAGAATAGCCACAAGGAGTTCCCCCCGTGTCACAACAGATTTTTGATCTTTCTGGACGAACCGCGCTTGTGACTGGCGCAAGCCGCGGGTTGGGTCAGTCGATGGCGATTGGCCTTGCGCGGGCCGGGGCCCACGTGGTTATCACATCCCGCAGCCTTGCAAGCCTGAAGCAAACGCAAGATGAAATCACCCAAGCCGGTGGCAGCACCCATCCATTGGTGCTGGATGTTCAGGATGTTCCGGCCATGAAGCATCAACTGCAAACGCTGGAAGATGAAATCGGATGCCCTGATATACTGGTTAATAATGCGGGCTACGAAGAGGTGTGCGCCTCGGTCGATGTGGATGAGGCGCTTTGGGACAAGATTACAGGTACCAATCTGAAGGGTGCATTTTTCTGCTCGCAGGCTGTGGCAAAAGGCATGATTAAAGCCGGCAAAGGCGGCTCGATTATCAATGTATGTTCCCTGACGTCCTATGTCGGGGTGCCAACTGCAGTCCCCTACGGGTCATCGAAATCCGGCTTGTTAGGGATGACACGGGCCTTGTCTGTGGAATGGGCAAAAGACAATATCAGGGTGAATGCAATCGCTCCCGGATACTTCCGCACGGACCTTACAGATCAGTTTTATCAGGATAAAGACTGGCAAGAGGCGATGCTAAACAAGATTCCGGCGGACAGGTTCGGCGGAAAATCCGATCTTGAAGGGGTGATAGTTTTTCTAGCCGGTCAATCATCCGGTTATATCACCGGACAATGCATTGCTGTGGATGGTGGTTTCCTTGCTTCAATTTAGAATTTGACCTCCATCACTGAAAGCTGCTGGATTTAAACAGTTAGTTAATATTAATATCTTGACAGGAGTAACGCGCATTGTTTTTATGTATATACATATGAAAGTGGCCGTTGAGGATTCAATGTGACAAACAACACTACCCCGGCGGTTTCCGTCTCAGATGTGGTTATGCAATTCGGCGATTTCCAGGCCGTAAAAAATGGAAGCTTCGAACTGGAGCAGGGCAGGTTCTTGACCATCCTTGGTCCGTCCGGATCCGGCAAAACAACATTGTTACGTATGATCGCGGGCTTTCTCAAACCTACCAGCGGCGAGATATTCATCAACGGCAAGGCGGTTAGTTCTGTCGCATCAAATAAACGTTCGGTTGGAATGGTATTCCAGAAACTGGCGTTGTTTCCGCATATGACCGCTGCGCAAAACGTTGCCTTCCCGTTGAAGATGCGCCGATATGATGCCCGTAAAATACCGGCACGGGTTTTGGAATTTCTACATCTTGTAAAACTTGACGGGCTTGAAAACAGGCGGATCAACGAATTGTCGGGGGGGCAGCAACAGCGGGTCGCGATTGCGCGCGCATTGGTGTTTGAACCCGATCTTTTGTTACTGGATGAACCGCTTGCCGCACTGGACCGAAAACTGCGCGAGGAAATGCAGCTGGAGTTTCGCCGGATTCAAAAAGAACTGGGGGTAACAACAATTAATGTCACCCACGATCAGCGCGAAGCATTGGTGGTTTCCGACCAGATTCTTGTCATGGACAATGGCGAAATTCAACAAAACGCCGCGCCTACCGACATGTACCGTGCACCGCAAAACCCATTCGTTGCTAACTTCATCGGCGTGACAAATGTGTTTGACGGCGATCTTGTGGCGCAAGATGGATCACATGTTAAAATTACGCATAATGGCTATACCATGCCCGGTATATTAAGGGGAGACCGTGAAAAACTGTCGACCGGTTCCCGCGTTACCTGTGCTGTCCGCGCCGAACAAATCCGGATTTCCGAAACCGCCACTGATCTGGGGAACCTTAACGTCGTATTCAACGGGACCGTCACCGACGTGATCTTTGAAGGCGAAAGGGTGCTTTATGAAATATCGGCGCCGGAACTGGGTGTGGAACCCCTAAGAATTTACCACCACGATCCGATTGATTTTGCAACGCATGCGTTGGGTCAATCGGTCCATATTGGGTGGGATGCCCGCGATCTTCATGTGTTTGTCGCGGATCAATAAGGCCCGGTTTTACGGGCTTCAACCAACAAAGGGAGACAACAATGACCAAAATCAGAAACCTAAGCCGGCGAGAGGTGCTGAAATCATCCGCCGCTATTGGTGCAACCAGCGTGTTTGCCGCCGCAACGCCGTCCATCCTGATGGCTGCCGAGCCGGATAAACCATCCGAACTGATCGTGCGCGCATGGGGTGGCAGCTGGGTAGACGCGCTTAAGGCTGGCGTGTCGGATCCGTTCACCGAAAGAACCGGAATCCGGATCATTCATGATCTGACTGAAGACAACGAAATTCAGCCCAAAGTCTGGGCCGCTGTCGCGCAGGGGCGCACACCGCCGATTCACATCAATTGGGACACAACCACCAACGCCACAAAATCGGCTTTGCGCGGCATTTGCGAGGATCTGTCGGATCTTTCAAACATCGCCAACACCACCGAGCTGGCAAAACCAGTCGGGCTGGATGGTTATCCCATCGTGAACACTTATGGCTATGTTTATGTGCTTGCTTACCGTCCAAGTGCGTTTCCGGATGGGCCGCCGAAATCCTACCAAGACCTGTTGGACCCCAAGTTCAAGGGCCGTGTGGCGTTTTATAACGATGGTATCGGGTTCCATTTCCCGGCACAGATTGCAGGTGGCGGAAGCCTTGACGGCATTCCGGACCACATGGAACCGGCATGGGAATTTATTGCCAAGATGAAAGAACAGAACCCGCTGTTGGGCGAGGATCCCGATTTCACAACCTGGTTCCAAAATGGTGAAATCGACGCCGCCTGTACCATTTCAACCAACGCACGCGCCGCACAACAAAACGGCGTCGATATCGCCTGGACTGTACCGGTTGAGGGCAGCAAGTTTGATACAGATGGTCTGTGGATTCCCAAAGGCCACTCCGAGAGCGAACTGTACTGGGCCAAGGAATACATCAATTCCGCCCTGACCCAAGAGGCGCAGCAAATTTGGCTGGACGGGCTTGGCTTGCCGGGTGTTGTTCCGGGTTTAACCCCCCCGCCGGGACTGGAAAACGACCCGTCCTATCCAACCACGCCCGAACAGTTCGAGCGTCTGATCCGCATTTCTGCAGCGGTGCAAGTCGAGCATGAAAGCGAATGGTTCTCTAAATTCAAAGCGATCATGCAGGGCTAAACAACCGATAAGCCTCCTTTCACCGGTCCTGTTATCGGGGTCGGTGAAAGGGATCGAAGGTGGGAATCATAATGAAAAATAATCGTTCCGCATATCCGGTAACCTGGCGCATCATGGATGTGCTTGAAGCTGCGTTTGCTGCGGTATGGCCCAAAGGCGGGGGCAGACTAACGCCTTATCTCATGCTGGCTCCGGCATTGCTGCTTGTGGGCACATTGGTTGTAGGGATGCTTTATCTTGGGGATTTATCCCTGCGCACGCTGGATAAAACAACCTTCATGTTTTCCGATTTCTGGACGCTGGAAAACTATTCCCGCGCCCTAAGCGAACCTTTTATCAGAACAATCCTGTGGCGCAGCCTGCTGGGGGCAGTAATTGTCACCGGCGTTACGCTGATACTGGCCTTTCCATACGCCTATGTGATGGTGCGCACCCACAGTTCGGCCTTGCGGAAATTCCTGCTGATTGCACTGTTCTTGCCCTTTTTCATCGGCCAGATCGTGCGTGCCTATGGCTGGCTTATTATTCTGGGCAATCAGGGGATTGTGAATGATGTGCTTGGGCTTGTCGGCGTTGAGCCGATACGGCTGTTGTTCAATTACACTGCGGTTCTATTCGGTCTGGTGCAGTATATGCTCCCGTTTGCGGTGCTGATGCTGGCCCCCGCCATGACGGCCATCCCCGAAGAGATCGAGGCGGCGTCCGGCTCACTTGGGGCGAACTGGGTCAGGACAATGATCTATGTGGTGATCCCGATGGCGCGGCCTGGATTGGTCGGTGCCGGACTGGTTGTGCTTACCTTGTCGCTGACCGATTTTGCCATGCCCGCCATATTGGGTGGTGGATCACAGGATTTCATCGCCAATGCAATTTACGATCAGTTTTTCCGAACCTCGGATCAGGGCTTTGGTTCTGCTTTGGCTCTGCTGCTGGTTGGGCTTGGCTCGGTCATGGTTGGGTTGGTGTTTGCCATCTTTGGCGCCGGCACCCTTGCCCTTGGGGGGGATGACAAATGATGCAATCGCGCTCTCAGAAAACCTTGTTCTGGATATTGGTTTTCATTTCGGTTCTAACCCTGTCCGCCCCAACAATCGTGGTCATCGGAGCATCTTTCACCTCGGGCAATATTATCGCGTTTCCCCCTGACGGCTTATCGCTCAAATGGTATGGCTCGGTTCTGGGGCAACAGGATTTGCGCGACGCTTTTGGCCGGTCTTTGTGGGTGGCGTTAATCTGCGTGATCGTGTCCACACCAACCGGAACGCTGGCAGGTATCGCATTGTCAAAATACCGCGTCAAAGGCGGGCATTTCATTCAAACCTACCTGCTGCTGCCATTCACAATTCCGCTGATTGGCTCGGGTATTGGTCTGATGCTGACCTTTGGCAATGCCGGTGTTCTGGGCAACCTGTGGCCGGTTGGTGTGGCCACCGCAGCCATCAATATTCCGTTTATGATCTGGGCGGTTTCCTCTAGCGCGGCCAGCCTTGACCCTGATCTGGAACTGGCCGCCCAAAGCTGTGGCGCAGGGCCGGTTCAAACATTTTTCTCGGTCACGCTTCCGGCTGTGACGCCGGGGATCATCACGGGATCACTGTTGATGTTCATTCTGTCGCTGAATGAATTTCTGGTAAGCCTGTTGCTGGTGGACGCGCGGATCGTGACGTTGCCAGTCCAGATATACAATTCTATCCGCTCCATCATCAGCCCAGACCTTGCTGCTGTATCGGTTGTGTTCATCGTGATCGCTATGCTTGCAATCGCCGCCCTGGACAAACTGGTGGGTTTGGAAATCTTCTTGAAATCAAAATGACGACTGCCAAATGGCAAAGGAAAGGTTCTTCAAATGTCTTCAGTTTCCTTCTATGAAACCAGAAACCTGAATTCTGATCAATATGCCGCCCTGATGAAAAGGTCTGAAGGCGACCTGTCCGAATTCATCGAAAGGGTGAAACCCATCATCGAGGCCGTGCGCACCGAAGGTGACGCAGCGCTTGTACGGTTTGGGCAGGATTTCGACGGCGCCAAGCCATTGACCGAGGCCACATTAAAAGCCAGCGAGGCCGAGTTCGAGGCGGCTTTTGACGCGGTTGATGACGCGGTAATCGAGGCCATTCGCTACGGCATCAGCAACATCAAAACCTTTCACGAAGAACAAAAACCAGACGCAATGTGGCTAAAGGAAATCCGGCGGGGTGCATATGCGGGGGATCGCTATACACCCATTCAATCGGTTGCGCTGTACGTGCCGCGTGGCAAGGGTGCATTTCCATCGGTGACGATGATGACAGCGGTGCCCGCCGTTGTTGCAGAAGTGCCGGAACTGGCCATTTTTACACCGCCCACGCCGGATGGGTCGGTTGACGCGGCAACATTGGTTGCAGCACGAATTGCCGGGGTCGAAACCGTTTATAAATGTGGCGGCGCACAGGCTGTGGCGGCCGCGGCCTACGGCACCCAAACCATTAAACCGGCCCTGAAAATTGTTGGCCCCGGATCACCATGGGTGGTTGCGGCCAAGCGACAGTTATCGGGGCTGATTGATCCGGGTCTACCTGCCGGCCCATCCGAGGCTATCATCTTTGCAGATGAAAGCGTGCATGGCGGTTTGGCAGCACTGGACCTGCTGGTCGAGGCCGAACACGGGCCGGACAGTTCGGCCTATCTGGTCACCCATTCCCGCCGTGTCGCCGAAGAAGCATTGGCCGCCCTGCCGGACCACTGGGCAAAAATGACGGCACAACGGGTCGAGTTTTCAAAGGCGGTTCTTACGGGGTCTACGGGGGGCATAGTTTTAACCTCGTCGCTTGAAGAAAGCTATCAGTTCATTAACGATTACGCCCCCGAGCATCTGGAACTGCTGTCGACCGAACCGTTCGAACATTTGGGTCATATCACCGAAGCGTCCGAAATCCTGATGGGTCAACACACACCGGTTTCGATCGGTAACTTTGCCCTTGGCCCAAACGCGGTATTGCCAACCAGTCAGGGCGCACGCACCTACGGCCCGCTGTCGGTCCATGACTTTGTGAAGTGTAGCTCGATCGGGTATGTCACCAAACCTGCCTATGCAGAAATGGCAAAACACGCCCGCGTGCTGGCGCGATACGAGGGGTTTTCGTCCCATGAAAACGCGGTCTCCCCGATACGGGACCAGTATTTGAAGGAGCGCTAGGATGAAATCTGTACGGCTTTATAACCCGCTTGATCTGCGGTTTGAAACTGTCAATCAGGCCCCGGACCCCGGACCAAACGAAGTTAGGGTTCGTGTCGCCTATGCCGGAATATGCGGCTCTGACATTCACAATTACAAAACCGGACAATGGATTTCGCGCAGCCCCTCTATTGCCGGTCACGAGTTCTCGGGATGGATCGAGGCAACCGGAGAAGGGGTTTGCGATTTAAGCATTGGCGACAAAGTCATCGCTGATTCCCGATACTATTGCGGCAAATGTCATAATTGCAAAACAGACATGCAGCATCTTTGCGAAACACTCGGGTTCATAGGCGAAGCAATTGACGGCGGTTTTGCCGAATTGATCACGCTTCCAGCAAAGCTGATTGTTAAATGTGATCCGAAAATACCTTTGGATATCGCGGCCTTGGCCGAACCGTTGGCGGTATCGCTGCACGCCCTAAACCGGATGAACATTCCCGACGACGAACCCTTGTTAATCATCGGCTGTGGTCCCATTGGCGCCTTGGCTGCGCTGGCTTCAAGGCAACTTAGCGGTCGCCCGCTGGGGGTAATGGACATCAACCAAGAGCGAATGGAAACTGTGGCCAACCTCTCTGCGGCAAGCATATTCAAGGCCGCAAAGATCAATCAATTCGACAACCCGTTTTCAAGACCTATCCGGTATGTTTTGGACACAACAGGAAACATCGGTGTCATTTCGTCTTTGGTTCAGAATATGAACGGATGCACCATCGGGTTGGTTGGCATCGGGACGGGTAGCCTTGATATTGAACCAACTGCATTGGTTGAGCGCGAGATTTCTTTAGTGGGGTGCCACGCATTTTCGAGCGAACTGACCGATGCTGTTCAAATGCTGAATACGGCCCCCGCGCTGTTCAAACCGATAATCGGATCAGTCATATCGCTGGAAGAAACCCCGCCGGTTTTCAAGGCAATTGCGGATGGAAAGGCAAAGGGTATAAAAACACTGATCAAGGTGCAGGATGATTGTGGCTGACACTCCCGCCCCCCTCACCAGAACGGCTGTTATCCGACAACTGGCGCGTACAGACAGGGCAGCTGCCATTACCGAGCTAACCGCCTTTTTGCAGGAGTTGTTCAGGATAGATGTGGCCGGTTTGAAAATCAACGATGACCGCTATTCTTTGAATTCCCTGAACGGTTTCTTTCATTCTGGCAAGCAGGCGTTCTTCTTTAAATTCCACCAAGAGGAAGGCGAAGACATGATGAGCGGCGAATATTACAGGGCGGATTTGATTGCCAAGGCAGGCCTGCCGGTGGATTTGCCAATCCATATGTCCGCACAATCCGGCGAACAAATACTGGTGTACCGGATGCGAAACGAGCCGCAATTTTCCGATGTACTATACAAACTGGATAAAGTGGCAGACGCGGGCATGGAAACAACCGCAATTGCCGCCGAAATTGATCTGAACACCAAAATCCTTGAGGTGGCCAAAAGAACCCTGACGCCGGTCACACCCCAACAGGTTCACAAAGAACCAATTCACCGACTTTTCCATGACCGCCTGATTGACCCTAAAACCAAAACAGCCCCCGGCGGGCGCTATAAGCGGTTTTACATCAACCAGACATTTTGTTTTCCGGGTGCCACACTGGAATGGGATGAATTTTCAAACGCAAACCTGGTGCTTAACGGCCAGCGAATGCAGCGCACGTTCGGGCAGATTTTTGATGATGCGCTTGTCCATTTGAATCCCGATAACCTGACAGGGGCGGGCGGGATTGTTGCACATGGGGACGCCCACAATGCCAACGTCTGGTTTGAACAACGCGGGAATACGGCAAGGCTTTGTTATTTTGATCCGGCCTTTGCCGGCGAACATGTGCCGTCTTTGCTGGCCGAGATAAAGGCAACCTTTCACAATGTTTTTGCCCACCCTTTATGGCTATATGACCAACAAGAGGCCGCGAAATCATTCGTCGCGCAGGCCCGTTATGAAAATGGCACGCTGGAACTGGAAACCGACTGGCATTTAACACCCATTCGCCAAAAGCTGTTGGCCGCCAAGACAAACGCATTCTGGAAACCGTTTCTGCGCCACCTGATGAATTTGGACATGCTACCCGCCAACTGGGAGGATACCGTCCGCTCGGCCTTGGCTATGTCGCCAGCTTTGGTAATGAATTTGCGCAGCGGGGCAGATCGTCATAATCGCGTTTCGTCAACAATCGGGTTTTATGTACTGGCCTTGGCCGGTTCGCGCCCTGAAAACGGCACCAATATGTTCACTGACTTCTTCCAGAAAATTAACCCAGAAACCGATGGCGGGTAATCATGAAACAAGCCGTGAATATAGAAGACCTGCGACTGATCGCAAAGAAGAAGCTGCCGAAAATATTCTTTGATTATATCGATGGCGCGGCCTTCTCCGAAACAACAGCGGCGCGCAACAGGGATGATTTTAAACGCTGGGAACTGGTTCAACGTGTTCTGCAACAAAAGGGCATGCCCGATTTAACAACCCGGTTTCTGGGGGCTGACTGTGATTTCCCGTTTATGCTAGGGCCGGTGGGTTTCTTGGGCCTTTATCGTGGACAGGGTGAAATTCAAGCGGCAAAAGCGGCCAAGGCACGCGGCATTCCGTTGTGTCTTTCGACATTTTCGATTGCGAGCATCGGCACTTTGCGCAAACAGGTTGGCGGAAATCTGCAATTCCAACTGTATATGGATCGCGACAAAACCTTTAACGAAAAACTGTTACATGCCGCCGAAACGGCCGGAATAGATGTTCTGTATCTTACCGTCGACACATCTGTAACATCCGTGCGCGAAAAGGATGTTCGCAACGGCTTTCGGGCGGTATCGCGTCTGAATGCAAAGCTGTTGTTCTCGATGATGCAGCGCCCCGGTTGGTGTCTGGATATGCTGCGCACAGGTTCGCCAAGCGTCGAGGCCGTAGCAGAGCATCCCGAATTTGGAAAAGGGGCACTGGAACAGGCGGGTAACCTATCAAAACGGCTGGACGGATCATTGACATGGGATGATGTAAAATGGCTGCGGGGTAAGTGGAAAAAACGCTTGGTGATCAAGGGGATATTATCGGCCAAAGACGCCAAAATCGCACAGGATTGCGGGGCTGATGGTATCGTGATTTCCAATCATGGCGGGCGGCAACTGGATTTCGCAGGCTCAACGATTGCGCAGCTTACCGAAGTCCGCGCTGCTGTTGGCCCTGAATTTTGCGTTCTGATTGATGGCGGTTTCCGGCGCGGCAGCGAGATTGTGATCGCTATAGCATTGGGTGCCAGCGGCGTGTTGCTGGGACG
This sequence comes from uncultured Marinosulfonomonas sp., assembly GCA_964538015.1. Lineage (GTDB taxonomy): Bacteria > Pseudomonadota > Alphaproteobacteria > Rhodobacterales > Rhodobacteraceae > Profundibacter. Next base: position 46,717 of record CAZIDQ010000005.1, read on the forward strand.
GGCATACGCATTCGGATTGGCCGCAGGTGGGCAAGCGGGGGTGGAAAAAACCATCGACATCCTTGCAGAAGAGATTTCGATCACTCTCAAGCTTATGGGTATTTCCAGTATTAAAGAGCTTAAAAAACTAGGCGGACAGGCCCTGCGGCAGCATTAGTTTGATCTATCCAGCGGGGGTGAATTTGGCAA